>CAVPLE010000114.1:0-39993 GCA_963705865.1 uncultured Holophagaceae bacterium | reverse complement strand
CGGCCGAGGATCCTCGACCTGCTGGAGGAGCACCCCGAGGGCGAGTACATCATCAAGCGCCGGGTGAACGAGTACCGCTTCGACGTGCTGCGCCTGGTCCCCGAGGAGGTCAAGAAGGAGCGCCTGGAGATCCTCGACGAGGTGGAGGCCGGGCACCTGGACAAGGCCTGGGCCGAGCTGCCCCTGCCCAAGGAGAAGTCCCAGGAGGAGGCGGCGGCGGAGATCGAATCCGAGGAGATGGCTGCCGAGCGGCGTCTGTTGGCGCAGAAGCCCCTGGTGGACGACCAGGGCCAGGAGATCGTCCTCACGCTCTCCCAGCGCGTGGCGAGGCTCCGGACCAACCAGAAGATCATGCTCGCCATCAAGGGGGGCAAGGAGGAGCGCACCATCCTCATCCGCGAGGCCAATCGCCTCATCCAGGTGAACGTCATGCGGAACGGCCGCATCACGGAAGGCGAGGTGGCCTACATCGCCCAGATGCGCACCGTGAATGATGAGGTGCTGCGGATCATCGCGGGCAACCGCGAGTGGATGAAGAAGTACACCATCACCAAGGCCCTGGTCCTGAACCCGCGCACCCCGCTCCCCCTGGCCATGACCCACTTCAAGCGGCTGCTCGAAAGTGACATGAAGCTGCTGGTGAAGGATCGCAACGTCGCCGAACTCCTACGCCGCGAAGCCAAGCGGTACCTGGAGATGAAGTCGCAGGGAAAGGGGTAGGGCACGTTCGCCCCAGCCCAGTCTTCCTCCAGCTCCAAACCAGAAGGCCCGCCATTTGGCGGGCCTTCTGGTTTGGAGCGGGCGACCAGGATTGAACCGGCGACATTCAGCTTGGGAAGCTGACGTTCTACCACTGAACTACGCCCGCGGCAGAGGTCCATCCTAGCGCAAGTGCGGGCCGGGGGCCAACCCTGGTCAGCCCAGGTAGGCCGCGATCACGCGCTCGTTCCGTCCCAGTTCCTCGGGGGTGCCTTCGACGGCGATGTGGCCGCGCTCCATGACGTAGGCGTAGTCGGCCACTTCGAGGGCGCTCTTGGCGAACTGCTCCACGAGGAGGAGGGTGATGCCCTCTTCCTTGAGGCGCCGGATGGTGTGGAAGACTTCCTGCACGATGACCGGCGCGAGGCCCATGGAGGGCTCGTCCAGCAGCATCACCTTGGGGCGGGCCATGAGGGCCCGGCCGATGGCGAGCATCTGCTGCTCGCCGCCCGACAGGGTTCCGGCGGACTGGCGGGCGCGATCCTTGAGGCGGGGGAACAGCTCGTAGATGCGGTCCAGGTCGGCCTGGGCGCGGGATCGGAAGCCGAAGAACCGGGGGAGCCTCGCGTAGGCGCCGAGGAGCAGGTTGTCCTCCACGGACAGGGGGCCGAAGACCTTGCGACCCTCGGGCGAGTGGGCGAGGCCCAGGCGGGCGATGCGGGAGGCGTCGAGGCCCTGCACCTCCTTCCCGTCCAGCACCACGCGGCCGCGGGAGGGCCTAAGCAAGCCGGAGATGGCGCGCATGGTGGTGGTCTTGCCGGCGCCGTTGGCCCCGATGAGCGCCACCACGGCGCCTGGTTTCACGGTCAGGGAGGTGCCGACGAGCACCTCGCTGGCACCGTACCCCGCATGAAGATCATCCACCACGAGCATGCCGGTCTCCTTCACGCGGGCAGCGGTTCGGCGCCGTCGGAAGGCCCGGAGCCACTGGCCGTGCCCAGGTAGGCCGCGATCACCTTGGGATGCCGCTTGACCACGTCGGGCGCGCCCTCGGCGATGACCTTGCCGCCGTCCAGCACGGTCACCTGGTCGCAAAGTTCGCTCACCACGTCCATGTGGTGCTCGATGAGGATGATGGTGACGCCCCGGGCGTGGACCCGCCGGATGATTTCGATCTGCTGAATGACGTCCGGGTGGGCGAGCCCCGCCGCGGGTTCGTCGAGGATCAGCAGGTCGGGCTTGCGGGCCAGGGCCCGCGCGATCTCCAGGAAGCGCTGGGCGCCGTAGGTGAGATCCTTCGCCTTGGTCCGGGCCTGGTCTTTCAGTCCGATGAGGTTCAGCAGGGCGAGGGCATCGGCCTGCGCGCGCCGCTCCTCGAGCCGGGCGAAGCCCAGGAGCACCAGGGGCAGGGGCATCTTGTAGACCCCCTTCAGCGCGACCATCACGTTCTCGATGGCCGTGAGGTCGCTGAAGAGCTGGAGGTTCTGGAAGGTGCGCGCCACGCCCGCCCGGGCCACCCGATTGAGGCTCCCCTGGGGCAGCTCGGAACCGCGGAGGGACATGCCACCCGAGGTCGCGGTGTAGAGACCGGAGATCACGTTCACCACGGTGCTCTTGCCCGAGCCGTTCGGCCCGATGAGGCCGTGGATCGTGCCGGCGCGCACCTGCATGGACAGTCCATCCACGGCCTTCACACCGCCGAAGTGCCGCCTGAGGTCGTCCAGGACCAGCATGGGGCCATCCCCCTGCGCGCGCGGGGGCAGCACCCCATCCAGGTCCGAGGGTTCCGGCAGGGCCGAGGGTGGCACGCGGAACAGCTTGGCCAGGAAGATGGCCAGGAACCCCATGACGCCTTCAGGCAGGCCCACCACCACGGAAAACAGCATCAACGCGAAGATGCCCTTGCGCCAATCCTCCGTGTTCTCCACGAAGAAGCCACCGATGGCGAGGATGCCCATGGCCACGACGGGAGCGAAGGCCTGGAAGGGGCGCGTGGTTTTCTTCACCAGACCCCGCAGGCCCGACACCAGGGCCACGGCGAATCCAGCCCCGCTGAAAAGATGGAAGAGCAGGCTGTTGGACAGCAGGTTGGGGAGCAGGACCACCACCGTGGCCCCGACGAAGGCGCCCCACAGGCTCTTGCGTCCGCCCAGCACCACGCCGAGCAGGAGGATGATCGTCAATTCGTAGACGAAGCTCTGCGGCTGGAGGTACTGGAAGTTGAAGGCATAGAGGCCACCCGCGAGCCCGCCGAGGCCAGAGCCCAGAGAGAAGGCGGCGACCTTGTGGTAGTAGGTGCCCACGCCCATGGCGTCCGTGGCGATGGGGCTGTCACGCAGGGCCTCGAAGGCCCGGCCCCATTGGGAGGACAGCAGGTTCCGCATCACCATCCAGACCAGGGCCAGCAGGAGCATGCACAGCCAGTAGAAGAGCGCCGGGGTGACCGCGTGCCCGAACAAGGGAGGGCGCTCGAGGCTGAGGCCCTGGGCGCCGCCCGTGAGGCCCTCCAACTCGTTGAGGGCCGTGGTGCTGAGGGCCGCGAAGCTGAGGGTGGCCAGGGCAAACTGCGGCCCTTCGAGCCGCAGCGCCGGTAGCGCGAGGAGCGCGCCCAGGAGCAAGCCCACAGCCAACGCCGCGACCAGTGCCGGGATCATGCCGAGGCCGAACTTGGTGACCGCGAGGCCGGCGGCGTAGGCGCCCAACCCCAGGAAGGCCACATGGCCAAGGTTCACCTGACCCAGGTACCCCACCGTGACGTCCAACCCGATGAGGAGGATGCCGTAGATGGCCAGCAAGGTGAGGAGGCCCAGGGCGTAAGGGTTCACCACCAGCAGGGGAATGGTGGCGAGCAGGGCGAAGACGATGAGCTCGGCGCCACGGAGGAGGAGGATGCGGCGCATGTCACACCTTCCGGATGACGGCTTTGCCGAAGACGCCGGTGGGGCGCACGGCCAGGGCGAGGATCAGGAGCGTGAGGCCGGGCGCCTCGCGCCAGCCGCTGCCCAGGTAGAAGCTCGCCAGGCTCTCCAGCGCGCCGAGGGCCATGCCGATGAGTACGACCCCGAAGCCCGAATCCAGGCCCGCCACCACGGCCACGGAGAAGGCCTTGAGGATGAGGGCCGAGGCCATGGTGGGGCCGACGGTGGTGATGGGTGACACGAGGATGCCCGCCAGGGCCGCGACGGCACCCGACAGCGCGTAAGAGAGCATCACCGTGCGCGTGGCGGAGATGCCCATGAGCTCGGCCGCATCCCGGTCGGCGGACACCGCTTCGAAGGCCTTCCCCAGCAGGGTGCGGCGCTTGAACAGTTCGACCAAACCCATGATGGCGAGCACGCCCACCGCCACTGACAGCTCTAGGCGGGTGACATCCACGCCCAGGATGTGGATGGGATCGGCGGAGATCGGCGTGGGGAATGGGCGGTCGTCGCGCCCCCAGATGTTCTCGGCGGCAGAGAAGAAGAAGAGGCCGATGATGATGCTGAGCAGGATCCAGCCTTCACTTTTCTGTTCGAGCGCGAGCCTCACGCCAGCCCGCTCCACGATCAGGCCGAGCAGGGCGCCGAAGAGCAGGCCACCCGGGACCATCAGCCAATAGGGGAACCCCAGGTTGGTGAGGGTGAGGCTGAAGAAGGCGGACACCATCACCAGCTCACCCTGGCCGAAGTTGATGCTCTTGCTGGTGGCGTAGGTGAGTTGGAAGCCGTAGGCGATGAGTGCGTAGACGAGACCCATGAGGGCCCCGCTGACGGCCATCTGGCCGATGATCGATGGACTCATATCGGGGCCCTCGGGGCGGGGCGGAAAAGGCGGGGGGCCGAAGCCCCCCGGGATGTGGTGTTGGTCCGCCTACTTGGTTTTGGCCTTGCCTTTGGTTTTGGTGGCGGGCTTGGCGGCGGGCTTGGCCGGGGTCCCGGTGGCCTCCTTGATCAAGCGGGCCCGATCGGCGGCATTGCCGAAGACCACGCGGCCGTCCTGCACCATGCCCATCACGACCTGTTCGCGGCGGAAGGCCTCGTGGGTCGTCACATCCGCGGGGTTCCACTTGGTGTAGGGATGGTTCCAGGTCGCGATGACGCCCTTCACGGGCTCCTTCAGATCCTCCAGGGCCTCCTTGATCTTGTGGGTATCCGTGGTGCCGGCCTGCTTCACGGCGGCGGCGAAGATGAGGACGGCGTCATAACCTTGGGCAGCGGCCACGGCGGAGGGGATGCGGTCCACCTTGTAGGTCCTGTGGTAGCCGTCGATGAAGGCTTTGGCCCTGGGTGTGATGGGCTCTTCGATGAAGGTCTGGGGCATGAGGGTGCCATTGCCGTTCTTGCCGGCGTTATCGATGTAGTTGGACATGGACAGAGTCCAGCCGCCGATGAGCGGCGCCTTCATGCCGATCTTCGCCATGCCGTTGGACACAGCGGCGAGTTCGGGGCCGATGGCCCATATCAGGACGGCCTGGGCGCCGCCGGCCTTGGACCGCAGCAGCTGGGCGGTCATGTCCTTGTCGCCGATGTTGAACTTCTCCTGGGCCACGACCTGGAGCTTGTTCCCCTGCAGCTTGATCTGGTTCAGGATGTCGTCGCGGCCGGACACGCCGTAGTTGGTGGAATCGAAGATCACGGCCACCTTGGTGAACTTGCGGTTGATGGCCTCCTCGACCACCATGGCGGCCTGGATGCCGTCGTGGGCGGCGAAGCGGAAGATGGAGAGGTCCTTCACGCCGGCCTTGCTCCACTGGGTCATGGAGGCGGAGCCCGCGGCGGGGCAGATGATTTTGGTGACGCCCTTCTCCTGGAAATGCTTGTCGCCCGCCATGCAGACGCCGGTGTTCACGGTGCCGATGACGCCGGCCAGGTCGTTCATGGAGGCCAGCTCCTGGGCGATGAGGGCACCGCGTTCGTTCTTGGCCTCGTCATCGCGCTCGATGGTCTCGATCTTCATCTTCTTGCCGCCCACCTGGATGCCGCCCGCGGCATTGATCTCCGCGATGGCCAGCTTGGCCCCGTCGCGCGTGGAGGCGCCCATGGGCGCGGAACCGCCGGTGAATGGGCCCGTGATGGCGAGCTTGACCGTATCCCCGGCGTGGAGGCCAAGGGCCGCCAGCATGAGAGCACCATAGAAGGTCTGCCTGAGCATCGTATCCCCCTGAAGAGATGGATCTGGTTGGAGTGGCTAGGTGGGTGCAAGCATATCGGTCTGACCAGTCTTTGGGAAGGCCAGCCGGTTCCTTCCTGGCTGGGTTTTCAAGCCAGGCGGGCCTTCACCCAGGCGAGCAACGTTTCCCCACCGGCGACGCGCTGCTCGGCGACGAACAGAGGCATCTCCAGTACGCTGGCATGTTCGCGCCCCAGCTTCACCGCGTCCTTCTCCGTGCAAACCAGCCAGGTGGTGTCTTCTGCCTTGGCGCGGCGTTGGAGCCTGACCAGCTCGGCGGGGGCAGGGCCCCGGTGGTCGGGATAGCTGTGAGAACCCGTCCAGGCCTGGCCCGCCACCAGCAGGTCGGCGTAGAAAGCCTCCGGGTGGCCGAGGCCGCACCAAGCGAATGCGGGCCCATGATCCGGAAGCGGGAGGGGAAAGCGATCCTCCGTACCCCAGCGGCGGAGGGCGCCCAGGACGAAGTCCACCCAGAAGACAGGGCCGCCGCTGCCGTGGCGAGCCCACCAGGTCTCGACGGCCGCCCGGTCCTTCACGCGGCTGGCTCGGGTCACGACCAGGGCCTGGGCCCTCCTGGCGCTCTCCTGGGGTTCCCGCAGGTCTCCGAGGGGAAGCATGCGGCCATCGCCCCAAAGCCGCACGCCATCCAGCACCAGCAGGTCCAGATCCCGGTGCAGGGCGCGGTGCTGGAAGCCGTCATCGAGCAGCAGACAACGCAGGCCCGGCCGCTGCGCCAAGGCCCGGAGGGCGCCGGCGTGTCGCTTCCGACCCACCACCACCCGCTCCGGCCCCAGGCGCTGGGCCATGAGCAGGGGTTCGTCACCAGTCTGGCGGGGATTGGAATCCGCCTCCACGCTCATCGGATCAATTTCGCGTCGCCCCCCGTAGCCCCGGGACAGCACCGCGTTGCTCCAGCCGGCCGCCTCGAGGTTTTCAGCCAGAAAAAGAGTGAGCGGGGTTTTGCCGGTCCCGCCCGCGCTCAGGTTGCCAATGGAGATCACCGGCACGGACACCCGGGCGATCCGCTCGGGGTGGGCGTCGAAGCTGCGGTTCCGGGCACGCACCACCATCCCATACAAGGGGGACAGGGGAGCGGCCAGATAGCGCAGAATGGACATGGGTTAGAGTGTCCAACAAAACCCCCACGGGGTCACCCGGACCAGGGTAGCGGAGGAGCTGATGAGCGAGGGGATCCTGCTGGAACCGGTGGCGCGAGGCACTCTGCTTCCCGAACCCGCGAGGGTGGCGCGCCTCCATGCCGCCCTTCCGCAGATCCACGCGGCCCTGGAGGGCGAGACGGACGAAGTGGCCATCCAGGCAACCTTGGCCTGCCTGCTCTGGGAAACCCTGCCCCAAACCAACTGGTGCGGCTTCTACCGACGCATTGGCGAGCGCGTGCTCGCGGTGGGCCCCTACCAAGGCGGCATGGGTTGCCTCCGCATTCCCTTCGAGCGGGGGGTCTGTGGCGCCTGTGCCCGCACGGAAACCACCCAGCTGGTGTCCGATGTCCACGCATTTCCCGGGCATATCGCCTGTGATGACGCCACGCGATCCGAGCTCGTGATTCCCATCACGGTTGACGGCCACCTTCGGGCCGTGTTGGACCTGGACTCGCCGCATCTGGGCGGGTTCTCTGCTGCCGAGGCCCGGGCCCTCGAGGCCCTGATTGCCCATGTCTTCGCCGAGGCGGTTCACCCATCGCCTGGCATCGGTTAACCTAGGGCACTCTCCGGGACCTGCATGGCTGAACCCAGCTTCATCGATCAAAGCAAGCTGCGCTTCCGCGAAGGCGAGATCATCTTCCGCAAAGGGGAGATGGCTCAGCAGATGTACATCATCCTCGCGGGCCGGGTCCGGCTCTACGTCTCAGAGGAGCCCAAGGGGGAATGGGCGGAGGAACTCTCCAAGGGAGATTTTTTCGGAGAGGGCAGCCTGTTGGAAGCCCTGCCGCGCCAGCATACGGCCCTGGCTCTGGAGGACTCGGATCTCATCGCCATCAATCGCGGCACGTTCATGCGCATGATCCGGCAGAACCCCGAAGTGTCCGTGAAGATGATGCAGCGCCTGGCCCAGCGACACCGCGAATTGGGCGAACGGGTGGAGGAGCTGGATGCCAGCCGGCCCGCCAAAGCCACCGGAACGCCGGTGGCGAACCTGGTATCCGTGCTCAGCGGCAAGCCGCATCCCATCCTGGCCCATGGCTCCCTCATCGGCCGTTTCGATCCCACCACGGGCGTGCATCCCGACATCGACCTGACCGAAGAGGACCACAACCTGAGCGTGTCCCGGCGGCATGCCCGCATCCTGTGCGAGCATGGCCGGTATTTCCTGCTGGAGGAGCCTGGCGTCGCCAACGGCACCTTCGTGCGGGGAGAGCGCATCCAGCCCGGCGAGCCCCGGGAACTGAAGCACGGAGATCGCGTGGGTTTCGGCATGGTGGTGCTCTTCTTCGAAAAGAGCTAACCTTCCGGCGGACGGAACTCGGGAGGTGGGTATGGGAACCGATCTGCATGTCGAATTGTGGCGGGATGAGCATGGTGTCATCCGGGAGCTGGTGCAGTTCGGCCTGGACGAGATCGGCGGCGCCTGCGTGATCCGCGAGCGCAACAGCCTGGATGCCCTGGATGGCGATGTGAACGAGGGCGACATGGTCGTCGCCCGCTTCGGCGACCCCGAAGACGCCCGGGACTTCCTCCGGGACGAAGGATTCGAGCCCGTGTAGTTTAGTCATCTCCGGAACGCCGCCCGGCCGGCCGGGCGACGTTCCGGAGTCGTGAACGGATTTCTGGCGGAGGAAACCAACGATGAATTCCCTGTTCAACCCGGCCGATCGGGATGCCCTGGCCCGGCGGTTCGCGGACTTGGAGGCGGGTGCCCAGCGTCACTGGGGGAAGATGGATCCCGCCCAAATGATGAAACACTGCTCCCTCGCCCTGGGCGACCCCCTGGGCGACCGCCTGGTGAAGCAGGTCTTTCTCGGGAAGGTGATCACGCCCTTCATCCGGGGCCAGGTTTTCGGGGACAAGCCCTTCCGCCGCAACTCTCCCACCGATCCCATCTACGTGGTGGCGGATTTCCAGGACTTCGAGACGGAGCGTACCCGTCTGGCCACGCTCATCGATCGCGTTGTCCAGCGCGGCGTCGCGAAGACCGAAGGCAGGGTCCACCCCTTCTTCGGACGGCTCAGCGGCGACCAGTGGGGACGATTGATCTACAAGCACTTCGACCACCATTTGAGGCAGTTCGGCGTCTGAGCTTTTCCTATCTCCAAAACAAAGCCCGGCAGCGGCCGGGCTTTGTTTTGGAGCCGGGAACGGCCTTTAGTTGGAACCGATGCCCAAGGCCTTCGCGGCCTTGGTGAGCTCGGGCACCACCTCGAATAGATCCCCGACGATCCCGTAGTTCGCCAGCTTGAAGATGGGGGCCTCGGGATCCTTGTTGATGGCGACGATGAACTTCGAGCCGCTCATGCCGGCGATGTGCTGGATGGCGCCGCTGATGCCGCAGGCGATGTAGAGGGTGGGGCTCACGACCTTGCCGGTCTGGCCCACCTGCATGCTGTGGGGCAGGCCCCAGCCTGCGTCCACGGCCGCGCGGGAGGCGCCGACCACGCCACCGAGGGCGTCCGCCAGTTCCTCGAGGATCTTGAAGTTGGCGCCGTCCTTCATGCCGCGGCCGCCACTCACGATGACGTTGGCTTCGCTGAGGTCCACCTTGCCGCCGGCCTTGGCGAGGATCTCCTTCACCACGGACTTGAAGTCCCCGGCTGGGGCGGCCAGGGCCTCAACGGTGCCGGCACCCGCCTTCTCGGCGGCGGGGAACACGTTGGGGCGGGTGGTGGCCGTCTGCACGGCGCTGGAGAAGGTGGTGGTGGCGAAGGCTTTGCCGGCATAGACGGGACGCACGGCTTGCAGCTTGCCGTCCACCATGGAGAGGCCGGTGACGTCGGAAGCGTAACCGGCGCCCAGGCGTGCCGCGGCGCGGGGGATCACGTCCTTGCCCACGGCGGTGGCGGCGGCCAGCAGCACCGTGGCGCCTTTGGCCTTCACGGCATCGGCGAGGAGGGTCGCGAAGGCGTCGCTGGAATAGGAGGCCAGGGTGGGGCCTTCGGCGGTGAGGATCACGTCCGCGCCAAACTTGGCGGCCTCGGCGGCACCGGCGCAGGAGGCGCCCGCGAAAAGGGCGCCGACCTTCTTCCCGGAGGCCTCGGCCAGGCGACGGCCCTCGCTGAGGGCTTCGGTGCTGGGTTTGCGGATCTGGCCGTCCTTCAGTTCACAGAACACGAGAATCATGGATATCGTCCTTTCGAATCGGATCAGTCAGCGGAAGAGACCGGCTAGAAGACCTTGGCTTCATCCTTGAGGGCCTGGAGCAGGGCCTGGGCCTGGGCCGCGGCGTCGCCAGGCAGGAGGCGGCCGGCGGGACGCTCGGGGGGCAGGGTCAGGGCGCTCACCTGGGCACCGGTGGTGGTGGCCGCGGCGTCCAGTTCTTCGATGGTCTTCTTCTTGGCGGCCATGATGCCCTTGAGGCTGGCGTACCGGGGCTCGTTGAGGCCCTTCTGCGCGGTGATGACCGCGGGCAGGGCGCCCTCGATGATTTCGGAGCCGCCTTCAACCTCACGCTCGGCCTTGAAGGTGCCCTCACCGAGTTCCAGCTTCACCACGACGTTGGCCTGGCCGACGCCGAGCAACTCCGCGAGCATCGGGCCCATGGCGGCATTGTCGCCTCCGAGCCCCTTGTTGCCGCAGAGGATCAGGTCGAAACCCTTGTCCTTGGCGTAGGCAGCGATCATCTGCGCCACGGCGAAGGCGTCGCCCTGGCCGTCGCCCTTCAGCAGCACGGCGGTATCGGCGCCCAGGGCCAGCGCGTTCTTCAGCACTTCCTTGGTGGTGTCGCCGCCCACCGAGAGGGCGACCACTTCGGCGCCCTTGCTTTCCTTGATGCGGATGGCCTCTTCCAGCGCGTATTCGTCATAAGGACTGGTGATCCATTTGACGTCCGCGGGATCGAGGGATTTCCCATCCGCGGCGACTTTGATTCTGGTCTCAGTATCGGGGACCTGTTTGAGGGCGACGAGGATCTTCATGGGCGCTCCCTGATGCGTCATGGACAGGCCGGTGGAAACCGGCCGAAAAATGGATTCTAGCGCGGCGTGACCTTCCACCTTACCGGCCTTTGACGATCTTTGTGCCGGGAATCACGGATCTGCCTCCAGGTAGGTTGCGGCTGCCTCTGGGTAGGATCGGGCAGCCTTCCGGTATGGTGGTCGGATCATGCATGACGCCACGCCGACCTTCGATGGAGCCCTCGTCCTTACGGGAGGAGGAACGGGCGGGCATTTCTTCCCGGCCATGGCCCTGGCAGAAGGAGCGTGCCGGCGGTGGCCTGGACGCACCGTGGTGTTCGTGGGGGCCCGTCGCGGTATCGAGGCCCGGGAACTCCCGGGCAGTGCCTGGCCCCACTTGCTGATGGATGTGGAGGGGTTCCTGGGGAGGTCGCCGCTGCGGGCGGCGAAGTCCGCCTGGAAGCTCTGGCGCGCCACCGCCCAACTGAAGGCCCTGTGGCGCCAGAGAAGACCTTGGGCGGTGATCGGCACCGGTGGGTATGCAGCCGCCCCGGCCTTGCTGGCGGCGAAGGGACTGGGCATCCCGTTCTTCCTGCATGAAAGCAACGCCGCTCCGGGCGCGCTGGTGAAGCTCGTCGCCCCGAAGGCCCAGCGCGTCTGGTGTGGCTTGGAGGCGGTGCGCCCTCTGCTGCCCGGGGCCGATTGCCGCGTGGTGGGCACGCCGGTGCGAGACGCCTTCCTCCGGAATTTCCGGCTGGCAGAGGCACTGGAACCACCCTTCCGGCTGCTGCTGCTGGGGGGGAGCGGCGGCGCCCGGACGCTCAACGAAGCGCTCCTGGAGGTCGCGCCAGCGTTGCTGGAGGTGGCTCCGGAATGGGAGATCCTGCACCAGACCGGCCGCGCGGAGTTCGAGCGACTCAAGGAGCGCCTCCGCCATCCCCGCCATGCGCTGGTCCCCTTCATCACCCACATCGACGAAGCCATGGAATCCGCCAGCCTCGTCCTGAGTCGTTCCGGAGCCAGCACGTGCGCTGAATTGAAGGCCGTGGGCCGAGGGGCGGTCCTGGTGCCCCTTCCCACCAGCGCCAGTGGCCACCAGCGCATGAATGCCCTCGCCCTGGCCTCGGAAGGGCGAGCGACCGTCGTCGAGCAGGGGCCCGAATTCCCGAGTCGGCTCCAGGGTGTCCTGCGGCTACTGCTGGCGGACGGCGAGGCGCGGCGAACCTTATCCATTCCACGGGAACCCAACCGGGCCGTGGACCTCTGCCTGGATGATCTGGCGGACCAGGGCGTCTGACGAAGCTCCGCGGCGTGGCCCGATTTTATCGGGCGCTTACCGAGGGGTGCGCGGTTCCGCCAACCATGCGACCACCACGGAGATGAAGTAGAGGCCCAGCAACACGACGCTGAAGAAGATGGTGGTCACCACCACGTCCCCAGGCGTGAAGAAGGCGCTGAAGATCAGGATGGCCATGGTGGCGTGGCGCCAGTACTTCAGCATGAGCCGGGCGGTCACGATGCGGAATTTGGCCAGGAAGAAGAACAGGACCGGCAGTTCGAACATCACGCCGGTGATGAGGGTGGTGGAGATGAACAGGTCCAGGTAGTCCGAGGCGTGCAGGTTGGCCCGCAACCCCGCGGAGGCGGCTTCCTGGAAGAGGATGTCGCCCAGGAACCGGAAGGCCTGCTTGTAGGCGAAGGCGGCGCCAGCGAGGAAACACCCCGAGGTCACGAAGACGAACGGGATGACCAGGCGGCGTTCCTTGGGCAGCAGACCGGGCCGGATGAAGGCCCAGAGCTGGTAGAACAGGAAGGGCGCGCAGAACACCGCCGCGCACCACAGCGAGAGCCGCATCATGCTGAAGAAGGGCTCGGTGAGGTCCGTGAAGGCGAAGGGGTCGAGGGCGGCGATGGGCTTGCCGGTCTGACGGGACATGGCCTCGAGGAAGGGCTTCTGGGCCCAGGTCCACAGCTTGAACCGGAAGGCGTAGGTGACCGCGAAGCCCACGGCCACGATGGCGAGCGAGCGGACGATGCGCACCCGCAGTTCCTGCAGGTGTTCCCAGAAGCTCATCTTGTCGGGCGGCGTGGCCGGAAGCGCCATGGTCCTCGAGGGGAGAAAGAGGCCGGCCCCCGTGAGGAGGCCGGCCGGTGGAGGGCCTTGGGGCCTACTTCTTGTCCTTGTCGGCGGGGGGGGCGCTGACATCTTCCTTCACGGAATCCGTCAACTCCCGGCTGGCCTTCTTGAATTCCTGGATACCCTTGCCCAGGCTCTTGCCCAGTTCCGGCAGGCGGGAGGGACCAAAGAAGATCAACAGCGCGATGCCGATCAGCAGGATTTCCATCATTCCGAGATTGCCCATGTTCATGCTCCTTGGCGGGGTGCGAATGCCCTTCAGGGTTTGAGATCCGCCAGCGCCAGGCCGGCCGGAAGATCGAGTTCCATTCTAAGCAGGGCCTGCCCGTGAGTCTTGCCCTGGGCATCGGTTTTCACGCTCTCGCTGCCACCGCCACCCAGCGAATCGTGAAGGATGAAATTGATGGCCTTGAGGTTAGGAACCTCAAAACGTTCAACACTGCCTTTGCATATGGTTGAAAAGTGATGTTTGACACGTTCCGATGTAAGTTCCTGTTGCAAGAAACGATAACCTGCCTCGGTGTAGGCGATGACCCCCACGTTGGAACCATCCCCCTTGTCGCCACTGCGGGCGTGGGCGATGTCTTCAAGCCGGATGCGGGCACTTGTCATTTGGCCTCCACGGCGTGGCGTCCCAGGGAATGGTAGGTCCAACCCTCGGCCTCCATGGCCTCCGGTCGAAACAGGTTGCGGCCGTCGAACATGCGACGCGACTTGAGGGCCTTGGCGACGGCTCGGAGATCCGCCGCCCGGTACTGGGGCCATTCCGTGGCGATGAGCAGGGCGTCCGCGCCCTCGCAGGCCTCCAACGGTGTGGCCGCGTAGCGCACTTTGTCGCCGATCTTGGCTCTCACGGCGTCCATGGCGGCGAAATCGTGGACCACCACCTCCGCGCCCAGGTTCACCAGGCCATCAATGAGTTCCAGGGCCATGCTCTCCCGGATATCGTCCGTATTGGCCTTGAAGGCCAGGCCCCAAAGGGCGAAGCGCCGACCCTTCAGAGGGGCGGGCACGCCAGGTTTCACGTGGAAGTGGGCCTTCACCTTCCGAAGCAGCACCTGCTTCTGGTGGCGGTTGGCTTCCACGGTGGTGGCCAGGGTCATCATCGGTTGCCCGTATTCCCGGCCCACCTTCAGCAGGGCCTGCAGGTCCTTGGGGAAGCAGGAGCCGCCGAAGCCGGGGCCGGGATTCAGGAAGGCGGGGCCGATCCGGTGGTCCGCGCCGATGGCGGTTTTCACGTGGTCCACATCCGCGCCTACTGCCTCAGCCAGATTGGCGATCTCGTTGATGAAGCTGATGCGCAGCGCCAGCATGGCGTTGGCGGCGTACTTGGTCAGTTCGGCGCTGGGAGGGTCCATGCGGAACCACTTGCCGCCGCTGCGGTCCAGGAAGGGCTGGTACAGGCCCTTCATCACGGCCTCGGCATGGTCCGTACGGCAGCCCACCACCACGCGGTCAGGCTCCAGGAAGTCACCGATGGCCGAACCTTCGCGCAGGAACTCGGGGTTGCTCACCACCTCGAAGGCGCGGTCGGTGTGCGCGGCGATCTCCGCGTGGACCCGCGCCGCCGTGCCCACGGGCACCGTGCTCTTGTCCACCACGATCAGGGGTTTCGCGTCCTTCTCCCGGAGGGCCATGGCCTGGCCGATCTGACCGGCCACCGCCAGGACGTACGTCATGTCCGCGCTGCCGTCCTCGCTCTGGGGCGTGCCCACGCAGATGAAGGCGGCGTCCGCCTCGGCGATGCCTGCCTTGAGGTCCGTGGTGAAGCGCAAGGCCCCGGAGGCCAGGTGCTTCGTGAGAAGTTCATCCAGACCCGGCTCGAAGATGGGGGATTCGCCCTTCACGAGCGTGGCCACCTTGGCGGCGTCCACATCGACACCAAGGATCTGGTGCCCAGCCTCGGCGAAGCAGGTGGCGGCCACCAGTCCCACGTATCCCGACCCGATGACCAGCACCTGCATGGCGTCCTCACGCAAAGCACCCAGTGTAGCCACATCCCCGCTTGGTATCATTTCCGGGAACGGAGGCAGCATGGCGATCCTGGCGGCACCCACGGGCAATGAAGTCAACCTGCTGGAGGTGATGCTCCATGCGGGCCCTGTCGCCAAGTCGGTGCTGACGATCCTCTTCACCTTTTCGCTCCTGAGCTGGGTCGTGATCATCCGGAAGGCGCTGCTCTACCACCGGAGTCGCGAGGTGTCTGAACGCTTTCGCGGTGCCTTCAAGCGGGCCACGGATTGGCGTGACCTGAAGCAGCAATTGGAGCGGTTCGCCATGAGCCCCCTGGTGGGCCTTTTCGTGGCCGGCTATGGCGAGGTCACGTACCAATTGCGTCAGGTGGGCCCCGACGGCCGGCCTCAGCTCCGCAGCATGGAAGCTGTGGAGCGCAGCCTCCAGCGGGCCAGCGTGGTGGAAATGGGGCGGCTCGAACGATCCCTGGGTGGCCTGGCCACGGTGGCGGCGGTGAGCCCGTTCATCGGCCTCTTCGGCACGGTCTGGGGCATCATCGACGCCTTTCGCGGGATCGGGGCCACGGGTAACGCCAACCTGGCCACGGTGGCCCCTGGCATCTCCGAGGCCCTGGTAGCCACGGCCATCGGTCTGGTGGCGGCCATTCCCGCGCTCATGGCCTACAACTTCTTCCAGGGGCAGCTCAAGCAGTTCCAGACGGAGCTGGACGACTTCTCTCTCGAGTTCATCAGCCTCTCCGAGCGGAATTTCACCTGACCACGCCTCGTCTGCCTCTATCGCTGGACTGGGAGGACTGGTTCCAGCTCTGTTGCCCGCCTTTTGACCGGCCCGAGGCCCTGGATCGGTTCGAATGCCGGTTGCCGCTGGCGACAGAGCGATCACTGGCCTTCTGTGCGGAGCTTGGGGCCAAGGCCACCTGGTTCTGCCTGGGTGATCAGGCTCGGCGCCATCCCGCCCTGCTGCGACGCATCGCGGCGGAGGGCCACGCCATCGGCCTGCACGGCCTCACGCACCGGCGCGCCTTCGAGATGGACCGGCCCGTGTGGCGCAGCGCGATGCGGGATGGGAAGGCCCTGCTGGAGGACCTCACGGGTTGCTCCGTGGTGGGCTACCGGGCCCCGGAGTGGAGCTTGCGTGGTCCGGCCGGGGAGTGGTGGCAGGATCTCCCGGAACTCGGCTTCCGCTACGACTCCAGTCGTGTACCCCTCGCTGTCATCGGGAATCCTGCGGCGCCCCGGCGCCCCTACCGGCTGATCGAAGGTTTATGGGAGCTTCCACCTCCGGTGCTCTGGTCCGGGCCAGTCCGCATGCCGCTTTGGGGTTGGGGCCCGAGGGTGCTGCCCTTCGGCCTGGTCCGGCGTGCTCTGGAAGCGTTGGCTCTGGAAGATGCGGGCACGCCCCTGGTGCTGCACCCCTGGGAGCTGGACGCGGCGCAACCCCGGCTTACCGGCATCTCCCTGGGCCACCGGTACACCCACAGCATCGCGCTGCGTGGATATGAGGGCCGTCTGCGTGAGCTTCTGGGTGGGGTCCGCCTCACCACCCTGGAAGCCTGGCTGGAGTCTCGATGAAGGGTGGGCCGATCATCCTGCTCGCACCTTCGGAGGACAAGGCTGGCGGAGGCGCGCGAGGCCGCTTGGCGGAGACGACCGCGCAACGCTGGGTGCGGGAGCGCCTGGTGGCCCTGGCCAAGACCGGGTCGCCGGAAGCCTTGAGGAAGGCCTTCGATGTGAAGGACCTGGCCTTGGATAAGGCTCGCAGTGAAGCCTTGGCATTGGCTCGGCCCGTACCTCTGCTGCCCGCGTTGTCGCGCTATTCCGGTGTGGCTTTCCAGGCCCTGGACGCGGCCACGCTGCCCCCCGAAGCCTGGACCCAGGTGTTCATCCTGTCGAACCTGCGGGGTCTGGTGCGGGGCGATGAGCCGATGCCACCCTACAAACTCAAGCTGGGCGCCATTCCGGGATTGAAGACCCACTGGCGGAAGACGCTGCCAGGGCAACTCGAGAACCTTCCTGAAGGCCAGGTCTGGGAACTGCTCCCGGGCGATTCCGCCGATCTGCTGAAGGGCTGGAGCCGGCCCCGGCACTCCGTGGAGATCCTGGATGCCCGGGGCAAGGCGATCAGCCATTTCTCGAAGAAGTACCGGGGACTGGTGGCACGATGGATCCTCCTCCACGGGCAGGGTGATCCACGGAAGGTGGTGAAGGGACGCATACCCGGCTGCCAATGGGCCGGGGTGGACGAGAACGACCGGGGCGGACAGGTCCTCCGGCTGCTGGTGGAACCATGAGCGACGATTGCAACCGCACCCCCTTCTGGCAGCGCCAGCCCCGCCTTCCCCTGGAGATCCAGCGCTTCTTCCAGGCCCGCATGGAGGCGGCCCTGGGCGATCCGGAGGCCCGCCAGACCCTGGTCTGGCCCACGATCCTCGGGGCCCCGGCCCTGCGGAAGGCCCATGCGGAGGGCGTTCCCGAGGCCGAGCTGCTGAGTCACGCGGCCCGGATGCTGAGTGCCCTGGGGCACCACGACCCCGCCACCGCCTGGCAGGCCCATCTGGCCGCCTGGCCGGATACGGCGGAAGCCGGGCCCACTGGCTGGCGCCCCACTTCCCCTTGGGGCGCCTGGGGGCCCCTGGTGAGCTTGCGCTGCGGTTGGCAGCTGGCGGCTCTCACACCATTGCCCCTGGGGGCCCGCTACCCGCTGGCCTGTGGCGTGTCCCTCTTCGACCACGGCCTCTACCACGAATGCCACGACGCCCTGGAACCGCTGTGGGATGCCGCGGAGGGTGCTCTGAAGGGGCAGCTCCAGGGGCTCATCCTGCTGACGGGCGGCTACCACCACCTCCAGCAGCACAACCTGCCGGGCATGGTGGCCTTGTGGGAGGAAGCCGTCGGCCGCCTGGAGACCTGCGCCGGGCGCGTCGCCACGCCCTGGGGCGAGGTGCGAGCCGAGGTCGCGCTGGACCTGACGGCCCGTCGGCTGGACCATGGGAAGCGCGTGACGGACGACTCGGATCTATCGGCCCTGTGGGCCCTGGACCGCCCTACCTGGGAGCTGGCATGAAGGATGTGGCCGATCTGCTGGTGTTGGGCGCGGGCATCGCCGGGTGTTCGGCGGCCCTGCGCGCGGCGGATCAGGGCATCTCCGTGGTGCTGGTGGCCAAGGATGAGCTGGGTGGAAGCAACACCGCCTGGGCCCAGGGCGGCATCATCGGCCAGCCGCCGCCGGAGGAAGGCGATTCCGCGGACCTGCTGGCGGCAGACATCGAGGCCGCGGGCGCTGGCCTGTGCCGGCCCGAAGCCGTGCGCCAGCTGGCGGAGGAGGGTCCGAGACTCTGCCGGAGCTTCCTCTGGGAGCGATTGGGGGTGCCCTTTGATCTGGGAACCAACGGGACACCCGATCCCACCGCCGAGGCCGCCCACAGCGCCCGGCGCATCTACCATGCCAAGGACGCCACGGGGCTGGCCATCCAGACGGCCCTCAGCGAAGCCGTGCGGAAGCACCCGAACATCCGCCTGCGAGAAGGGCTCTGCCTGGTAGATCTCATCACCACGCCTCACCACAGCATCAATCCAGTGCGAGTCTACGAGCCCATCCGCGTCCACGGTGCCTACCTCTTCGATCCCACCACAGGCGAGGTGGAGGGGCTCCTGGCCCGCCGGACGCTGTTGGCCACCGGCGGCCTCGGCTACCTCTACCTGCACACCACGAATCCCTCTGGCGCCACCGGGGACGGACTGGCCGCGGCCTACCGGGCCAGCGCCCGCATCGTGAACTGCGAGTACCTCCAGTTTCATCCCACCACCCTCTACGTGCCTGGCAAGCCCCGGACGCTGCTGACCGAGGCCCTCCGAGGCGAGGGCGCGCAGTTGGTGAACCGCAAGGGTGAGCGCTTCATGGCGAAGTACGCGCCGGAGCAGATGGAACTGGCCCCCCGCGACGTGGTGAGCCGGGCCATTTTCCAGGAGATGGCCACCAGCGGGGAGTCCTGCGCCTACCTGGACCTGGCCCCGGTGGCGGCGAAGCTGAACCTGGACGAGCATTTCCCCACGATCATGGCGGCCTGTCACGCCGAGGGCATTGATCCGCACCGCCAGCCCATCCCGGTGGTGCCGGCCGCCCATTACTTCTGCGGGGGGGTGCTGGTGGATCTGGAAGGCCGCACCAGCCTGCCGGGCCTCTTCGCCGCCGGGGAGGTGTCCTGCACGGGGCTCCACGGCGCCAACCGCCTGGCCTCCACGAGCCTTCTGGAGGGCCTGGTCTGGGGCTTCCACGGCGCCGATACCGCGGTTCGGGAAGTTCGGGAGACGGTGGATCCGGACCCCGGGGAGCTGGCCTCCTGGCGCATGCCGGAGGACTCCGAGGAGACGGATCCTCTGCTCATCGATCAGGACTGGCGCCTCATCCGCAGCACCCTTTGGAACTACGCGGGGATTGTCCGCAGCAGCGCCCGTCTGGAGCGGGCCAAAGCGGACCTGCACTACCTGGCCCACCGCATCGAGCGGTTCTACCATGAGGCCCCCCTCAGCCGGGAGCTGCTGGAACTGCGCAGCGGCATCCTCTGCGCCCGCCTGATCCTCAACGCCGCCCTCCAGAACCCCGAAAGCCGCGGCTGCCATTACCGGGTGGATTGACCGCGGTTCGCGGGACAATTGGGGCATGGTACTGTCCGTCTTTGACCTCTTCCGCATCGGCATCGGGCCCAGCTCCTCGCATACGGTGGGCCCCATGCGGGCCGCACGCAGCTTCGCTCTGGGGCTGGAAGCCTCGGGGCTGCTGGGGGCCACGGCAGAGGTGCGGGCCGAGCTGTTCGGCAGCCTGGGTGCCACGGGGAAGGGCCACGGCAGCGACAAGGCGGTGATCCTGGGCCTGCTGGGCCAGACGCCGGAAGGGGTGGACGTGGGAGCCGCGGACGGCCTGGTGGCAGGGATCCGCGATTCGGAGCGGCTAACCCTTCTTGGGAAGCGCGAGATCTGCTTCCGCGAGGTGGCTCACCTGCATCTGCTGCACAAGAGCCTGCCCTTCCACCCCAACGGGATGCGCTTCACCGCCCTGGACGCGGCTGGCGAGGTGCTTCGCGCCCAGGTCTACTACTCCGTGGGCGGTGGCTTCGTGGTGGAGGAGGGCGTCCCGGTCCCGGCGGCCACCGGCCCTGAGCCGCCTTTCCCCTTCCACACGGCCAAGGAACTGCTGGACCACTGCCGGACGCAGGGCCTGCCCGTCAGCCAGATCATGCTGGCGAACGAGCGATGCTGGCGCTCTGAGGAAGCGATCCGGTCGGGGCTCCAGGAGCTCTGGTTGGTCATGCAGGCCTGCGTGCGGCGCGGCTGCCTGACGGAAGGCGTCCTGCCCGGGGGCCTGACGGTGCCGCGCCGCGCCCCGGCGCTGTTCCGGCGCCTGACCGAATCCCCGGAGGCGGGCCTCAAGGATCCCCTCACGGCTCTGGATTTCGTGAGCCTCTACGCCCTGGCGGTGAACGAGGAGAACGCGGCCGGGGGCCGGGTGGTGACCGCTCCGACCAATGGCGCCGCGGGCATCATCCCCGCCGTGCTGCACTACTACCGGCGCTTCGTGCCCGGAGCCACGGATGAGGGCGTGGTGCGCTTCCTGCTCACGGCCGGGGCCATCGGGGCCCTCTACAAGGAGAATGCCTCCATCAGCGGCGCCGAGGTGGGCTGCCAGGGCGAGGTGGGCGTGGCCTGCTCCATGGCGGCTGGAGCCCTGGCCGAGGTGATGGGCGGCACGCCGGACCAGGTGGAGAACGCCGCGGAGATCGGCATGGAGCACAACCTGGGCCTCACCTGCGACCCCATCGGCGGCCTGGTGCAGGTGCCCTGCATCGAACGCAATGCCATGGCCAGCGTGAAGGCCATCAACGCCGCGCGCATGGCGCTGCATGGCGACGGGCAACACTTCGTCAGCCTCGACAAGGTGATCAAGACCATGCGGGACACCGGCGCCGACATGAAGAGCAAGTACAAGGAGACGGCCCGGGGTGGTCTGGCGGTGAATGTGCTTGAGAGCCCCCTGGACTTCACGGTGAACCTGCCGGAGTGTTGATGCGGCTGTCCGCCGCCGTCGCCCGCATCCACGTTGGGAGCACGCCCTAGATCGGCCAGGCTCCCGCGCCTTCGCGCAGACGGACGGGTTCCTCGCCGCTGAGGTCCAGGATGGTGCTGGGAATGCCGAGGGGTTGGCCGCAGTCCACCACCATGTCCAGGGCGTGGCCCTGCTCCTCCTCGATCTCCCAGGCGGTGTTCAGCACCGGCTGCTCCGGCAGGGCGACGCTGGTGGTGATGATGGGCTCGCCGAGCAGGGCCACCAGCGCGTGGCAGAAGGGCTGGTCTGGAATGCGGAGGCCCACCACTTGCTTGTTCTGGAGGTAGCGCGGTACCTCGCGGCTGGCGGGCAGAAGCACGGTGTAGGGCCCCGGCAGCAGCTGTTTCAGAATGCGGAAGGTGGGCGTGTCCAGGTGGCGGGTGTAGCGGCAGAGCATCTCCATGTCCGAGCACATGATCGACATGGGCTTCTTCAGGTCGCGGCCCTTGATCTGGTGGATGCGGTCCACGGCCTTCTTGCGGGACACCAGGCAGCCCAGTCCGAAGAGTGTGTCCGTGGGGTAGGCGATGACGCCATCCCGTCGCAATAGTTCCGCGATGTGCTCTAGGTGGCGCATCTGGGGTGAGTCGGGATGCAGGGTGAGGATCATGGCGCGTCCAGGGCCTGCCAGCGAGCCCGGCCTACAGACGGGTGCTCCTGGGGCCGTTGGAAGAAACGCTCCGCCAGTGTGGGATCCAGGGCCGCGACCACCCCAGTCCTCCGGCTCTGCAGGGCCAGCAGCGCCACCACCGTGAGGCTGTCGGTGATCTCGCCTGCCAGCACGCGGCGGAGGCAATCCTGGAAGGGTTCGTGGTGGAGCAGCAGCTCTTCGTCGTCCTCGGCCTGGTGGCTGTCCACGGGGCTGAGTTCCGTGGCAAGAAAGAGGAAGGCCTCCTCCTCCGTGGAGGAGTTGCTGGTGTGGAAGAAGGCCAGGGGTTCCCAGATCTGGGCCGCGAGGCCGGCCTCCTCGGCCAGCTCACGGCGCATGGCTTCGAAGGGGCTTTCCGAAACGTCGCCACCGCCCTCGGGGATCTCCCAGGAATAGGCTTCCAGGGGATACCGCCACTGGCCCACGAGCACCACGCGATCCTGGTCATCCAGGGCCAGGACGCCGCAGGCGGTGCGGTGGAATCCGCAGACGGCGTAGCGGCCCTCGGCGCCCTTGCGATGGCTGAAGCGGTCCTCGCGGATCCTAATCCAGGGTGAGTCGTAGATGAAACGCCGTCCGGTGACCGTATACGGGTCCGGGTGCTCAGGCCGGGGCAGGGGTTTCAGGTCCATCTTCTGAACATAGCAAAACGCCCGCGGGTGTGTGAGCTCTCTCGGGGATGGGAAAAGAAGAAGCCCGGCTTTGCCGGGCTTCTTCGTGGGGGTCCCGGGGGGAGGCTCCATGTCCACGAGCCTTAGGCGAGTGGGAGCCACGCATTGCGTGGCGTCACATGGAGGCGCGCAGCGCGGAACCTCCGGAGAAAAGAAGAAGCCCGGCTTTGCCGGGCTTCTTCTTGGGGGTCCGGGGGTATGCGCGCAGCGCGGAACCCCCGGAGAATATTTACCGACGCAGGCCCAAGCGCTCGATCAGAGCGGCGTAGCGCTCCTTGCTCTTTTTCTTGAGGTAGTCGAGCAGGCGGCGGCGCTGGCCGACCATGATCATGAGGCCGCGACGACTGTGGTAGTCCTTGGTGTGGGTCTTGAAGTGCTCGGTCAGGTCGTTGATGCGCTTGGTCAGGATCGCGACCTGCACCTCGGGCGAACCCGTGTCCGACTCGTGCTGCTTGTAGTCGTCGATGATGATCTTCTTCTGTTCAACGTTCAGGGCCATGATGGCTCCTTTTCGGGGGATCGCCCGTCACCCTGGCGTCAGCGCTGCGCGTTGACGCTATCGCCTGCGGCGAAAACTCTCAGTCCCGTACCGAGAGTGGGTCGAACTTGGAGGAGGCCAAGTGCCTTTTGATTTTCAACGACCATTTTCTTGCCGGCAGCGCCGGCGAGAAAATGGTGCGGATAGAGGGACTCGAACCCCCACGTCTTGTGAACACTAGTACCTGAAACTAGCGCGTCTACCAATTCCGCCATATCCGCTTGAAAGAACAGCCCAGTCCCCGAAGGTTCCGGATGTGCCGAACTCCAAGCCTAGCGTGGACCACGCTTCGAGGCAACAGCGTTTCTCGGAGGCGGCCCTACCACTCCCGGTAGGGGATGCCGTTCATGCCGGTCCCCGTGGCGAGGCTATAGACATCGTAGACGTGGCCGCCCCCCCAGCTGGTGCTGTTGGCATCGTCGCTGGAGCTCCGGAGGCCCCATTCGGCCTTGCCCGTGAAGGGATCCACGGGGACGCGGCGGAGGAACCTCACCTTCTTACTGAGGGAGCCGGCGGCGGGAACGCCCTCCACCAACACCTCCAGGCTTTCGGGATAGCCGTTCGATTCCGCGGGCGGGGCCTTGATCTTCTGCTGATCCGCCTGTTTTTTGTAATCGTCGATGGCCAGCCGCATCTCCCGCAGGTCCCGGCGCAATTCCAGCTCCTTCTCGCGCTTGAGACCATTGCGAGCCAGGGGCACCGTCACGGAGGCGAGGATCATCAGCACAGTGGCCGTGACCACCAGCTCCAACAGGGTGAAGCCGCCCTGGCGACTCACTGCACCGTCACGAGGGCATTGGACCAGCGCCCGGAGATGGGGGTGGTGCCGGCAAGGAACTGTCCGCTCTGGATGAGCACGGGCGCGTTGCCGGTCGTGAGGCCCACCAGCTCGAGGGTGGCCAGGAGACCGCTGTCCACCTCGGGGCTATTGCGTTTGAAGGTGAGTTTCAATGTGCCGTCCTTCCCTGGGAACTGTTCCAGGTTGCCGCCTTCCGTGGTGATGAAATCGCCGGGCGCCACGGAGCCGAGCTTGAGACCGGCGGGCAGGCGGAGTTCCACCGTGCCGGAACTGAGTCCCTTGCCGCCGCTGACGGTGAGGCCGATCTGGACCCGCTCGCCGATCTTGATCTCGGAAGCCACCGGGGTCATGAAGATCACCAGATCGGAGGCTGTGGGGGCGGCCTGGTCGACCGGGGGCGTGTCAGGTTTCTTTTCCTGGATCGCGGTGGAAGGTGCGGGCGCGGCCAGCGCGGGCGCGGCAGGAGGGGTTGCGGAGTCTGACTGGGCCGGGGCAGACTGGGACGGCGCTGCAGCCGCGGTTCCTGCCGGAACGGGCTTGGCAGGCTTCGGTGCGAACATCCCCGAATGGGACGCCGCATCATCGGGGTTGAAGGCGGCCATGTCCTGGTCGGTGATCACCGGCTTTCGCACCAGGACCGCACGGATGGTGAGGATCACGTCCGTCTTGGCCTTGCTGTTGCGGGTGTTCCCAGTCAGCCGTCCGATGAGGGGGATGTCGGCGAGACCCCAGATGCCCTGAAGGCTCTTCTGCTCCTCATCCTTCAGCAGGCCACCGAAGATGGCCGTCTCCCCGTCGCGCAGGCGGGCGGAGGTGATGATCTCCCGCTTGCCGAGGTCGGGGCGCCCAGGCGTGGAGCCGGACTTCAGGGTGGTGACGAGGCTGTTGATCTTGAGGGTGATCTCGCCGTTGTGGTGGACGCGGGGCTCCACCTTGATCTTCACGCCCACGTCCTCGTACGAGAACGAAGTCTGGCCTACGCCGCCCAGCAGCGAGGAGGCGGAGGTGCTGGTCGTGCCCGTGGTGGGCAGGGAGAGCTGGCTCTGCGTGGTGGAGATCTTCTCGCCGATGTTCACCTCGCCGGTTTCGCCGGAGAGGACGCGGACATTGGGGCTGGCCACCAGGCGGGCGTCGCCGTTGCCCTTCAGGAAGTCCAGGGCCAGGTTCGGGAAGAGCACCCGGATGTCGGCGGTGTGGATCTTGGTGAAGCCGGAGTTGGTGTTCAGGCCCGAGGTGTTGTTCACCGTGGTGGCGCCCATGCGGAAGGTTCCAGAGGTGTCGGAGGCGTTGATCACCGGCAGCAGGCCCACCTGTTCCAGGCTGTTTTCGGTGACTTCCATCAGCTCCATGTAGACCATCACCTCGGCCTTGGCCTTGTCGAGGCTGCGCACCACCTGATCCACGACGGCCAGCTCCAGGGGCTTGGCCTTCACGATGATGGCGTTGATGCGCTTGTCGGTGAACACCCGGAGCTGGGGGTTGAGCGTGGTGAGGGTGGAGCGCAGTTCCGTGGGGTCGGCATTGGACAGGTAGTAGGTCTTGAGGAGCTGGTTCTCGTACAGATCGCGGTTCTGCGGCGTGGCCTTGAAGACCATGATGGTGTTCTTGTCGATCACCTTGTAGAACAGATCGTTCTGCAGCATCAAGGTGTCCAGCACCCGCTGAAAGGGCAGGCCCCGCAGGTCGATGGAGATGGTTTGATCCTGGAAGGATGAATGGGTGATGATGTTCACGCCGGAGGCATGGCTGAGGGTGGCGAAGATTTCGCGCAGGCTGGTGCGCCGGCTGAAGTTCAGGTCCATGCCCTCAAGGGACCGTGGGTTCAGCTGCACGGCATTCACGGAATCAGCCTTGGCCTTCATCGCCTCGAGGTCGTCCAGGGCGTCCTCTTCGGCCTTGTCCTCGGCGACCTTCTGCTCCAGCCGGATCAGCCAGTCCTGGGCGATCTGGTTATCGGGGTCCAGCACCAGGGCCTTCCGGACTTCCATCAGCTCCGTGTCGCTCTTCCCGCGCTGCTCGGCCTGCCGGGCGAGGGCGAGATGCCCCTCGGCGGCCCGCTGGGAGGCCCGCTTGATGCCGATGCGCGCCTTGGTGTTCGACGGATCACGGCGCAAGACCTCCCGGTAAGAGGCCACGGCGTCATCGTAGCGGCCCTCGTCGTAGGCCTGGTTGGCCTTGTGGAGGCTGCAGCCGACGGCGAGGAGCAGGACCGCGGCCACGGCGAGGATTTTCCGGAAGGGGGCGAAGGAGGAAAGCGGCATCGGTGGCATCCTTCGGATCAGAATTGATTGACGGGAGCGCCGCCGGAGGCTTCGCGGGCCTCCAGGACCAACCGCAGGTCTGGGTACTTGGTGTTCTGGAATTCGGCGCGGGTATCGAGGATGGTGACGAGCTTCCAACGTTCTCCGACGAGGGTTCCCTGGACCAGGGTCACGGGCTCCTCGCCCTTCATGAAGGCACCCACCAAGCCCGCGGGGTTGCCCTTGAAGAACCCCAGGTAACGCAGATTCTGGGGCCTCCCGGCGAACTCGACGGCCTTCTCCTGGGCCAGCCGCTGGCGTTCCAGTTCTTCTGGCGTGGGCGGAGGCGGGGGAGGTGGCGGTTTGACCGCCTTGGGTGGCGGCGGCGGAGCCTCGAAGAGGAACAGGTCGCGCTGCACCTTGGCACTGGGCGGCAGCTCCCCGGCGCGATCCAGGGCGGCCAGATCTGGCAGCTTGCGCAGTCCCTGCAGCTGGCGTGGATCCAGGCCGGCGCCATTGCCAGTGGAAGCAGCGCGCTTGGCCCGCGGGGCGTCCGGCGCCAGGATCGTGTAGAGGCCGTAGATCAGGACCAGGGCGAAAGCGATCAGGGCCGCCTGGGTCCGGCGGTTGCTCCGGAGTTCCTGCAGCATGGAACGGAAGTCGAAGGCGCCGGCGGGTGTGCTCATGCCTCCTCCTCGCGTTCTGGTCCACCGGCCTTGCGGAAGGCCCGGAGCACGATGTCGAGCCGCGCGCCTTCAGGGCTTTCCTCCAGGCGGCCGTCCCTCACTGCGAAGGGCAGCCCCGAGCCCTCGAGCTCGAGCATGAAGGCCTTTTGGCTGGCGTAGACGCCGACGGCGATGAATTCCACATCCACGGCCTCCAGGTCTGAACCGCGCGTGCCTTCCCGGCTGGGGAGGCCGTACTTCACCGTCTGGAGGCGCAGCCCATGTTTCTTGGCCAGCTCATGCAGCGTTTTGCTGAGATCCCACTGGAGCTCCCCGGCCGAGCCCTTGGGCAGGCGGGCCTCCAGGTTCTCGAGCGTTTCCCGGCCCCGGCGGATGCGATCGGCCAGTTGCTGGAGCTCCTGAAGATGCTGGATCTGCTGGTTGCGATTGAGTTCGGCCTCCCGCTTGGCCTTCAGCTTCTGGGTCAGCTGCTGGGAGGCGTCTGGAAGCAGGAAGATCGCCACGCCGAGCCCCAGGATCAGTCCCAGGGCACCCAGCGCCAGGCGGAGCCGGCTCGCGCGAAGAGGGCTGCTCATCGGGGGGGTCTCCTCGAATAGCGCGAGCCTCTGGGTGGGCGCACTTCCACGTCACCGGCGGGGACAGGGGCGGGGCGGGCCTGAACCCCTTCCTTGCCACCGGGGGCCAGAGGAGCGGCCGGAGTGGCGGGTGGCGGGGCCAGGCGCGCGGCCCCTGGGCCAGGGACCGGAGCGGCAGGCGCCGGGGCGGGTCGGGGGGCGGCGGGAATGGGTCGGGCCACGGGGGCCGCGGCGGGCGCGGGTCCAGTCTTCACGGCCCGCAGTTCGAAGGGCGGTGGCACGGCGGCGGCGGGCAGGCTCAATTCAAAATCCCAGCCGCCGCCCTGGCGCTCGGATTCGCGCTCCAGGATCACTTCGGCGAAGACCGGGGCCTTATGGAGGGCGTCCACGAAGGTGGCTTCCGCCTCGCGGCTCTGGGCTTCGCCCTTCACCTTCATCACAACCTGCTGGCCGTTGCCACGGGTTCGCTGGAGCCCCTTCAGCCGCATGCCAGAAGTCATGCATTGCTCGAGTTCCGCGGTGACCCGGGACCAGGGCAGGCTCCGCTCCTGGAGAATGCGTTCGGCCAGCTTCCACCGGGCCTGCTCGCGGTCGGCGTCCATGCCCTGGAGAGAGGCCTGGATCTGCGCTTCCGTGCGGGCGGCCCGCCGGGTTTCCTCCGTCAGGCTCACGGCATCGCGTCCGGCCCGGCCGGCCTGGTGGTAGGCCCGCCAGGTGAGGCCCAGCGATCCGAGGAGGAACACCACGCCGAGGCCGAGGGCACCCCAGCCGAGCATCCGGTGGTGCTGTCGCCACAGGCTGGGTCGCGGCGCCAGGTTGAGATGGAGGGCAGGAACGGCCATCAGGGCGTCTCCACCAGGGCGAATCGATCATCCAGGATGCGCACCGGCAGGCCGACATCAGGCCAGGCCGGAGCGCCCCAAACCGCCAGGCTTTGCGGAGTCCGGGATTCCCGCTGGAGGAAGGCGGCGCTGGGGGTGATGCGCTCCTCGTTCCAGTCTTGGGGATCCATGGGTTCGGACCACTGGCGGAGGAGGCAGAGGCTTCGGCCCCAGGCCACCAGGGTGCCGGCATAGCGGCCTTGGCCGGCGGGGCTCAGGGAGAGGAGCATGCCCGGAAGTTCGAGTGAGGGCGCCAGCAGGTTGTAGAGGTGCAACCAGCGGGGGGTGAGGGCATGGAGATGCCGGTCGAGCCTCAGGCCAAGCTGGAGCAAGGTCTCCCGGAACTCCTCGCGGATGCCCGAGGCCAGCCAGGTCCCCGGTTCAATTTCCAGGGCCTGGACGAAGTGAGGTTCCTCGAGGGCAAGGACCTGGGTGAACCGCCAGCGGAAGAAGGCTTCCAGGGCCTCCGCGCCCTTGGGTAATTCCGTGAGGTCCCTCATGAGGATGGAAGGCGTCCAGAGGTCGTCCAGCACCCAGCGCGTGGGTCCCTGGGGCAGGGAGGCCAGGGCCTGGGCCAGCTGGTCCTCGGTGGGAGGGGCTGAAAGGGTGCGTCGGTGGGTGCCGGCGTAGATCCGGTGGGCTTCCAGCCACAGCAGGGAGGCTTCCGGGGCCTGGAGGAACGGCAACCTCATGGCAGCCCCATCCAGATTCCAAAGATCCAGCCCGGACATGACGCTCCCGGCCGGGCATTCGTCGCCGGTTCGCGCAGAGGGAGGCTGGGGGAATGCACAGGCGACTCCTGACAGGACAGGGGAAGGAATCGAGTCTAACGGGCCTCCGCTGGATTCCCAAGGGGACGGGGATCACGTCTGGTATGGAATGATGGAGTCAGATGTTCCCCATCACCTTTCCCGGAGCGCTGATCTCGTGCGCCTGATCTCCCTCGAACTTCACGGTTTCAAGTCCTTCGCCGACGCCCAGAAGCTCAGCTTCCCCGGCGGCATGACCGCGGTCGTGGGGCCCAACGGCTGCGGCAAATCCAACATTTCCGACAGCCTCGCCTGGGTGCTTGGTGAGCAGCGGGCCTCCATGCTGCGCGGCGCGGAGATGGCCGACGTGATCTTCGCGGGCACCGCGCAGCGCCGGGCCACGGGCATGGCCGAAGTGAAACTGGTCCTCGACATGCCGGATCCGACCCTGCCGGGGTCCACTCGGGAAGTAACCATCTCGCGCCGCCTGTATCGCGATACCGGCAGCGAGTACCGCATCAACGGCCGGGAGGCGCGGCTCAAGGATGTGCAGGACCTCCTGCTGGACACGGGCATGGGCACCCGCGCCTATAGCTTCATCCAGCAGGGCCAGATCGACCTGATCCTCAGCAGCAAGCCCAAGGACCGCCGCCTGCTGTTGGAGGAAGCCGCGGGCATCACGCGGTACAAACTGCGCCGGGCTGACGCGGAGAAACGCCTAGAGGAGACCCGGAGCAACCTCCAGCGGCTCGACGACATCCTCTACGAGCTGAACAAGCAGATGGATTCGCTCCGCCGGCAGGCCGCCCGGGCCCGCAAGGCCAAGGAGCTGGACACGGAGATCAAGGCCACCCAGCGGGTTCTGCTCGCGGGGAAGGTGGTGGAACTGGAGGAGGCCAAACAGCGCATCCTGGACGATCTGGACACCGCCGAGCGGCGGGTGGCCGAGCTCACGGCGCAGGTGTCCGAAAAGGCCTCCGAGGTCGAGGCTCTGCGCCTGTCCGTGGACGAGCAGCAGCAGGCCCAGGCGAAGCGCGCGAGCGCCATGCTCGGGCTGGATCAGCGCCTCCAACTGGCCGACCAGGAACGCAGCTTCCAGGAGGATCGGAGGAGCGAGGCGCAGGACCAGCGGAACCGCCTGGAAGAACACATCCAGATGCTGGTGGCGCGATTGGCCGAATCTGGCGATTCCTTCACGGCGCTCGAAGCCCAGTTGAAGGCGGCTGGCGATCGACTCGCCCAGCAGGAGGCGGAGCTGGCCAAGACCGAGGAGGCCGTCGCCCTGGCCCAGGGCGCCCTCCGGCATGCGGAGGCGGATCTCCATGCGCTTCGGGAGCGGAAGGCGGAATCTCAGAAGGAGGCCCTGGGGCGCCAGAAGCAGCGCATCGCACTGCAAACCCAGGTCGCCCAGTTGGAGGGTCGCCTGGACACCCTCAACCATGAGGAATCCGTCCGCGCCCCGCGCCTGGAAAGCCTCGAGGCCGAGGCCGGCCAGGTGGAGCGCGCTCTGGAGGGATTGCTGGCCCAGCTTGAGCAGGCCGAGGAGGCCTCGCTGGATCAGCGGCGCCGGGCCGAGCAGTTGGAAGAGGCCCAGCGGGTCCTGGCCCAGGATCACCATCGGGCCGAGGCTGAGTTGGACGCGGCGGAGCGACGTCTGAGGCAGCTCTCCGATCTGCTGGCCAAGAGCTTCGGCGAGGCTGAGCTCCAGAAGGGGCTCACCTGGTTGAAAGAACAGGGTGTCCGACCCCAGACCCTGGTGGATCTGCTCACCGTGGAAGAGGCTCTGCGACCGGATCTGGAGCGTCTGCTGGGCGGCTGGCTGCAGGTCCTGGCCGCCGATGAAGCCCTGGCTGGCCGCGCGGCGGAAGCCCCTGGTCACTTGTTGCTGGCCCTGGAGTCCCAAGCGGAACTCCCACCCATCCCTGAAGGCTGCGAGGCCCTGCGCGACCACCTCCGGTGGGCCGGTGGCAAGGATCGCCCCCTCGGCGGCCTGCTGGACCGTGCCTTCCATTGTACTGACGCGGCTCTGCCGGCCCTGGCTCTGGCCCACCCGGAGTTGGCCTTCGTCTCACCGGCCTACGTGCGCCTGCCTTTCGGCCCGGTGCAGGTGGGCGTGTCCGCCCCTGCGGCCTCGCCTCTTAAGCTGCGGGCGGAGCAGGAGGAGGCCAAGGGCACTCGCGAAGCCCTGCTGGACCGGATCGAGGATCTGGAGGCCCGGCGCGCGCGTGGCGGCGACGAAAGCCGGGCCGCCCGCGAGCGGTCCGTGGAGATCGACGAGGACCTGCGGGCCCTGCGGCGCCGGGCGGACACCCTGAAGTCCCAGCGGACCTCGCTGCAGAGTCAGTTGGCGGAAATCCGGGCCGCGAGCGAGCGGGCGGACGCCCTCTGGGAGCAGATCGAGGCCGAGATCAAAGGATTCCAAGGCCAGCTCCGGGAGCTGGAGGCTCACCCAGAGGAGGCCAACGACACCGCCTTGGAAGAGGCCATCCAGCAGGCGGAGACCATGGTTCGCGAAACCAGGCATCGGCTGGACGAGCGCCGCGACCAGCGCATGGAGGCCGCGCGCAGCCGCGATGCGGTCTGGGCGGAGCGAGATGGCCATGAACGGCACCTCCAGCTGGCCCAGCGGGGCCGCTTTGATCTGGAGGCGGAACGGCAACGGCAGGAGGTCGAGGCCGCGGAGCAGACCAGCCGGATGGAAACCTGTGTCCGGCGGCTGGCGGAACTGGAATCGGAATCCCAGGCGCTGCTGAAGGACCGGGAAGGCGTGCATGCCCTGGCCCAGGAGGCCCAGCCCCGGCTGGAACTGGACCAGGAAACCCTGCGGGTGCAGGAGCGGGCGGCCCGCGAGTTCCAGGAGGCGCTGGAGAACGCCCGGGCCCAGCACCAGGAGGTACTCATCCATGGGGCCCAGGTGCAAGGCAGCCAGGAGGCCCTGGCCAAGGAGGTCGAGCTGGCGCTGGGGCTCGATATCCCTGCTTTTCTCGCCGGTCTCAGCGAGGCCGAGCGCGAGGCCTGGTCCGAAGGCGAGCTGGTCCACCAGACCCACCTGAACGAGCTTCAGGGCCGGCGCATGGACCTGGGTGGGGTGAATCCCCTGGCCATCCAGGAGCTGGAGGAGGCGGAAACCCGCATGGCCTTCATGAATGAACAACGGGCGGACGTCACCGCCGCCATCGGCAACCTGGATTCCACCATCCAGGAGATCAACGCCACCAGCGAAGAACGCTTCCGGGAGGCCTTCGACTTCGTGAACAACCGCTTCCAGGAAGTCTTCCGCGAAGCCTTCGGCGGTGGCCAGGCCCAGCTGAGCCTGGAGGATCCGAAGAATCTGCTGGAGTGCGGCATCGAGATCACGGCCCAGCCACCCGGCAAGACCGCCAAGGCCCTCACCCTGCTGAGCGGTGGCGAGAAGGCGCTGACGGCCATCTCGCTCCTCTTCGCCATCTTCCACTTCAAGCCCAGCCCCTTCTGCGTGCTGGACGAGGTGGACGCCCCCCTCGACGAAGCCAACGTGGGCCGCTTCGCCGCCATGGTCCAGAAGATGAAGGCCGACACCCAGTTCATCGTCATCACCCACCAGAAGCCCACCATGGTGGCCGCCGACACCCTCTACGGCGTCACGATGGAGGAGGCGGGATGTTCGCGGCTGGTGAGCGTCCAGCTCCGGGAAGCCGAAGCGCTAGTCTGAGAATCCGGTGTGACGGAATGGGTGGCGTAAGACCTTTTCGCCTCCCTCTTGCCGCCCGGTAAGGGCGGTTGGCCTGTCAATGCGAAAGAAAGCGTAAATTGTGGAAAACCCCATCCTGAAGTTGATTGGCAGATGCCGTAATTGTATTCAATGTAAAAATTGATATAATTAAATTTAAATTGATGTGCATGGCGATTAAAAAGCCCACGAAGTCCGTCTCCCGACAGGATTTAGGCCCACCGGGAAGGATCAATCCACAGGCTTTTCCACAGTGGCTTGGCCGTGGTTTGTAACTATCTGGTAACGCTGGGGTGACGGGAGGTATCAGCCTTCCATCTCGGCCGCGAGGAACTCCGGTCGCAGCCACTCGAGGAGGGTCTCCTCCCCCACGCCCAGCCGGGTGAGATGTTCGGTGGCCATCTTCATGCTCTGACCTGCGTCGCGGCAGATGAGCAGCCGTTGCTTCCAAGCCTCCGTGGCACGGGCCCGGAGCTCGGGCTCACCCTGCTCCATGCGCTTCTCAAGCACGAATCCCAGATTGTTGGCCGCCTTGCGGTGACTGGGCTCCAGGGACAGGGCCTTCTCATAGGCCTCTGTGGCCTCCTTCAGGCGACCCGCCACTTCCAGGGCCACGCCCCGGGCATTCCACACGTCGGAATCATCGGGGGCCAGGGCCATGGCCTGGTCCACCATGCTCATCTGATCCTCGCTGCGGTTGGCGGAGCGATAGACCTCGGACAAGCCCAGGTAGGCGCTGTATTCGCTGGGATCGTTTTCCAGGGCCTGGAGGAAGGCCTGCTCAGCGGCCGGTCCCTGCCGGGTCTCGATGAGGGCGTAGCCGAGCTGGACCTGGAGATCCGCGGCGTCGGGTTCGCGCATCAGGGCTTCGCGGTAGCAGCGGAGGGCGTCATCCCAGCGGCATTCCTCGCGGGCCATGTCGCCCAGCGCGGCCCAGGGGTTCGAGGCCTCGGGATCCGTCTCGGTGGCGAGGCTGAAGTAGGAGACGGCGCCCTCGCGGTCGCCCATGTCACGCTTCAATTCGCCCAGCAGGGCCTGGGCCTCCGCCAGTACCGGGGCGGGAGGGGCGAGCAGCATCAGCGTGTGGAGCTGGCCCTGGGCCAATTCCAGGTGACCCTGCTCGCTGAAGATCTCCGCGAGGATGAAGTAGCTGGCAGGGTCGCACACGTGCAGGCTGCGGGCCCGCTGGATGCAGCGCAGACCCTCCGCGAGCTCGCCGCGCTTCAGCAGCATCTCGCCCAGCGCATGCCAGCCCCAGTAATAGGAGCCGTCCGTCTGGAGCGCCGCCACTAGCTGCGCCTCGGCTCCGGTCCAGTCGGCCAGCTGATCCATGGCGATGGCGAGCAGGCGCAGGGTGCGGGGATCTTTGGGCCGCAGAGTCAGGGCCTTCAGCAGCCAGGCCTTGGCATCGGCGGGATGCCCACGATGGAGTTGCACGAGGCCGGTGAGCTCCAGGGCCTTGGGATCCTGCCCGTCCAGGGCGAGGGCCTGCTGGAGGGCGAGCTCGGCACCGTCGAGGTCCTGCAGGAGGAGGCGCAGGTAGCCCAGGTTGCGCAAGTAGCCGCCGTGGTTCGGGTGCTCATCGCGGAGGGATTCGAGTTGACCCAGCAGCTCCAGGCCCTCTTCTTCCTCGGTGTTGTCACTGAAGCAGAGCAGGCGCTCGAACCAGGCTTCCGCGTGGGATCGGTCTTCGACCAGGAGCTGGTCGAGGATCTCCTGGGCTTCCGCGTGGCGCGCGCGACCGTTGAAGGCGCGGGCCAGCTTGAGGCGGTCTTCAAACGACTTCCCGGCGGCGGTCTTGATCGCCGTCAGGTCGGGGTCGAGCAGCTTGAGCCAGGGGCGTACCATGGGGTGCCTCGTGAGGGACTCCAGGGTATCACCCAAGCGCAGCGGCCAGTCCGTCACAAAGCAGGCGCGCCATGGCTCCGCGGGTTTCCACCGTGGCGGATCCGAGGTGGGGCAGCAGGACTGCGCGAGGTGCTTTCAGCCAACGTGGGTTGAGACGCGGTTCACCTTCGTAGACATCCAGGCCCACGCCGCCGAGCCGGCCAGATTCCAGCAGATCGATGGCGGCGTTCTCTTCCATGATGCCGCCGCGGGCCGTGTTGATGATCACCGCACCCTGGGGCAGCTTCTCCAGCGCGGCGCGGTCCAGCATGCCGCGGGTCTGGTCCGTGAGCGGGCAGTGGAGAGACAGGACCGCGCTACGGGTGAGCAGGTCCACCAAGGGCAGGCGCGGCGCCACCCAGGAGCCTTGGCCCGCGCCGAAGTCCACCTCGCCACCATGACCATCACGGTCCCAGAAGAGGGGCGTCATGCCCAGGGCCTGGACCCGGCGGGCGAAGGCCTGGCCGATGGGACCGCTGCCCAGGATGCCGCAGGCCTTGCCAGCGAGGCCAGGGCCCAGCAGCTGGTCCGGCGCCCAGCCTTTCCATTCGCCGGAACGCACCAGCGCCTCACCCTCGGCCACGCGGCGCGTGACCGCCATGAGCAGCGCCAGGGCGAGGTCGGCGGTGGCGCCCGTCAGCACGCCAGGCGTGTTCACCACGGCGATGTCGCGAGCCTGGCAGGCCTTCACGGGCAGGTGGTTCACACCCACCGAGTAGGTGCCGATGGCCTTCAACTTGGGTGCCGCGTCGAGGTCGGCCTCGGTGATGGGTTCGGAGAGCATCACCACCAGGGCCTCGGTCTCAGGCAGGGCGGCGTTCCATTCGGCTGACCGGAAAGCGGCCAGACGCAGATCCGGGAAGCGGGCGCCGAGCTCGGCCAGGGCAGGGCCGACGAGGGGGGAGGTGGAGAGGATTCGCGTGCTCATCGCTGCAGGGCCTTCAAAGCAAGGCGGATGGCCTCCGCCAGGGGCGGCTTCGAGGCGCGGAGGGTCGCCACCACCGGCAGCACCACCTCCTCCTTGAAACCAAGATTCGTCATGGCGGAACGGAGGCTCTCCTCCCAGGGATCACCAGACGCAACGCCGGAGAGGCCTTCCAATCCCGAGAGGCCGCCCATCTTTTCCGAAAGCTCGAAGCACATCTTCTCGGCGGTCTTCTTCCCCACACCGGGGATGCGTGTGAGGACCTTCACGTCGCGGCTCCGCAGCGCCTGCACCAGGTCCTCCAGGGACAGCGCTCCCAGGGCCGCCAGGGCCAGCTTGGGCCCCACACCGTCCACTTTCACCAGCAGCCGATAGAGTTCCCGCTCCTGGGTGGAGGAGAACCCGAGCAGCGCGATCTCGTTCTCGCGCACCAGCAGCTCGGTGTGCAACGTCACCTGCGTTCCCGCTTCCGGCAGCAAGCCGTAGGTGGAGAGGCTGATGGCCGCGGCGTAGCCCACACCCCCGCATTCGACGAGGGCCAGATTCGGCAGCTTCTGGATGAGTTCCCCGCGCAGACGTCCGATCATGCTTCGAGGATACCGGAAGAAGGGCCGTGCTCTCGTTCGCTAAAGCCAGTAGCGGACCAGGGAATCCAGCAACCGCGCGACCACGTCCTGGTTGCGCCGATTCCGTTCCTCCCGGCCCGGCAGTTCCGGAAACGCCGGCACCGGGTCGTGCAGGGTCTGGCCGACCTCCGGACCCAGGAGATGGCGCCAGCGATCCAGCCACGCTTGGGGGAGCTTCTCGGGGATGGGCAGATCCATCAGGGTGAGGTAGAGGATCGTCCAGACGCGGGCCACCACCTGGGTTTCGTAGCCACCGCCCAGCGTGAGGAGCACCCGACCCTGGCTGTGCTCATCGGCCAGGGCCAGGATTCTGCGGTAGAGCGCCTGGAAGGTCTGGGTCGTGAGCGCCAGATCCCCGAGCGGATCGGCGAAGTGCGCGTCCGCGCCGGCCTGGACCACCAGAACGTGAGGCGAGAACTCGGCCAGGGTCCGGGGCACCACGGCCTCGAAGGCTTCCAGGTAGCTCTCGGCCTCCGTGAAGGGCTCCAGGGGAACGTTCACGCTCAGGCCCCGCGCGGAGCCGGTGCCCAATTCCTGGATGTGGCCGGTGCCTGGATAGAGGTAGTGACCGGTCTCGTGGAGGCTGATGGTCAGCACCCGGTCATTGCCGTAGAACAGGTTCTGGACACCGTCGGCGTGGTGGAGGTCGATGTCCAGGTAGGCCACGCGCCAGCCGTGGGCCACGCAGGCCTGGATGGCCACGGCCAGGTCGTTGTACATGCAGAAGCCAGCGGCCCGGTCCTTCTGGGCGTGGTGCAGGCCACCCCCCAGTTGGAGGACGCGCGTTTCGACGCCCGCCATCAGCAGCCGCGCGCCATGGAGCGTCCCACCCACCAACCACCGGGCGGCGAGATCCATGCCCGGGAAGATGGGGTTGTCGGGCGTGCCCAGGCCGAACTGCTCGGCATCGGGCCGAGCCTCGCCACGATCCAGGGCCTCGACCATGGCCACGAAGGCCTCGTGGTGGATGGTGAGGATCTCTTCTCGCGTGGCGGCTGGTGGCGCGACGGGCGTGGTCGGATGACCCAGACAATGGATCAGATCCAGGAGCATCCCGAGCCGCGCCGGCGTGAAAGGATGCTCTGGACCGAAGTCGTACCCGGCGTATTCCGGACGGTAGATCAGCGCTGGCATGGCTGACGGCTCAAGACGAACTCCCGCGCTGCGGCAACGCCGGGTTCAGTTGTGAGCTCTTGGGCAGGGGCCAGAGAATGGTGAATTCGGCCGCTCTGAGTTCCTCGGCCAGGAGACGGATCTGGTTGGAATCGACCCTCAGCACCGTGCGGATCGCGTCGGGCGAGGGGTAGGTGAGGATGGAGTGGATGTTGACGTGGCGGATGGCCAGGAAGGCAGTCAGGCGGGCCAGCTCACCCGGCTGGTCTTTGAGGGCCACCTCCAGCCGGGAGGACGGCTTGGTCACCCCCGTGAGGATCATCAAGGCGTCCAGCAGGTCCATCCCGGTCAGGATGCCCACCAGCTCGCCTCCGTCCACGACGGGCAGACAGCCGATCTTGTGCTCCCGCATGATCCGCGCGGCGTCCTCCACAGGATCGAGGGGGTCGGCCGTCAAGGGTGGACTGCTCATGGCACCGGAGACGGGATCCTCCGCCGTCCGGGGCGTGTGGCAGAAGCTGCTGGTGGCGAATCGGAGATCCCGATCCGTGAGGATGCCCACCAGGCGCCCTTGATCCACCACGGGGAGGTGGCGGAACCCTCGGTCCTGGAGCAGTTGGAAGGCCTCGCCGATGGTGGCCTCGACGGAGATCACCGTCACCGGCTTGCGCATCATCTCCTTGACGAGCATGGTGGTCCTCCTTCGGGTTCAAGGCTTGCGGAAGCCGACCTGGGTGAAGGTCAGCCGCAGGTCGGGCTGCAAGGGCAGGGGGCTGATGGCGCCCGTCTCGCCGTGGACGGCGACCTGGGCTTCCAAGGTGGAGAGCCAGGGCAGCTCCTCCACGAGCTGGGTCAGGCGGCCCAGGGTTTCACCCAGGCCGCTGGAGGGGAGCAGGTGCATCCGATCGAGGACGTCGGCGATGTCGAGGTCGGTGAGCGGGGTGATGCGGAGGATGGAACCCACGCCCTGGCGATGGAAGCGCCAGATGGGCCCGAAATCGGGATCAGTGGTGAGGTTCAAGGTCACTCTCGGGCCCTGTCGCTCGACAGGTTCTGGGAGGTTCGTGACGGGCACGCCGAAGAGCCCCATGAGTTCCCTGGCCTGGAGGGCTGAGAAGATGGATTGCGCCGAATCGGGCAGCCGCTCGACGAGCTGTTCCACGCGGCGTCGAGCTTCCCCGGCGTTGATGTCCGCATAGCCCAGGAACCGGCCCGGCGGTTGCCGGCGGAAGTGGGCGTACTGCACCACCTTGGACAGCGCCAGGGCGGCCGATTCCGGGAAGCGGTAGGACGGGAAGGTGCGGTGCATGCCGCCGCCCTCGCCAAGGGCGGCCGACCCCACGGGGACCGCGCCGCTCACGCCCATGAGGGAGAGCAGGGTCGGCTTGGCGATGCCGGTGGTCTGCTCCGCGCGCACCGCGGCCCGGCGGATGGCCCGGGCCACCAGGGCCGGGTCGCAGTCCCCCAGGCAGGCGAAGGAGGCGATGAGGGCATCGACCTCGGGATGTTCGAGGGCTTCCCGGCAGGCCTTCTCGTAGTGCTCTGGGGTGGCCATGGCGTGCAGATCCACCACGCCGGGACCGGCGATCCGCATACCGTGGGATTCGCAGGCATCCGCGCAGATCGTCGCGACCCCGCCGGAGTTGCTGACGATGGCCACCCGGTCGCCCTGCGGCAGAGGCTGGTGGGACAGCAGCAGCGCGATATCGAACAGATCCTCCAGCGTGTCCGCCCGGATCACCCCGGCCTGGTGGAACAGGGCCTCCACTTCGGCATCGTTCTGGGGGCTGGCCGCGATGTGGGCCTGGGCCACGCGCCGACCGGCGTGACTCCGGGCGCTTTTCACGCAGAGGACTGGCTTGCGGTGGGAGATCCGGCGCGCCAGCCGGGCGAAGCGGCGCGGATTCCCGAAGGTCTCCAGGTAGAGCAGAGCCAGGTTGGTATCCGGATCTTCCTCCCAGTACTGGAGCAGATCGTTCCCCGAGACATCGGCCCGGTTGCCGGCCGAGACGAAGGAGGAGAAGCCCAGCCCACGCTCGGCGGCGTACTGCAGGATCACCACGCCCAGGGCCGCGGAATGGCTGAAGAATCCGACCCGGCCCCGAGGTGGCATCACCGTGGCCAGGCTGGCGTTCAACTGGACGGCGGCGTGGGTGTTCAGGAGACCCAGACAGTTGGGGCCCACCAGCCGCGCCCCCCGGCTACGGGCCAGCCGGACCAGGCGCTCCTGGCGTCGGGCGCCCTCCGGACCCGTTTCCGCGAATCCGGCGGTGAGCACCAGGAGGCCACGGGTACCTTTGTCCAGCGCCCGCTTGGCGAGGGCGTACACCTTGGTGGCGGGAACGGCCAGGACCACCAGATCCGGGGACTCCGGCAGGGATGCCAGGGAAGGATAGGCCTGCACGCCTTCGATGGTCTTGGCCCTGGGGTTGACCGGATAGACATTGCCCTGGAAGCCTCCCTTGAGGATGTTCCGGAAAATGATGCTCCCCACGGAGGCGGGATCGCGGGACGCGCCCACCACGGCCACCGTCCCGGGCCGCAGGAGCGGGACCAGGGAGTTGGCCGTGGCCACGCGTTCGCGGATCTCCGCGCGTTCCCGCTGGGCCTCGGGAGCGCTCAGGGGGAAGCGCACATGGATGATGCCGCCCTCCATGGCCCGCGTGGTCTCGAACCCGGAATCCTGGAAGACGTTGGCCATCTTCTTGTTTTCGTAGAGAAGCTCAGCCTCGAAGCCCACGTAGCCGGCGCCCGCCGCCAGGCCCGCCAGACGTTCCAGGATCAACGTGCCGATGCCCCGGCCCTGGTGCGCGTCCCCGATCA
>CAVPLE010000113.1:0-22873 GCA_963705865.1 uncultured Holophagaceae bacterium | reverse complement strand
AAAACCACGCTTTCCCATGGCGGGCGCTGAGCAATCCAGGATGGATTTATTCAGCGCTTCCTTAGAGGGTGTTTACAAATTCAAGTGGTAAGTCGACGAAGCAGCATGCGCGCCTCAGTTAACCAGAGCCACGCTTCCGATACGCTCGCGAGGCGGTCATGATGCATGACGAGGCGACGTGCTCGTTCCGTCCACGCGTGGGTTCGCTCAACAACCCAGCGTTTTGCAAGTACAACAAACCCGTTGTCATCTGCGTTCACGGTGAACAGATCCGACTGATCCGCACGAGACCAACGACCCACATTCCGATTTGCCGGGTGGCGGACCACGTCAACTCGGATCCCGTGACACTGCGAAACCGTCTGCGCGCAGCGCCCAGCGTAACCCGAATCGACATGCAGCACTTCCAGCGTCGGGTATTTCTCGACCGCCATTGCGACGACTGGGTGCGCACCATCCCGATCCTGAATATTCGCAGCTGTCACACTCACAGCGAGCAGCAAACCCAGCGTGTCGACCACCAAGTGTCGTTTGCGCCCTTTGATTTTTTTGCCGGCATCGTATCCGTTGTCGCCGCCTTGCGGGGAACTGCGTGTGGACTGCGCATCCAGAACGGCTGTGGTCGGAGAGCGTGGTCCCAGGTGAATTACAGTTCACAGACTGACCAGTCAGCAACACCACACTCTTTGCCTTCGTCGCGCTCGCGATCGGGCCGAAGAAGACCCACATGGAAGCTGCGCCGTTATTCTGGATCGTGCAACCGCGACGCTTCGTCGCGACCTGAATCGACTGGAAGGTGTTTGTAACTGCGATGGTGGAGGAAAGATTCAGGGAAGGTAGCTTCACCTGATTGTCTGTTGCGGACTCCTGCGAAGCAAGAGGGCTGCTAAAGGCCAGCCACAAAAGCGAAGAAGTGCTCGGCGCATTAGAAGTCCTCGTCCCATTGGTGGAAATTGAACCAATGGCCGAGGGGGCCGAAGCCCCCTACAGCCCAAAGTATACACCCAAGCTTACTGCAGGCGATACCAAATCCCAGTCGCTGCATTGTAGGCGAACTCAATCGACCGGGTGAGAAATCCTTCTGGATCAAGGATACCTACGCATCGGATAACACCTCACTGGAGCCCTCCCGGTATCGGGCTGCAACCTCAGAAGCGTAGAGGAACCGAGCCATGCACTCGCTGGTTCGACCCCAGGCCATTAACAAGATCAGGGGGGCCGGATGGCCTGAGCGGGGGGTCGAACTGTGCCGCTTCGCTGCACCGCCTCGCGTCGGCGGCACATCTAGTGCCGCCTTTGGCGATGCACTCGCTGGTTCGACCCCAGGCCATTAACAAGATCAGGGGGGCCGGATGGCCCCCCTGATCTTGTTGGTGTACCCGACTGGGGTCGAACCAGCGACCTTTGGCTTCGGAGGCCAACGCTCTATCCAGCTGAGCTACGGGTACTACGGCCTTTCATCATGGCTTCGATCGGCTTTTCATTCAAGGTCGATGCTTGGGGGCCAGGGTTCGCAGAAGCTTTGGCTTCGGAGGCCAATGCTCCTTCAGCGGGGGCCGGCCACGGTCCTCCGGCGCACGCTGCCGTTGGCCTGGGCGAAGTAGCGGCGGACGCCTCGGGTGATGGCATCGGCCACCTTGGCGCGGAAGGCGGCGTCCTTGAGCTTCGCCTCCTCCTTCAGGTTGGAGATGAAGGCCACTTCCACCAGGACGGCGGGCATGGCCGCGCCGCGTAGCACGATGAAGGGGGCCTGTTTGACGCCACGCTCCTTGATGCCCGCCAGGCGGTTGAGTTGGCCCTGGATGGCCACAGCCAGCCGCTCGGAATCCTGGAGGAAGGCCTTCTGGGCCAAGTCGTCCAGGATGCTCGCCACCACGCTGTCCGCTCCGGCCGGAGCGGCCCCGGCGCCAGCGTTCTCGACGGCCACCACCTCCTCATCGTCCCCCTTCCCCAGGCTCAGGAAGTAGACCTCGGAACCTCGGGCGGCCCTGGTCCGGGCGGCGTTCAGGTGGAGGCTGATGAAGAGATCGGCGCCCTGGGCGTTGGCGGCCCGCGCCCGGTCCCAGAGGGGAACGAACGTATCGTCGTCGCGGGTGCAGACGGCCTCGAACCCCGCCGCCTCGAGCTTGGCCGCCACAGCCCGGCCAATCTCCAGGGCGGCCGCCTTCTCCTTCAAGCCCTTGGGACCCTTGGCGCCGCTGTCGTCCCCGCCGTGTCCGGGATCCACCATGACCTTCAGGCGCGGGGGATGAACCGGGGGGCCGGTGGGTTTGGGACTCTGGGCCCAAGACAGTAGGCTGAAGGTGAGCAGGAGGCTCAGGAGTCGAATCATGGCCCAGTCGGTAAAAGGCATGCGGGATCTGTTCGGGACGGAGCTGCGTTGGTTCCAGCATATCGAAGATACCGCCCGCCGTGTGTTCGGCCGCCACGGCTATGGCGAAATCCGCACCCCCATCCTGGAAGAGCTGGACGTATTCAAGCGCAGCGTGGGTGAGAGCTCCGACATCGTGAACAAGGAGATGTACCAATTCACGGACAAGGGCGGCCGCGAAGTCGTGATGCGTCCCGAGAACACCGCGGGCGTGGTGCGGGCGGCCATCCAGCACAAGCTGCTGGCCTCCAGCGATCCGGTCCTGTTCTATTACATCGGCCCCCAGTTCCGCTATGAGCGCATGCAGACTGGTCGCTACCGGCAGTTCTGGCAGATCGGCGCCGAGAGCTTTGGCGTGGCCTCCCCCGAAAGCGAGGCTGAGAGCCTGCTCATGCTCCACAGTTTCCTCAAGGAACTGGGCTTGAAGCAGATGGTCTTCTCCATCAACAGCGTGGGCACGCCCGAGTCACGCCCTGCCTTCTATGCGGCCTTCCGCTCCTTCTTCGCCGAGAGGTCGGAGCAGTTCTGCGAGGACTGCCACCGGCGCTTGCAATCCAACCCGCTCCGCGTGCTGGATTGCAAGAACGAGAAGTGCCAAAGTGCCCTGGAAGGGCATCCGGTGCTCACGGACTATCTGGATGAGGCCTCGGCGAAGCACCATGCGCGACTCAAGGCCCTCCTCACGGACCTGGGCATCCCCTTCGAAGAGAATCCGCGCCTCGTGCGCGGCCTGGACTACTACACCCGCACGGCCTTCGAGCTGCTCAGCTCCGACCTGGGCGCCCAGAGCGCCCTGCTGGGTGGTGGCCGCTACGACGGCCTGGTGAAGCAGCTGGGCGGCCCCGAGGTACCGGCCTTCGGCTGGGCCATCGGCCTGGACCGTCTGGCCATGGTGCTGCAGCAGGTTCGCGGTGACGCACCCTACACTCCCACGGCCATGCTCATCCCCTTGGGCGAACGGGCCGCCACCGAAGCGTTCAAGCTGGCGCGCAACCTTTGGGACGCTGGCATCGCCGTGCAGTTGGAGACCCGCGGCGGGGCCCTCAAGAAGGCCATGGCCACCGCCAATCGCACGGGCGTGCGAACGGTCCTCATCCTGGGTGACGGTGAACTGGACAATGGCACTGTCACCGTCAAGCACATGACCACAGGCGGGCAGGAGAGCTGGCCGCTGGGCGAGGTGGTCACGCGGCTGAAATGACGAGGTTTAGGAACGGACTGCTTTCAGCAGTGCCTTGAACCGGGGATCCTTCCGGATGGGGTCGGCCATGGGTTCGCGCTCAAGGTAGATCAGGTATTCGCAGCGTTCCTCCAGGGCCTTCTGCAGACTCTTGATTTCCCCCTCGCGATCCCCCAGCCCACCCTGGATTCCAGCCAGGAACAGGGCGGGGACGTAGAGCGGCTTGCCGCCGAAGTCGGGAGGGTGCCGGAGCAGGTCGAGCATCTCTTCGGCCCGCCGATGGTCGCCCTTCGCGGCGTAGGCATGCCCGAGGAAGAGTGTCATGCCAGGAGCCCGGCCGGAAAGCTCCCACCCCTGGCGCAGGGCGGTGATGGCCTCGTCGAAGCGTCCCTGCATCTCCAAAGCCCGGCCCAGGTTCAGATACCCCAGGATGAAGTTGGGGTCGAGCTCCAGGGCCTTCTGGGAGGCGGTGGCGGCTTCCCCGTAGCGCCGGGCGAAATAGTGGGCTTCGGCCACGGCGGACTTCACCGCGGGGGAAAGAGGATCCAGTTCCTCGGCCTTCCGCAGCTCCGCCAGCGCATCCTCACTGCGGCCCCGGGCGCTCAGGTAGAGGGCGTACCACTGATGGGCGGTGGCATAGCCAGGATTCAATTCGATCGCCCGCCGGAACGATTCTTCGGCTCCGTCCCAATCCCACTCGTAGATGAGGCGGATGTGCCCGAGGGAGGCGTGGGCCTCGGCCAGGGCCGGGTCGAGGGCCAGGGCCGCCATCACCTCACGCTTGGCCAGAGGCATGGCTTCCTTGGGTGCCATGGTGCCCATCTCGGCGGAACCCAGCAGGGCGTAACAGTCCGCCATCCCCACATGGGTCGGCGCGAAGGTTGGATCCAGCTGGGCGGCGATCCGGAACTGCTCCAGGGCCCGGTAGAGATCCTGTGGGGTGCGCTTGTTCCAGAGGAATCGTCCCTTCAGGTAGGCCACGTAGGCTTCCGGCTTCACCGCCCGGGGATGGGCGCGCGCAGGTTCCAGCCGGAGGCTGATGCCGGCGGCGATGGCATCCGCCACATCGCGTTGGAGCACGAGGACGTCGCTGACATCCCGGTCATAGCTGTGATCCCAGACGTGCGTCTCGTCGTAGGCCCGGACCAGGTGCGCGGTGACGCGGACGCGATCTCCCACGCGCCGGACTGAACCCTGCAGCAGGTAGTCCACCCCCAGCTCCCGGGCGATCTCGCGCGGCCGTTTCACGGTGTTCCGATAGCCCAGGGCGGATCGCAGGGCCACCACCCGCGCCCCCTCGCCCTGCTGCTGCCCCAACTGGGTGATCAACTCCTCGGTGAACCCATCGCTGAAGAATTCCTGGTTCCTCTCCTCCCCAAGGTTGACGAAGGGCAGGACCGCCAGGGCCGGCCCGGGGCGCGAATGACCGATGCGGCCAATCAGCATCCAGACCCCGGCGGTGAGGACAAGTCCCAAGAGGGACCAGAGGACCAGGGGCCCGATCCATGACCGCCTCAGCGACGCCTTGGCCCGGATGGCCATGAGGTCTGGTTCATGCCCCTCGTGCAGGCGTGCGGGCGAAGCTGGAGACGCTGGCTCGGCGGCCTCCGTTCCGGGCGACCAGGGCGCTTCATTCCCCACGTCCGGATCGTTCCCATTCCCTGGCGAAAGGCGGCGTCCGGCCAACCAGAGATCCACTTCGGAACGATGGGCGAACACGCTGCCCTGCTTGTCATGGAGGTGCCGGTGGACCGGAAGACCTTCCGATTTCTCCCAGCGCTGGACCGTCCGGACATCCCGGTCCAGATAGGCCGCGATCTCCTTCCAGGATTCGAGGCGCGCCTCCAGGACTTCGTGTGCCATCGCCTCTCCGCTCGAAGGCCCTTCATGGGCCAGAACTGAGTGCAAGAACTGACGACTGGATGTCACGGAATTCTACATGGGCCACCTTGTCTTTGGGAATAAATCCCAGGGATTGGCGGCATTGGAGACACGACAAAGGACGACATGCGCGCATTGCCGCTGGCCGCTCACCTGGGGACGGGCCCATCTTGTCCGGCGAACCCAGACTGAACCGGGAGTCACTCATGTCCCAGTCGCTTCGGAGGAATCTCTTCATTCTGAGCTGCAGTCTCAGCCTTGAAGCACCTGGGGACCTGAGGTTCGAAGTCGGCGTGGCGGGTCGGGTCATGGACGCCCTTCTGACCCGGAGCAGCGCCGGCTTCATCCACCGCTTCTGATGCAGACCCCGGGACATCCAGGGTGGGAGGCAGCATGGCACGGTTCATCGGACTCGACCTCGGCGCGGAAACCCTCAAGGCCGCGGAGTTGGTGTGGTCGGAGGAGGGCTGGACCTGGGCACGGCGGGCCTGCATCGCTCACGGGAAGGATCCCGGCGGGTCTCTTCTGCACCTGCTCGGTGGCTGGGACTGGGGTGGGGTGGCCGGAGCGGCCGTGACAGGCCGCTTGGGACGCCCCGTGGCCCTGGCGCGGGTGCCGGGACGCCAGGCCCTCGCCGCGGGCTTCCGGTTCAGGCACGGGAACGAACCCGCCACCATCGTGTCCATCGGCAGCCGTGGCTTTTCAGTGCTGGAACTCCGGGGGATCGGGCCTGAGGTCTATCGGGAGAACGGCCGCTGCGCGCAAGGGACTGGGAACTTCCTGCAGCAGTTGGTGGGGCGGTTCGGGCTCACCGTCGAAGAAGCCTCGGCCCTCGCCCAGGGCGTGACCGATCCAGCCCCCTTGTCGGGCCGCTGCCCCGTGATCCTCAAAACCGACATGACCCACCTGGCCAACAAGGGGGAATCTCGCGAACGCATCCTGGCCGGGCTGCTTGATGCCATCGCGGAAAACGTGCAGGCCCTCCTGAAGCCAAAGGTCTGTCCCGAGCGCCTGCTCCTGGCGGGTGGCGTGGCCCGCTCCGCCCGCATCCAGGCGCACTTCCGTCGCCACGCGGAAGCCCACGGGATGACCTATCTGGAGGCCGCGGAGGAAGACCGCCTCTACCTCGAAGCCCTGGGTTGCGCCCTGTTGGCCGCCGAGGCCCCAGGAACACTTCCTGAGCTGGAAGCCCTGCTGCGCCCTCCGGATCGCGCGGTGATGGAGGCCTCCGAACCGCTGTCCTTCTACCTGGACCGGGTCCGCCGCCTGCCAGGGCCGCCCGAGCCGCTGGCTGCGGGGCCCGTGGAGACCGTTCCCGTCGAGGTGATCGTGGGCTTCGACATCGGGTCCACGGGTTCCAAAGCGGTGGCCCTGGAACCCGAGAGCGGATCTGTTCTCTGGGAAGCCTACCTGCCCACGGACGGCGCGCCGGTGGCGGCCGCCCAGGCCCTCATGCGCAACCTTCTCGCAGGCTCCGCCGCCGCGCACCACATCCGGGGCTTTGGCGTGACCGGATCGGGCCGGGAGATCGTGGGTTCCTTGCTGTCCGTCTGCTACGGCCGGGAGGCGGTGTCCGTGCTCAACGAAATCGCCGCCCACGCCACCGGCGCCCTGCAGTGCGATCCGCGGGTGGACACCATCTTCGAAATCGGTGGCCAGGACGCCAAATACATCCGGCTCGCCGACGGCAAGGTGGTGGACGCGGCCATGAACGAGGCCTGCTCCGCTGGCACCGGCTCCTTCATTGAGGAGCAGGGGCGCCGCTTCACCGGGATCGACTCCGTGGCGCGACTGGGCGAGGTGGCGCTGTCCGCGGACCACTGCATCTCCCTGGGTCAGCACTGCTCGATCTTCATGGCCGAGGTCATCGACGCGGCCGTGGCCGCCGGCCTTCCCCAACCCACCATCATCTCGGGCATCTACGATTCCGTGGTGGCGAACTACCTGAACCGCGTGAAGGGCAGCCGTTCCGTGGGCCAGGTGATCTTCTGCCAGGGCATGCCCTTCGCGTCGGACGCCCTGGCCGCGGCGGTGGCCCGCCAGACCGGGGCCGAGGTCATCGTGCCGCCCAAGCCCGGTCTCATGGGCGCGGTGGGCATCGCGCTCCTCGCCGCCCGCGAGCTGGCCTGGGAGGAGGCGGAAGACCTGGATGGCGCGCGATTCCTCCAGGCTGAAGCGGCCGCCAAGGATCAGTTCGTCTGCACCGCCACGCAGGGTTGCGGCGGGGCCGGGAACAAGTGCCGGATCGACCGCCTCACCACGCGCGTGGACGGCACCACCACCAAGTTCACCTGGGGGGGCGGCTGCTCCCTATGGGACAAGGGCACCCGGCGGGCCAAGCTGCCGGACCGGGCTCCCGATCCCTTCCGGGCACACCGGGAGCGGGTCGCCCAATTGTCCGCGCGCCTCTCGGAGCGGCGGGGTCGGCCTCTCATCGGGATCAGCAGCGAGTTCCAGCTCCAGGGCTCCTTTCCCTTCTTCGCCACTTTCCTCCACGATTTGGGCTTCGACCTCCAGGTGGCCCCCACACCGGGACGCGACACCCTGAAGCGCGGCATCGAAGAAGCCGGGGCCCCTTTCTGCGCGCCCATGCAGCAGTACCACGGCCTCGTGGCCGGGATGGCGGACGCCAAGCCGGACTACCTCTTCCTGCCCATGATGCGGGAGCTGCCGAGGGTGGGCGGGGAACCCCATGCCGTGGTCTGCCCCATTTCCCAGGGCGCTCCGGACGTGCTGCGTCTGGGCCTGGGCGAAGGCGGACCGAAGGTGCTGTCCCCCGTCGTGGATTTCGGTCCCGGGGCTTATGACTCCCCGGCCTTCCGCACCGTCTGCCGACACCTGGCCGCGGAACTGGGCAGGGATCTGCCCTCTGAATGGCGCTCCGCCTGGCAGTCCGCCCGGGCCGCCCAGCTCGCCTTCGAAGCGGATCTGCGGGACCTGGGCCGCCGGGCCCTCGCCTTCTGCCGGGATCAGAACCTCATACCCGTGGTGCTCCTGGGCCGGAGCTACACCCTGCACAACGACGTGCTGAATTCCAACGTCCCCACCCTCCTCCGGGAGCAGGGCGCCATCGCCATCCCGCTGGATTGCCTGCCCATGGACGAGGGTGTGCCCATCTTCGACGAGGTCTTCTGGGGGCACAGCCAGCGCATTCTGCGAGCCGCTTGGCAGATTCGCCGGACACCAGGGCTCTACAGCATCTTCTGCTCGAACTACGCCTGTGGACCCGACAGCTTCACCGTCCCGTTCTTCGCCTGGCTCATGGAGGGGCGCCCTTATGCCGTCATCGAAACGGATGGGCATTCGGGGGACGCCGGTACCAAGACCAGGGTGGAAGCCTTCCTCCACTGCGTCCGCGAGGACCGGTCGCGGGTGGGCCAGGATGACGGCCGGCATGAGCCCCGGCCGGCCGCGGACCTTTCTGTGGGCACCCGCACCTTCCAGGAGGTCCACCGCGAAGGAGAACGCCTCCTGATCCCGCCCATGGGACCGGAGGCCGAAGCCGCTGCCGCGACCCTGCGGGGCCTGGGCGTGCGCGCGGAAGCGCTGCCGCCTTCAGATGCGGCCGCGCTCCGGCTGGGACGGCGGCAGACCTCTGGAAAGGAATGCCTGCCCATGACACTGGTGCTGGGCGGGCTGCTCGCCTACCTGGAGCGTCACCCGGAGGAGCGGGTGGTCCTGCTCCTCCCGGCCGCCTTCGGCCCCTGTCGCATGGGGGCCTATCGCACCCTGCACCAGCTGATCCTGAAGCGCCTGGGCGAGGATGCGCGAGTACGGATCTGGTCCCCGCCCTACGGCGACTACTTCCGCGGCCTACCCACGGGCTTCAAGGCCCTCATCCTCGCCGGCATGGCGGCCTTCGGCACCCTGGAGCGCGCCCTTTGCCAAGTCCGGGCCGCGGAGCGGACGCCCGGCGCGGCGGACGCCATCCGGGATAAGTGGGCCACGCGCATCGCGGCCCATCTCGAAGCCACGGCCGCCGGCGACCTCGGCGCCGCACGGGTGGTCTCCGAAGTGGCCACGGGCCGCATCTATGGCCTCCCGGCCCTGCTCCGCCAGGCCCTCGCCGAACTGCGCCGGGCGGATACCGGCGCGGACCTGCCCCGGGTCCTGCTCACCGGGGAGATCTATGTGCGCCTTGATCCCTTCGCCAATGGCCAAATGGCGCGCGCCCTGGCCGCACGCGGCCTCCGGGTGGATATCGAATCCACCACCGACTTCATCGAGTACTCCGAGCACACCGCCCGAGCCCAGGGTGCCAAGACCGGCCCGGCCGCCCGGGTGGAGCGATGGGTCCGGGAGCGGATCCTGGCCGTGGCAGAAGGGACTCTGGAGTCCGAACTCGGGTGGCCTCGTCGCGGCACCCTGCCACAGATCCTGGCAGCCGCCGCTCCCTACCTCCGCGAGGCGCTGGAAGGCGAGGCCGTGCTCACGGTGGGCGCCCCGCTGCTGGGCTGGCGCCGGGGTGAGATCGACGCCGCCGTCCTCGTGGGCCCCCTGGAGTGCATGCCTTCCAAATTGGCGGACGCGCAGTTCATCCATGCCACGGAGCGAGAGGGACTGCTGACCCTCTCGCTGCCTCTGAACGGAGAGCCGCTGGACCCGGAGGCAGTGGACGCCTTCGCTTTCGAGGTCCGCCGGCGGCACCTGCAACGTCGCCAGACCCGCCGGCCCTCGCCCCCGGATGACCTGCTCCGGACCGCCTCTTCCATCTGATCGAATCCTTCACCCCCGCCGGCCCTCGGTCGCCCTGGTGCAACTCATCGGACTGGCCCTGACAGATTCCATCGCCATCTGCGCCCCCGACTACCCGGGCGAGATCGGCGCCACCATCCAGTCCCTGCGGACCAGCCCCCTCAGCGGAATGGAATTCTAATTCTCGACTTTTACCATGTGGTGGACCGCCGGGGACTCGCCTGACGGAGATGGCTCGCCAAATCCCGACCATGGCGGTAGACTATTTCCTTCGTGATCGCAGGCGACCCCCGGTCTCCGCCTCTTTTCAATCCGAATGATCCCATTTCGCCCTGACCGGGCCTCCGGAACTTTCCGAGGGCGGGCCCTTCCAGGAGCGACCATGTCCTTCGATACCCTCGGGCTGCTGCCCGAGCTGCTGCGCGCCGTACGCGAGCAGGGCTACGAACACCCCACCCCCATCCAGACCCAGGCGATTCCCCTGGTGCTGGAGGGCCGCGACCTCATGGGCCGCGCCCAGACCGGCACCGGCAAGACCGCCGGCTTCACCCTGCCCATGCTGCAGCTGCTGGCCCCCCACGCCAGCACCTCGGCCTCGCCCGCGCGCCACCCCATCCGCGCCCTCATCCTCACGCCCACCCGCGAGCTGGCCATGCAGGTGGAGGAGAGCGTCCGCACCTACGGCAAGTACCTCCCCCTGCGGTCCACCACCATCTTCGGCGGCGTGAACATCAACCCCCAGACCAAGGCCCTCCGGGCCGGCGTGGAGATCCTCGTGGCCACCCCCGGCCGCCTGCTGGACCACCAGGGCCAGGGCAACCTGAACTTCAGCCAGCTGGAGATCCTGGTGCTGGACGAAGCCGACCGCATGCTCGACATGGGCTTCATCCGCGACATCCAGAAGATCCTGGCCCTGCTGCCCGCCAAGCGGCAGACCCTGCTCTTCTCGGCCACCTTCACGGACGAGATCAAGCAACTGGCCTCCAAGTTCCTGAAGACGCCCGCCTCCGTGCAGATCACCCCGCAGAACACCGCCGCCGAACTGGTCCGCCAGGTGGTGCATCCCGTGGACCGCGAGCGCAAGCGCGCCCTGCTGGCCCACATCATCCAGACCCGCAAGCTCGAGCAGGTGCTGGTCTTCACCCGCACCAAGCACGGCGCCAACCGCCTCTCCGAGCAGCTGGACAAGGACGGCATCAGCTCCATGGCCATCCATGGCAACAAGAGCCAGCCCCAGCGCATCAAGGCCCTGGAGGACTTCAAGAAGGGCGCCGTCCGCGTCCTGGTGGCCACGGACATCGCCGCCCGGGGCCTGGACATCGACATGCTCCCTCATGTGGTGAACTACGAGCTGCCCCAGGTGCCCGAGGACTACATCCACCGCATTGGCCGCACGGGCCGGGCCGGCAGCGAGGGCGAAGCCCTGTCGCTGGTCTGCGTCGATGAGCACCGGCTGCTGAAGGACATCGAAAAGCTGCTCCGCAAGGAACTGCCCAAGGATGTGATCCAAGGCTACGCGCCGGATCCCAGCATCCCCGCCGAACCCATCCAGACCGGGCGCCAGGGTGGTGGCGGCGGTCGCAGCCGCGGCCCCGCTCGTTCGGCCCGCCCCAGTTCGGGCCAGGCGCCTCGGGGAGAACGGGGACGTCACCCCGCCCGGCCCAGCTCCCGAGGGAAATGAGCCGGCTGCGGCACGAGGCTGACAGGACTTCTGAGGGGAATAGTCCGGGTTATACCCCTTGACACGATGGTTGTGCGGGCGCAGTCTTGTTGCTTATGCAAGAACATACCCCCGACCCCCTCTTTGAAGCCGGCCTCGGAACCCTGGCCGCCGCTGTCCGCCGCACCCTCAAGCAGGTCGTATGGGTCCGTTTGACCCCGTATGGGCTCAGCCCCCAGCAGTTCTGGGTGATGCTGGTGCTCCTCGAGAAGGGTCCATCTTCCCTCCATCCGCTTGCCCAGCAGGTGTGGATGGACGACCCCACGGCCAGCCGCCTGGTGAAGACGATGGTCACGCGCGGGCTGCTCACCACCAAGCCGGATCCCCGGCATGGCCGCCGGATCCTGATCGATCTGGCTCCGGGAGGCCGTGGCCCTGGCCCACGAACTGCAGCACTTGGCCACGGACCTTCACCAGTCCATGGCCGCCGGCCTTTCGCCCGCGGAGCAGGAGACCCTGAGGGGCAGCCTCCTGACCATGATCGGCAACCTGGAGGCCATGTATTCCGCCTCGCTGGCTGAGGGCGAGGCCAAGAGCCGGACCCCAGTGCCATGATCCGGCCCTAAGGCCGATGCTCCGCCCGGTGTGAACCGCCGGGCTCCTCCGCACCACCCGCTTGAAAAGGCTTCGATTCCCGCATGGACGCCACCGATCCCATCCTGTCTCTCGAATCCGGCGCCGGGCGCCCTGCGCTTCTCCGGGGCTGGCGTCTCTGGGCCATCCTGGGAACGGCGGCGGCCATCGCTCTGGTCATCCTCGCCCGGGGAGGGAAGAAGACCACCGGCACGAACCCCGCGGGCGGACGCCCGGTGCCCATCGTGGCGGCCCAGGCCCGCCAGGGTGACATGCCGGTAAGCCTCACGGGGCTCGGTACCGTCACCGCCCTGAACACCGTCACCGTGAAGAGCCGGGTGGATGGGCAGCTCGTCCGCGTGGATTTCACGGAAGGCCAGATGGTGCGCCAAGGCCAGTTGCTGGCGGAGATCGATCCGCGGCCCTTCCAGGTGCAGATGATGCAGGCCGAGGGTCAGCTGGCCAAGGACCGGGCAGCCTACCAGAACGCCCTCGCGGATCTGAACCGCCTCCAGGGCCTGGTCCAGCAAGGCATCATCTCCCGCCAGCAACTCGACACCCAGAACTCCTCCGTGGCCCAGTACGAAGCCACCCTCAAGGCCGACCAGGCCCAGGTGGAGAGCGCCAAGCTGAACCTCGTCTACAGCCGTATCACAGCCCCCATCGCCGGCCGGGTCGGCCTCCGCCAGGTGGACGCGGGCAACATGGTGCGGGCCAGCGATGCCGGTGGACTGGCCGTCATCGCCCCGATCCAGCCCATCAACGTGGTGTTCTCGGTGCCCGCGGACGACATCCAGAAGGTGCTGGGCCAGACTGCCAAAAGCGGGAAGCTGCCCGTCGAGGCCTGGGATCGCGACCTCAAGGCGCGACTCGCCACCGGCGCCCTCGCGGCCATCGACAACCAGGTGGACCCCACCACCGGCACGGTGCGGCTCAAGGCCCTGTTCGCCAACGCCGACCGCACCCTCTTCCCCAACCAGTTCGTGAACGCCCGCCTGCTGGTCGACACGCTGCGCGGCGTGGTGATCGTGCCCACGGCCGCCGTGCAGCGCAGCCCGCAGGGCTCCTTCGTCTACGTCGTGAAGGCCGACAGCACCGTGGAGATGCGCACCATCGAAGTGCTGGCCACGGATGGCGATGAGACGGCCGTGAAGCAGGGCCTCGCGGGCGGTGAGACCGTCGTCACCGATGGCCTTGAAAAACTGCGACCCGGCAGCAAGGTCATGCTACCCAAGCCCACTGGCGCGAAGGGCTGAACCGATGAATCCCTCCAGGCCGTTCATCCTCCGGCCGATCGCGACGTCGCTGCTCATGGCGGGGCTGCTGCTGGTGGGCATCCTGGCCTTCCGCCAGCTCCCCGTCTCGGCCCTGCCCCAGGTGGACTACCCCACCATCCAGGTCGTCACCTTCTATCCCGGCGCCAGTCCCGACGTGATGGCCTCGGCCATCACCGCCCCCCTGGAACGCCAGTTCGGCCAGCTTCCCGGCCTGAACCGCATGTCCTCGTCCAGCTCGGGCGGCAGTTCGATCATCACCCTCCAGTTCGTGCTGGACCTGAACATCGATGTGGCGGAACAGCAGGTGCAGGCGGCCGTGAACGCCGCTGGGACCTACCTGCCCCGCGACCTTCCCAATCCACCCATCTACAGCAAGATCAATCCGGCTGATTCGCCCATCCTCACGATGGCCCTCACCTCGAAGACCCTGCCGCTGTCCAAGGTGGAGGACTTCGCGGACACCCGGCTGGCCCAGAAGATCTCGCAGCTCCCGGGCGTGGGCCTGGTCAGCGTCAGCGGTGGCCAGAAGCCCGCCGTCCGCATCCAGGCCAACCCCTCGGCCCTGGCGGCCAAGGGCCTCACCCTGGGCGACGTGCGTGCCGCGGTGGCCTTGAGCAACGTCAACCAGGCCAAGGGCAGTTTCGATGGGCTGCGGCAGGCCTATGCCATCGGCGCCAACGACCAGTTGCTCTCCAGCGAGGACTACCGTCCCCTCATCATCGCCTACAAGAACGGCGCCCCCGTGACGCTGTCCGAAGTGGCCACCGTCCGCGACGGCGTGGAGAACGCCCGCCTCGCCGCCTGGAAGAACACCACCCCCGCCGTCATCCTCAACATCCAGCGGCAGCCCGGCGCCAACATCATCGCCGTCGTGGACCGGGTGAAGGAGCTGCTCCCCCAGTTGCGGGCCTCGCTGCCCGCGGCGGTGGAGTTGACCATCCTCACGGATCGCACCACCACGATCCGGGCCTCGGTGGCGGACGTGGAATTCACGCTGATGCTCACCATCGCCCTGGTGGTCATGGTGATCTTCCTCTTCCTCCGGACCCTGGCCGCCACCATCATCCCCAGCGTGGCCGTGCCGCTGTCGCTGGTCGGCACCTTCGCGGTGATGTACCTGCTGGGCTACAGCCTGAACAACCTCACGCTCATGGCCCTCACCATCTCCACGGGGTTCGTGGTGGATGACGCCATCGTGATGATCGAGAACATCATGCGCTACATCGAGGAGGGCGAACCGCCCCTCCAGGCGGCGCTGAAGGGCTCGGGCCAGATCGGCTTCACCATCCTCTCCCTGACCGTCTCGCTCATCGCCGTGCTCATCCCCCTGCTCTTCATGGGCGACATCGTCGGCCGGCTCTTCCGCGAGTTCGCCGTCACCCTCAGCGTCACCATCCTGGTGTCCGCCGTGGTGTCGCTCACGCTCACGCCCATGATGTGCGCCAAGCTGCTGAAGCACACCCCGGCGTCGGAACAGGGCCGCTTCTACCAGTCCTCCGAGCGGGTCTTCCAGCGGATCATCGCGTTCTACGGCCGCACCCTCACCTGGGTGCTCAAGCACCAGACCGGCACGCTAGTGGTCGCCGTGGCCACCCTCGCCTCCACGGTGCTGCTCTACCTCGCCATTCCCAAGGGCTTCTTCCCCGTGCAGGACACGGGCGTGATCCTGGGCATCTCCGAGGCGCCCCAGACCGTCTCCTTCCCCGCCATGGCCGAGCGGCAGCAGGCCCTCGCGGCGGAGATACTCAAGGACCCGGCCGTGGCGAGCCTGTCTTCGTTCATCGGCATCGACGGCACCAACACCACGCTCAACAGCGGCCGCATCCAGATCAACCTGAAGCCACTGGAAGAGCGCGGCTTGAGCGCCAGTGAAGTCATCCACCGCCTCCAACCAGAGCTGGCCAAGGTCGAGGGCATCCGTCTCTACCTCCAGCCCGTCCAGGACCTCACGGTGGAGGACCGGGTCAGCCGCACCCAGTACCAGTACACCCTGGAGGACGCCGATCCCAAGGAACTGGGTGAATGGGTGCCCAGGTTCGTGGACAAGCTCTCTTCCCTGCCCGAGATTCGCGACGTGGCGAGTGACCAGCAGAATGCGGGCCTCCAGGTCCGCGTCACCCTCGATCGCGCCACGGCCTCGCGCCTGGGCATCACGCCCCAGATGCTGGACGACGCGCTCTACGATGCCTTCGGCCAGCGGCAGGTCTCCACCATGTTCACGCAGCTGAACCAGTACCGCGTGGTGCTCGAAGCTCCCCCCGGCCAGTACCAGCGGCCCGAGGATCTCCAGGCCATCTACGTGCGCTCGGCCTCTGGCGGTTCCGTTCCCCTCAGCGCCTTCACGCGCGTCGAGACCATCACCTCCCCCCTGGCCGTGAACCACCAGGGCCAGTTCCCCACGGCCACCGTCTCCTTCAACCTGGCCCCCGGCGCTTCCCTGGGCGATGCCGTGAAGGCCATCCAGATGGCCCGCAAGGGAATCGATCTGCCGCCCAGCATCAAGACCGGCTTCCAGGGCACGGCCCAGGCCTTCGGCGCCTCGCTCACGAACACGCCGTTCCTCATCCTCGCCGCGGTGCTCACGGTCTACATCCTGCTGGGCGTGCTGTACGAAAGCTACATCCACCCCATCACGATCCTGTCGACGCTGCCCTCGGCGGGCGTGGGCGCCCTGCTTTCGCTCATGCTCTGTCGCACGGATTTCAGCGTCATCGCGCTCATCGGCATCATCCTGCTCATCGGCATCGTGGAGAAGAACGCCATCATGATGATCGACTTCGCGCTGGAGGCCGAACGCAAGGACGGCAAGCCGCCGGAAGAGGCCATCTACCAGGCTTCCCTGCTACGCTTCCGGCCCATCATCATGACCACCATGGCGGCCCTGCTGGGCGGCGTGCCATTGGCCCTGGGCACGGGCGTGGGCGCCGAGCTGCGCCGCCCCCTGGGCATCGCCATCGTGGGCGGCCTCATCTTCAGCCAGATCCTCACGCTCTACACAACGCCCGTGATCTACCTGGCCTTTGATCGCCTCGCGCGCCGCTTGCGCGGCGCGCGCGTGGCTTCGCCAAAAGCGTAAAAGCCATGTCTCACATTTCACACCCCCATTTCTGCTGCCGCCCTGGCGGCAGCCATCTCCAGGCGGAACGCCTGGAGCCCGCGAACGTACGCCCGTGAGCATCTCAACGCCCTTCATCCACAGGCCCGTCGCCACCACGCTGTTGACGGTGGCCCTGGCCCTGCTGGGTGCCATCGCCTACACCTTCCTGCCGGTCTCGCCCCTACCCCAGGTGGAGTTCCCCACCATCCAGGTCTCGGCGGGGCTGCCGGGAGCCAGTCCGGAGACCATGGCCTCCTCCGTGGCCACCCCTCTGGAGCGCCAGTTCGGACGCATCGCCGGCATCACCGAGATGACCTCGACCAGTTCCCTGGGGGGAACCAACATCACCCTCCAGTTCGACCTGGGCCGGAACATCGACGCGGCCGCGCGCGACGTCCAGGCGGCCATCAACGCCGCCCGGGGCGACCTGCCTTCGAACCTGCCGAACAACCCCTCGTACCGGAAGGTGAACCCCGCCGATTCACCCATCCTCATGCTCGCGCTGACCTCGAACCTGATCCCCCGCGAGCGCATGTATGACATCGCCTCCTCGGTGCTCCAGCAGAAACTCTCCCAGGTCCAGGGGGTGGGGCAGGTCTTCGTGTGGGGCGGCGCGCTGCCGGCCGTGCGCGTGGATGTGAATCCCGCCGTGCTCAACGCCCAGGGCCTGGCGATGGAGGACATCCGCCTGACCGTCGCCGCGGCCAACATCAACCGGCCGAAGGGAGACATCTCCAGCAATGCCACCACCTGGTCCATCTCCACCACGGACCAGCTGATGAAGGCCGCGGACTACCAACCGCTCATCGTGAGGTACAAGAACGGCAATGCGCTGCGCCTCTCGGATGTCGCCAAGGTGACGGACTCGGTGGAGAACATCCGCAACCGCGGCCTGTCCAACGGCGTTCCGGCCATCATCGTCCCCATCTTCCGCCAGCCGGACGCCAACATCATCGAGACCGTGGACCGGGTCCGGGCCATTCTCCCCCAGCTCCAGGCTTCACTGCCCCCCACCATCGAACTGAAAGTGCTCATCGACGCCACCCGCACCATCCGGGCCTCGGTGAGGGACGTGCAGCTGGCGCTGAGCATCTCCATCGGCCTGGTGATCCTGGTGGTCTTCGTGTTCCTGCGCAGTGTGCGCTCCACGCTCATTCCCAGCGTCGCGGTGCCCATCTCGCTCATCGGCACCTTCGGCGTCATGTACCTCCTGGGCTACACCATCGACAACCTGTCGCTGATGGCGCTCACCGTGGCCACGGGCTTCGTGGTGGATGACGCCATCGTGGTGGTGGAGAACATCACGCGCCATCTGGAAGACGGCATGCAGCCCATGGAGGCGGCCCTCCACGGCGCGAAGGAGATCGGTTTCACGGTGGTCTCCATCAGCATCTCGCTCATCGCCGTGTTCATCCCCATCCTGCTCATGGGCGGCATCGTGGGCCGCCTGTTCCGCGAATTCGCCGTCACCCTCTCCGTGGCCATCGTGGTGTCCATGGTGGTGTCCCTCACCACCACGCCCATGATGTGCGCGCGCCTGCTCCGGCCGCACAGCGAAGAACGCCACGGCCGGATCTTCCAGGCCACGGAGCGCGCCTTCCAGTGGGTCATGCGGCATTACGAGACGTCGCTGGCCTGGGTGCTGCGACACCAGCGCTTCACCCTGACCGTGGCCCTTGGCACCATGCTCGCCACCGTGGGTCTCTACGTGGTCATCCCCAAGGGCTTCTTCCCCCAGCAGGATACGGGACGGCTCACCGGCTCGATCCAGGCAGGCCAGGACATCTCCTTCGGGGGCATGGAGAAGCTGATGACGGGGTACGTCGCCATCGTGCAGGCCGATCCCGCCGTGGAGAGCGTCACGGCCTTCATCGGGGGAGGCAACACCGGCCGCATGTTCTGTTCGCTGAAGCCCAACGATCAGCGGAAGGAGACCGGCGACCAGGTCATCGCCCGCTTGCGGGGGAAGACCGCCCACCTCCCTGGCGGCACCCTCTACATGCAGCCGGTGCAGGACATCCGCATCGGCGGACGGCCTTCCAGTTCCCAGTACCAGTACACCCTCCAGGGCGACGACGCCCGTGAGCTGTTCGACTGGGCCCCGAGGGTGCTCCAGAAGCTCCGCACGGTCCCCCAGTTGGCGGACGTCAACACCGATCTGCAGAACAAGGGCCTCGAGGCCTCCCTCACGATCGACCGCACCACCGCCTCACGGCTGGGCATCACCCCCCAGGCCATCGACGGCACCCTCTACGATGCCTTCGGCCAGCGCTTCGTCTCCACCATCTACACCCCTCTGAACCAGTACCACGTGGTCATGGAGGTGGACACACCGTTCATGCAGACCCCCGACGGCTTGCGCCACACCTATGTGCGGTCCACCACCGGGGACCTGGTGCCCCTCAGCGCCTTCACGCATCTGGAGCGCCGGAACACGGTCCTTTCCGTGAACCACCAGGGTCAGCAGCCGTCCGTGACGCTGTCCTTCAACCTCCCGGTGGGCGTGGCTCTGGGCGATGCGGTCACGGCCATCGACAAGGCCCAGCAGGAGATCCGCATGCCCGGCACGATCCGGGGCAGCTTCATGGGGACAGCCCAGGCGTTCAAGGCGTCGTTGGCCAACCAGCCTCTTCTGTTGGCGGCGGCGCTCCTGGTGGTCTACATCGTGTTGGGCGTGCTGTACGAAAGCCTCATCCACCCGCTCACCATCCTCTCCACCCTGCCCTCCGCGGGCGTGGGAGCCCTGCTGGCCCTGCTGGCCTTCCGGACCGACCTCAGCGTCATCGCCTTCATCGGCATCATCCTGCTCATCGGCATCGTGAAGAAGAACGCCATCCTCATGATCGACTTCGCCATCGAGGTGGAGCGCCGGGAGGGCAAGACCCCCGAGGAATCCATCTTCCAGGCCTGCCTGCTGCGGTTCCGGCCCATCACCATGACCACCCTGGCGGCCATGCTGGGCGGCCTGCCGCTGGCCATCGGCATGGGCACCGGCTCCGAGTTGCGCCGCCCCCTGGGCATCGCCATCGTGGGCGGCCTGCTCTTCAGCCAGCTCCTGACCCTCTACACCACCCCGGTCATCTACCTCTACATGGACCGGGCCCGGCTGCGGTGGGAGCGGTACCGGGCCGGCCGGAAGGCTCCGGCGACCCTGGGAAAAGCCCTCCACGAATGACACGAAGGTTTGCCAAGGCCACTAAGAAAAGCGCTGGTCACGGAAGACACGGAAGAAAGCTGGAACACACGGAAAAGGGCGTCAGGTCTCCGATCCGAGAGCACCACTGCTTCTTCCGTGTCTTCCGTGAAATTCCGTGCCTTCCGTGACCAGCCTGTTTTCCCCTTCGTGTCCTTCGTGGAGATCCTTTCGCCCCGCTTGAGCCCCGCCCCCCGGGATGCGATCCTGTAAGGCTATGAAACTCGATCGGCTCGGCGACTTCCAACGCACCCACCGCAACGGCGACCTGCGCCTCGACCAGGTGGGCCAGACCGTGCGCCTGCTCGGCTGGTGCCGCCGGGTGCGCAACCTCGGCTCCCTGGTGTTTCTCGATCTGCGCGACCGCTGGGGCCTGGTGCAGCTGGTGGCCAATGAGGAAACCGCCGATCCCGAGCTGTTGACCAAGCTCAAGGCCGTGCGCAGCGAGTTCGTGCTGGCTGCCGAAGGCGTGGTGGCCGAGCGCGAGAGCAAGAACCCCAACATGGCCACGGGCGACATCGAGGTGCGTCTCACGGGCCTGCGGATCCTGAACACCGCGGCCCCCCTGCCCTTTCCCCTGGAGGACGAGGGCGTGGGCGAGGATCTGCGCCTCACCTACCGCTTCCTGGATCTGCGCCGCGAGCAGCTCCAACGCAACATGCTGCTCCGCAGCGAAGTGGCGAACCTCACCCGGAACCACTTCCGCGAGTTGGACTTCCTCGAGATCGAGACCCCGATCCTCACCAAGTCCACACCTGAGGGCGCCCGCGACTACCTGGTGCCCAGCCGCGTCCACGCCGGCGAGTTCTTCGCGCTGCCCCAGAGCCCCCAGCTCTTCAAGCAGCTGCTCCAGGTGAGCGGCTTCGAGCGATACGTGCAGATCTGCCGCTGCTTCCGGGACGAGGACCTGCGCGCCGACCGCCAGCCCGAGTTCACCCAGATCGACATCGAGATGAGTTTCGTGCGGCAGGAAGATATCCAGGGCGTCATCGAGCCGCTGATGGTGAAGCTGGCGAAGATGGTCGGCAAGGACGTGACCGCGCCCTTCTCCCGCCTGCCCTACCGGGACGCCATGGAGTGGTACGGCTCGGACAAGCCCGACCTCCGCTGCGGCGTGAAGATCCAGGACGTCACCAGCCTCTTCGCCGCCAGTGGCTTCAACCTCTTCCGCGCCGCCGCCGAAAGCCAAGGCCAGCGTCGGGTGCGGGCGCTGTTCTTCCCCGGCGAGGCCGCAGGGTCGCTGAGCCGCAAGCAGCTGGATGAATTGCAGGACGTGGCCAAGCAGATGGGCGCCGGCGGCCTGCCCTACGCCAAGTGGGGCAAGGATGGCCTCGCCAGCAGCTTCAAGAAGTTCCTCGACGAGGGCGCGGAAGCGGCCCTGAAGGACCACTTCCGCGCCACGGGGGAAGGACTGGCGGTATTCGCCGTGGGCACCGAGGCTCAAACCAGCCGTGTGCTAGGCGAACTGCGCGTCCGCATCGCCTCCCAGCTGGCCACCGTGGAAAAAGATCCCGCTCTTTCAAAGCTTTTCATGGACAAGAACGCGTACGCGTTCTTGTGGGTCGTGGACTTCCCCCTGCTGGAGTGGAGCGGAGATGACGATGGGCAAGGCGGTCGGTACGTGGCCTGCCACCACCCCTTCACCAGCCCGCATCCGGAGGACCTGGATCTCCTGGACACCGACCCCGGCCGCTGTCGTGCCGTGGCCTACGACCTGGTGCTCAACGGCTTCGAGGTGGGCGGCGGCAGCATCCGCATCCATGACGCGGAAACCCAGAGCCGCATGTTCCGCGCCATCGGCATCGGCGAGGAGGAGGCCCGCGCCAAGTTCGGCTTCCTGCTGGACGCCCTCAGCTATGGCGCCCCGCCCCACGGCGGCCTGGCCCTGGGCCTCGACCGCCTCGTCATGCTGCTGGCGGGCGTGGACAACATCCGCGAGGTCATCGCCTTCCCCAAGACCGCCCAGGCCCGCTGCCTCATGACGGACGCCCCCAGCCCCGTGGACGAGCGCCAACTCCGCGAGCTGCACCTCATGCAGGACGCCAAGCAGACCTACCGCGTGGGCGCCGTGTTTTTCGAGAGCGCCGAAGGTGGGAGTCCCGAACTTCGCGGCCAGGCCCTCCAGCAAATCGGCCAGCTGACCCCCCGCCAGGCCCAGGGCCTCGTCACCCTCGACCCCAACGGCCAGATCCTCGATGCCCAGACCCTCAGCGGGCCGACGTTCGAGTTCTGAGCCCTCCCTGGAACCTTCCAGAGGGAGAGCCCACCATTCATGGGATCCTCCCCTTCGGTGAGCGAACCAGTCCACCCTTCAACCATGCCTTGGCCCTTGGGGGCTTTTTTCTGGGAGATTCAATGATCCAGGGGTTCCCCAACCTTGGCGAGGGATTCACGGCCGTCCGCGCTCTGATCGCTTCCGCCGGACGCTCCATCCACAGCCTGCGAGCTTCCAGACGCTTCGTGCTTCCCTTCCTGCTCCTGGCCCTTGGCCTCGGGTGTTCCAGCCACCATACCGATGCGTCGGCCCCTGGCACCCCGCCCGCCATCACCGAGGGCCCCTTGAATGCCAGCACGGTCTCCGGTCGCCCGGTCAGTCTCTCGGTCACCGCCACCGGGGCCGCCACCCTCGCCTACCAGTGGGCGAAAGATGGTCAGAACCTTCTGGGGGCCATCGGCTCCACCTTCACCCTCTACCAGCCCAAAGTCGAGGACGCGGGGAACTACACCGTGACCGTGACCAATCCCAACGGAACCATCACGAGTGGGGTGGCGACCCTGACCGTGCTTGCGGCGGTGGAGTTCACCTCACCCGTGGGCCTGGTTTACGACGCTTCGGGCAATCTCTTCGTGGCCGACAGGGATGATCACACCATCTGGAAAGTGGAC
>CAVPLE010000112.1:0-14068 GCA_963705865.1 uncultured Holophagaceae bacterium | reverse complement strand
GGCGAAGGCTGCATCATCCTGGCTGCCCTGGCTGAAACCCCAGCGGTTGCGCACCAGGGCGAACTCGTCCAGGTGCTCGAAGAGGTCCACGGGGGAATCCGCTAATGCGCGGATTCCCCAGAAGGGGGGCTTGGGTGTGGGTGCGTCATGCCTCACCCAGCTGCTCTGGCCAAGCTGGGTCAATGCCACTGAGCCCCCACCTCGTTTAAGTATTTTTATATCGCCAGCCGCGGGTGCGGCTGGCGCAGGAGCCGGCACGCTGGTCTCCCCCGCCACCAACGCCTGCATGTGCCGCAGCCCCTCGAAGGCGTCCTCGGCGTAGTGGACGGCACCTGAGTACGACCGGCGGCAGTCGCCCTCCACGTAATCCCGGGTGAGGGCGGCGCCCCCCAGGATGACGGGTACCTTCAGCCCCTGCGCCTCCATGAAGTGCAGGTTTTCCTTCATGATCACGGTGGATTTGACCAGGAGGCCTGAGAGGCCGATGGCGTCCGCGGGCCAGGCCTCCAGGTCCTTGAGGATGGCCTCGATGGGCTGCTTGATGCCCAGGTTCTTCACCTCGAAGCCGTTGTTGCTGAGGATGATGTCCACCAGGTTCTTGCCGATGTCGTGGACATCGCCCTTCACCGTGGCCAACAGGATGCGGCCCTTCTGGTAGTTCGATTCCCGGGGTAGGTGCGGTTCGATGCGCTTGATGGCGGCCTTCATGGCCTCGGCGCTCTCCAGCACGAAGGGCAGCTGCATCTCGCCGGACCCGAAGCGCTCGCCCACCACCTTCATGGCGCCCAGCAGCACCTCGTTGATGAGCTTTAGCGGGTCATGGTCCTTCAGGGCCTCGTCCACATCCGCGAGGATGGTCTGTTTTTCGCCGTCGAGGATGCCCCGGTGCAGGCGCTCCAGCACGGGCAGGTCGGCCCGGTGGACGTCCACCAGGGTGGCCTTGCGGTCGCTGAAGCGCGCCAGGACGGCCTTGAGCGGGTCGTAGCCTTCCGAGCGCCGGTCGAAGATCAGATCCTCGACCATGCGGCGGTCCTCGGGGTCGATCTTCGCGACGGGCAGCACCTTCGAGGCGTTGAAGATGGCCATGTCGAGGCCGTGCCTCACGCCGTGGTAGAGCATAAGGGCGTTGACCACGTGCCGGGACGCGGGGTTCAGGCCGAAGCTCACGTTGCTTACGCCGAGAATGGTCATGACGCCCGGCAGCTCCGCCTTGATGAGCTTCAGGGCCTCCAGGGTCTCCATGGCGGACTTGCGGAACTCCTCGTCGCCGCTGCCCAGCGTGAAGGTCAGCGGATCGATGATCAGGTCGCCGGGATCGAGGCCGTACTCGCCCACCACCAGGGCGTGCAGGCGCTTGGCCACGGCGAGTTTGTCCTCGCGGGTCTTGGCCATGCCACGCTCGTCGATGGTGAGGGCCACCACGGCCGCACCGTAGGTCTTGCACAGCTCCAGGATCTTCCGGGCCTTGGCCTCGCCGTCTTCGAAGTTGATGGAGTTCACCACGCACTTGCCGGGAGATCGTTGCAGGGCCCGCTCGATGACCGGGAACTCGGTGCTGTCGATCATCAGGGGCAGGGTGATCTGGGAGACCAGTCGGCCCAACAGCTCGTCGGCGTCGCGCACCTCATCGCGACCCACGTAGGCCACGCAGAGGTCCAGCAGGTGGGCGCCCTCCTTCTGCTGCTCTTTGGCCAAGGTGATCATGCCGTCCCAGTCTTCCAAGGCCAGCAGGTCGCGAAATTTCTTCGACCCGTTCGCGTTCGTCCGCTCGCCCACGATGAGGGGCGCCGGTTCCTGCCGGAGCGTCACGCTCTGGTAGAGGCTGGCGGCGCTGCGCTCCAGCTTTGGCGCGCGCTTTGGCACGTTGAGCTTCGCCACGCTGGATGCCAGGACCCGGATGTGGTCCGGGGTGGTGCCGCAGCAGCCGCCCACGATGGCGAGGCCGAACTCCGAGGCCGCGTGCAGCACCTTGGGGGCGAAGCCCGCAGGATCCAGCGGGTAGACCACCTGGCCGCCCACGTTCACCGGCAGGCCCGCGTTGGGCAGGCAGCTGATGGGGAAGGGACTGGCCTCACAGAGGGTCTGGAGGTGGGCGTGCATCTCATCGGGGCCCGTGGCGCAGTTGAGGCCCAGCACGTCGATGCCGAGAGGCTCCACGCTGGTGAGCACGGCGGAGATGTCCGAGCCCACCAGCAGGGTGCCCGTGGTCTCCACCGTGGCCTGCACCCAGAGTGGGCACCTTCCGCTTCTTCGCGGCCATGGCCTCGCGGGCAGCCCGCACGGCCACCTTGATCTGGCCCAGGTCCTGGCAGGTCTCGATGAGGATGGCGTCAACCCCGCCGTCCAGCAGGCCGTCCATCTGCACGCGGTACGAGGCCAGCAGGTCCGCGTAGCCCACGTGGCCCAGCGTGATGAGCTTGGTGCCGGGGCCTACGGAGCCGATGACGAAGCGAGGCCGGTCGAAGCTGCGAGCCACCTCCTTCGCGAGGGAGGCCGCCTGCGCGTTCAGGTCGTAGGCTTTAGTCGACAACCCGAAATCGCCGAGCACCAGCGGGTTCGCCCCGAAGGTGTTGGTCTCCACCGCATCGGCACCGGCGTTGAAATAGCTCTCGTGGATCTCCCGGATCCATTGGGGCCGCCGCTCCGTGAGCAGGTCCACACAGCCCTCCAGGGCCGCGCCGCCGTAGTCCTCCACCGTGGGCTTGCGGGCGAAGATCTGCGTCCCCATGCCGCCGTCCAGCAGCAGCACCTTGTCGTGGAGGAGCGTGTCGAGGGTGGTCATGGAAGACCTTCTTCTTTAACCGCAGATGACGCAGATGAACGCAGCTGGAGCGCGCGGAATTCACCCCCTGTTTTCATCTGCGAAATCTGCGTCATCTGCGGTTGCATCTTCAAAGCCCCAAATAGTCGATGGCCACATCGCCGTGGACGACCACCTGACAGGCGAGGCGCTGGTCGGGCGGCGCGTCCAGGCCCTGGAGGAAGTCGCGCTCCTCCGGGCCACGGTCGCTGCAATGGTGCAGTCCCTCCGTGACGCGCACCCGGCAGGTGCCGCAGGAACCGGTCCGGCAGCCGAAGGTGATGTCAGCCCCCGCGGCGTCCGCGATGCGCTGGAGCGAGGTTCCCGCGGGCGCTTCCACCAGCAGGTCCTCGAGCAGGAAGTGGACTTTCACACTCATGCGACCTCCCGCCTGGGCAGCAGTGGCGCGACCAGTTCCACCTGGCCGAAGGGGGCGCTGAGCTGGAGGCCGCGGATGCGGGGGCGGATCTGCTCGATGACTTCCTGGGCGATGGCGAGTCCTTCCTTGATCTGGTCCTCGGCGCTTGACCACTTCGCCATCCGGGCCAGGATGGCTGGCGGCATGAAGACACCGGGCACCTCGTTGGCCATGAATTCCGCGTTGCGCAGGCTCTTGAGGGGCCAGATGCCGGCGATGATGGGCAGGCCGCCCTTGCTGTCCAGGGACTCGGTGAAGTCGAGGAAGCGGAAGAGACTCTCGGCGTCGAAGACGGGCTGCGTGATGGCCCACTGGGCGCCGGCCTCCATCTTGTAGCGGAAGCGGGTCTTCTCCCGTTCCAGGTCCGGTGCCACGGGATTCGCCCCCACGCCCACGCTGAAGGAGGTGGGCCTGCCGATGCTGGCGCCGCCGAGATCGAGGCCCGTGTTCAGGCGCTTGAGCATGTTCACGAGGCCGATGGCATCCACGTCGAAGACGGCCGTGGCCTGGGGATAGGGCCCCAGCTTCGGCGGGTCGCCGGTGACGGCGAGGATGTTGCGCAAGCCGAGGCCCGCGGCGCCCAGCAGGTCGCTCTGCATGCCCAGCAGGTTCCGGTCGCGGCACGCGTAGTGGAGGATGGTCTCGAGCCCCACCTGCTGCTCGATGATGAGCGCCGTGGCCAGGGCGCTCATGCGGGCCATGGCCCGGGGACCGTCGGGCACGTTGATGGCGTCCACGCCCAGGGCCCGGCATTGGCGGGTCTTGGCCAGAAGCTTGTCGTACTCCATGCCCTTGGGCGGCACCAGCTCCACGGTATGCACGAACTCGTTTTGCGCGAGCTTGAGGCTGAAGCGGCTGCGATAGGCGAAGGGCACTTCGGGCTTGGGCTGCTCATGAGGCTTCAGCTCGAAGCCGCTGCCGGCCTGGACGAAGGCGTGTTCCTGGCGGAAGGCCCCTCGCATGGCGCGGATGTGGGCGGGGGTGGTGCCGCTGCACCCGCCCACGGCGCGGGCGCCCGCGGCGAGGGCGCGCGCTGCGAAGCCACCGAGGTATTCGGGGCTGGCCCCGTAGATGAGGCGGCCATCCACCTGGTGCGGCAGACCGGGGTTCGGCTGGAGGACGATGGGCTTGGTGGTGATGGCCTTCAGGCGCTCCAAGAGGCGCAGTTGGGGCGCGGGGCCGTTGCCGCCGATGAGGCCCACCAGATCGGCGCCCCAGGTGTCGAGCTGCTTGATGAACCACTCGGGCTCCGCCCCGAACAGGGCCTGGCCGTCATCGTTGGTGGTCATCAGGGCCGCGACGGGCAGGCTTCCGGCCTCCTTCGCGGCGAGGATGGCCTGGTGGATCTCGTTGAGGTCCTCGAAGGCCTCCAGCACGATCAGATCCGCCCCGGCCCCGATGAGCGCGTCCACCTGCTCGCGGAACAAGGCGCGGGCCTCCTCGAAGGAGGTTGGGCCCCAGGGCTCGATGCGGATACCCAACGGCCCGATGCAGCCCGCCACCCAGGCCCGGGCGCCCTGTTGGGCGATGGCCTGCTTCGCGAGGGCCACGCCTTCGCGGTTGATGGCGTCGAGCTGGCCTTCCAGGCCCCGGGCGGTGAGCTTCAGGCGGTTGGCGCCCCAGGTATTGGTGGTGACCACCTGGGCGCCCGCCGCGAGAAACTCGCCGTGGATGGCCAGCAGCAGGTCCGGCGCCTTGAGGTTGCACTCCTCGAAGCTGCGCTGGAGCGTGATCCCGCGGTCATGCAGGGCCGTGGCGGTGCTTCCGTCGAAGAGGAAACACTCGCCCTCGTCGAGGGCCTGCTGGAAGGTGGGTGGGGTCATGGACGCGCCTGGGAAGCGGCAGTCCGTAGATCGTTATCCAGGTAGCGCCGGGTCAGTCTGAGACGGTTCGGTATCTTCCCCCCGGGGCATGCCGGGGGCAGGAGTTGGCACCTTGCTGTCGCAGGTTGCCAAGGTTTCACAGGGCCTTTCCCTCCACCTTTCTGGATAGCGCTATCGGACTGCCAAAGATCGAGGGATCAGGATGGTCTGACCGCCGTTCGCCGTCAAGCCTGGGCGGGCGGGGTGGGCCCTTCCGGGGTCGGGTGGGTCGTCAGACCCTGGCGCTTCATGTGGCCCCAGCTGTCCCTTCCACGGATCCAATCGAAGGTGCCTTTCAGACGCCACCAGACTGTCAGCTGGCGATAGCCGAAGTTCTCGGCCACGGCCGCGAAGAGCAACAGTCCAAAGGCCTTAAGGCCCTGGTAGCGGTGGCCGCTGATCTCCTGGAGGACCACGGCCACGACGGAGTTCAGCACGCCCAGGAGCAGGGCCACGTAGAAGAACAGGAGGGCGAAGGTTCCACCGACCGAGTGGGTCAGGATCGAAACAGCGAACAGCAGATACCCGCTGATCTCGATGATGGGCGCCAGCGCCTCGAAGAAGATGAAATACGGCATGGAGAAGAGCCCGATGCGGCCGTACTTCGGATTGAAGCACATGCTCCGGTGCCGCCAGAGGGTCTCCAACAGGCCGCGCTGCCAGCGGTTCCGCTGGCGGCTGAGGCCCCGGAAGTCCTCGGGGACCTCGGTCCAGCAGACGGGATCGGGCACCAGCGTGATGTGATGGGGGCGCTTCCATTCGCGCAGGCAGCGATGCAGGCGCACGACGAGCTCGAAATCCTCGCCGATGGTGGCGGTCTCGAAGCCACCCGCGGCCACCACCATATCCTTGCGGAAGACCCCGAAGGCGCCGCTGACGATGAACATGCTGTCCAGGGAGGCCAGACCCACGCGGGTGAAGAGGAAGGCCCGCAGGTATTCCACGATCTGGAAACGGGCCAGCCAGGAGTCGGGCAGGAAGATGCCGCGGATGCCCATGGGTGTGACCTTGCACCCGTTCACGGGCCGCACCACGCCGCCGGAGGCCACCATGTCCGGGCGGTCTGTGAAGGGCCGGGCGATGCGGAGGAGCGCGTCATTCTCCAGGAGGCTGTCGCCGTCCATGCAGCACACGAGGGGGTAGCGGGCCAGGTTGATGCCGCAGTTCAGGGCGTCGGCCTTCCCTCCGTTGGCCTTGTCCACCACCACCAGGTTCGGCACGTAGGCACTCTCGTAGATGCCGCGCACCTCCTGGGTGGGCAGCAGCTCGCGCAGGACCCGCTGGCTGGGTTGCAGCTTGAAGGCCTTGATCAGGCGCGCGAGGGTGGCGTCCGTGCTGCCGTCACTCACCACCACCACCTGGAACTCGGGATAGCGCAGGCTGATGAGGCTGTTGATGCTCGCCACCGCGCCCGCTTCTTCGTTGTGCACCGGGCAGACCAGGGTGATGGGCTTGTAATGGCTGGTTTCGAAGGCGGTGTCGAGGCGATCGATCCCGACGGCGTCCAGGTAACTGCGGATGGAGAAGAAGGCCCTCAGGATCAAGGCCAGGTGCGTCAGGTTCGTGGCCAGGAAGTAGCTGAGGACGCTCCACTCGACGGTGGCGGTGAGGATCGCTCGGAAGGTCACAGGTGCCCCCGCTCATCTGCCCATTCGAGCCGCTCCCGGGCGAGGTCGCGGGCGAAGCGGTCGGCGGCGAGGTCGTCCGCCAGCCAGGTCAGGGCCGAGACGCCGGAGTGGCCAAGATCCACGAGACTCTGGGCCGCGTTCCGCCGCACCTCGTACACGGGATCGGCCATCAAGGGCAGCAGATCGGGAATGGCGGAGGGGCCGCCCAGCACCCCCAGGGCCCGGGCGACCTGGGTCCGGATCTCCCAGGCGGGACTGGCGGCGAAGGCCCATACTTTCGGGTATATCGACGGATCCGCGAGGATGATCAGGGCTTTGAGGACGGAGGCCCGCAGGTCCACGTTCGGGACGTCCAGGAGCCAAACCAGCCGGGGCAGGGATTCGCGGTGCCGGTGGGAGCCCACCAGCAAGGCGAAGAGGATCCAGGGCTCGGGGCTCTGATCCGGGGACTCCAGGTTCTCCTTCATCCAGGGCAGCAGGGAGGGGCCGAAGCCTTCGAGCACCCGGAGCAGCCGTTCCCGCTGGTAGAGTTCCTCCCGCATGACCCAGGCCAGCACCGGAGCGGCGAATCGGAGATTCCGGCCGTGGGTCAGGGTCAGGGCCGCCGTATGGGCCACGAAGGGAACCGGGTCATCGAGCAGGGGCAGCACCTGATCGATATACCCCTCCATCCGGATGCCGGGTTTCCAGCGCCAGGGCCGCTCTGCCACCGGTGGCGGCGCAAACTCCGCGGGTTCGTCCAGGCGGAAGACCGCGATCTCCTTGGCCGCCTGGGCGCGCACCTTGGGATCGCGGTCCCGCAGGCGCCGTGGCAGAGACGTGTGGATGCCCGTGCTCAGGTAGAGTTCCCGAAGCAGCTCGGCCTCCTGTCCCGCGATCGTGGACAGGTAGCGAGCCAGGAAGTCCCTGAACAGCCACCGATCGGGCCAGGCGATCGACCCGAATCCCCGCTCTTCGTAGCCCTTCTTGAAGAGGTAATCCGTGAGCTGGGACTCCCAGGCCTGGTAGCGGGCGATGCGATGCCGGTTCAGGCGATCCTTGCGGTACTGCATGGCGGCGCCCACCAGCACCAGGAGTGCCACCAGCGCGACCAAACCGAGGGTGGCCCATTCCAGGATGGGCAGGAGAAGGGTATGCGGCAGATGGAGGGGTACGATGGCTCACCCCGCGCGATGGGAGCGTTCGTAGAGCCGCCACAGCCGTTCCACCATCACTTGGACCGAGATCGGTTTAGCCATGTAGTCGTCCGCGCCGGCGGCCAGGCAGCGCACCATGTCCTGCTCACTGTGGTTGCTCGAGAGGAGCAGGATGGGGATGCGGCCCTTGGGGGGCGGCAGGTCCCGTACCTCCTGCACCAGCCGGAACCCGTTCATGGCCGGCATCATGAGATCGGTGGAGATGAGATCGACCTTCTCGCGGTGGAGGATCTCGAGTGCTTCCATGCCATTGGCGGCAACGAGGACCGTCAGCCCCTCCATCTCCAGGCGGACCTGGATGATCTTCGCGGTCGCCGGGTCGTCTTCCACCACCAGGACCGTCGTTTGAGTTGGCCAGCGTCGAGTCATCGGGAAAAAGTCTACCGCCTTTCTACCAAATCCAGCGATTTCCACGGATCCGGACTCCAAACCTCAGGGTGTGATCCCGGTAGCTGGTGGGATCCGTGGGATCCGCGATGGGAAGGCCTGCCACGCTCTGGCCCCAGGAGGCGAAGAGGGTGGCGGCGGAACCCCCGGGCGTCCAGGTTCCGGCCAGGGTGTAGCCCCAGGTGAACTGGCTGGCCGTCTGGTTCACCACCTGGCTCCCGCCCCACGCATCAAGGGCCACCTCCCAGCGCTCCTCGCGCCGCGCCGAGATGCCGGCGGTGGCGCCGTAGTAGCGGTAGCGCTCGGGATTGAAGAACCCGATGCGGAGGGTCTGGTTCTGGTCCATGAGCCGGGAGGCGAGCCCCGCACGCCATTCCCCCCACTCGAAGGGGAAGCGGTGGCCCACCTCCGCCCGGAGGCCCGTCCGCGCCGCGCCGGGAGAGAGAAAGGCGCGGTCCAGGGAGAGGGCCACATGGTCGAGGGTCTGGTTGAAGACCCAGTTCCCGCCCAGGCCCCAGGCCCGGGTGGTGGTGCGGAGGTCCACCGCCATGGGCGTGGCCAGATTCGGCGCGAAGGTGTGGGACAGGACCAGGTTCAATCCCGGTGCCGCGCGCCAGCCCAGGGCCAGGCCGTGGAAGCCCGCCGCCTCTCCGCCCACGTCATCCACCCGGCCCACCTGGGCCGAGGCCGTGAGGCGCGGCCCCAGCGGGTGGGTGAGCCCCAGGGACCACTCGTGCGGCTTGCGTTCCGCCTGGCCACTTTGACTGAGCAGATCGAAGGCTCCGCCGATCCGCAGGCTGCCGTCGAAGAATGGGACGGCCGCGTCCACCCGCTGGGTCTGGGCGCGCAGACCCTCGTTGGAATCGGTGCGCGTCTGGGAGAGTTCGAGCCAGGGTCCCTGGGCGTCGGCGAGGCCGCGCAGCCTGGCCTGGGCATCCTCACGCAGGTCCGGCTGATCCAGCAGGGCCTCGGTCCGGTTCCGTGCCTTGCGAAGGTGGCCCATGCGCTGGTCGACCTGGGCCCGCATGAGTTCCGCTTCGGGGCTCTTGGCGTCCTCGGCCCCTAGGCTGGCCAGGCGCCGGTCCGCGGTATCGGGATCGCCCGCCCAGAGGTCCATCTGGGCGAGACCCAGCAGCGCCTCGCGGTCCCCCGGGGCCTGGCGGAGCGCCTCCTGGTAGGCCCGGCGGGCCTGGGCGTGCCGTCCGCGCCAGCCCAGCACCCGTCCCCGGAGGATGAAGAAGTCCCGGTCCGCGGGGTGGCTCTTCAGCCAGGCGTCGGTCAGGGCCAGGCTCTGATTCAGATGCCCGTCCCAGCTGAGGTAGGTCGCGGTATCCAGGGTGGCCTGGCGGTCTCCTTTGGCCACATAGGGCTGGAGGATCCGCACGGCCTCCTTGAACTGTCCGGACCAGGCGGTGACGCGGGCCAGCACAGGTTCGGATTCGGCCGCGAGTTCCGGATGGACCTCGCGGTGCCGCTTGAGGTCGCGGATGGCCTCGTCGAAGCGCTTCATCCAGCTCAGCGTCCGGGCCCGTTCGAGGAGGGCGTCCGGCTGGTCCTTCCAGAGCTCCAGCATCCGGGTGTACACCGCCACGGCTTCGGGCAGCCGCTTTTGCGAACGCAGCTCCCGGGCTTGTTTCAGAAGGGCGGTGGCGTCCGGGGCCGGAGCGGGTGCCTGCAGGGCGGGCGGTGCGGGAGGGATCATCGGGGCATCCTCGGTTCGTCGGGGGTGTCGGCCAGGGCCTTCTGGTAGATCAGGTAGGACTGCTTGCGGAAGCGATGGAAGGTGGGTCGTTGCCAGGTGGGCCACGTGAAGAGGGGGGGCAGGGGGATGCGTCCGCGCCGGGCGGCCGGAAGGGTCAGGCCTACGGTGCCATTCCCGTCATCGAGGAGGTTGTCGGCAGCGAGGGCCGCGAGCACGAATCTGAACCCGGGAGTCCTCGCCGTTCCCAGGGGGCCGGGCTGCATCTTCTCGGGAGCGTCGAGGACTGTCCGGCTGCTGGGATCCGTGACCTGAAGCAGCGTCCAGGGAATCCGAGCCTCCAGGAACCCCCGCCCGTCCGGGCTGCGACCCACCTGCCACTCGGCCCGGGAATCGAAGGCGGGATCGGTGCGGTCCTGGCTGCCTTGGCGGAGCCAGCCGATGTCCGAGCTGTGGCCCGGATACAGCGTCCCGTCGCGACCGATCCGGGGATGGTTGCTCTTGGCCGTGGGCATGACAAACCGGCCCGCCTCGTTGGCGAGGCTCCGGTAGGGCTGGCCGGGCATGGGCCGGTACTCGGGAACGGCAAAGGGTGCGTCCACGAACACGCCAGTGCGGTCCGCGCCCTGGAAACGGACCACGAACTCCAGTCCCGCCTCGCTGTGAAGGTCCGGAATCCAGGGCAGCCGGTGATCGCCCCGCCGCGGATCCACGGTGTCGATGCCCACCAGGAAGGCCTGTGTCGAAAAATCCACTGGGCGCGGGAGGAACAACCCCAAGTGGAGCCAGCCTTCGTCCGCCAGCGCCTTCAAGGTGTAGCCGCCGCCTTCGAGGTAGACCGGGACCCGGGCCCAATCCCCGGCCTTGCCGTCGATGAGGATGGCGGGGCCCTTGGCGCCGGGGCGATAGGCGATGAGCCCGTAGTTCTCCTCGGCATCCATGACGTTGTACCAGAGCGGCTTCCGATCGGAGGGAAGCTCGAAGGGCAGGGTCAACCAGTTCTTCTTGAACCATTCGTCGATCCAGGCGAACAGCACGCCCCCCGCGCAGCCCGTGTCGTAGATGTCTTGCTGGAGCCGGGCATCCTGCTCGCCCTGTTCGCGTTCGTTCTGGCCGCCGTGGGTCAGACCTTGGGCCTGCCAGTGCGCGACCACGCGGGACGAGGGCACTCCGAATTCCCCGATGAGCACGGGGTGGCGGGCATGGTGCTTCACCAACTCGGCGAGGTACCCCGCATAGTTGCTGGGGCCCAGGTGATCCCTAGCCTGTCCGAAACCGGGATCCAGGTTCATGAAGTCGGGATAGTACGGATAGGCGTGGTAGCAGGCGAAGAGGCCCGCCAACAGGCCCGGTGTCCCGTCGAACTTCTCCATGTCGAGGCTGGCGGCATCTTCATCCTCGGGTTCATGATTCAGCGCTTCGACGGCCATGCCCAGCTTCTGCCGCAGGGCGCGCTCCTCCCCTTCCGTGGCCTCCGTGCTGTGGAACAGGGGATCCAGCGTGGGCCAGTTGGTGAAGGCGATGGGTCGCTGGGCGTGGAACTGGTCCCACTCGAGGCCCAGGAAGAGGTCCATGCTCTGGGCCAGGAACCGCTCCATCGCCTGACCGTCCCGCAAGGTTACGAAGCGACCCGACCAGTCCGAGGTGCCCGGATGCACGCGGTTGAACGCCACGACGCTCGATGATTCCCACTCGCGGCCCAGGATGATGGCCAGGGTCCAGGGACTGACATCCGCCCCGTACGTGCCATCGCTGTGTCCCGGGCGCATGGGGATGCGGGCACGGCCGTGGAGGACCTCGACCACCTCCCGCATTTCCCGGTGCCAGGCCGCGAGCCAGGCCGGATCCTGGAAATCGTGGCGGGGGGGCGGCTCGGCCCATACGCCATGGATGAGCCAGAGCGGCTTCCGGGCGCGGAGGTTGTGGGCGCGCAGGGCCTCGTAGAAGGCGGGCGGATGGATGGTGTAGACGCGGATCGTGTTGATGCCGGCTTCCGCCATTTCCCGAAGCCACCCGTCGTAGGTGGCCCGGTCGGGGAACTCGCTGGGATATCTGCCGGGCAGGGCCGCGCCGAGGTTCACACCCTTGACATAGAAGGGTCGCCAGCCACCGTGGCCATCGGCCACTTCCAGCCGGCGATCATGGGCCCGGGCCGGGATCTGCGGCTGGGCGGGCAGGGGAATCGGAACCTGGGCCGTGGTCCGGGCCTGGGAGGGGTGGGAGACCTGCCCCATCGCCATGGGATCCACTCCCGGAAGACCCAGGGAAAGAACGAGACTGAGAGACATCAAGGCCGGTAATGGCAGGAGCATTTGTCCTATTAGACCGGGTTTTTCCGGATCCCGCGCATGAAACTGGGGGTCGGGGTGCGGTCCGAGGGCCTCACCAGGCCAGAAGTCGTTCCACGGCGGACCGCACGGCTTGTGCGCCAGGCAGATAGGCCGCCTCCAGGGGCGGGCTGGCGGGCGTGGGCGTGTCCGCGGCACCCAGGCGCAGGACGGGAGCATCCAGCCAGCCGAAGCAGGTCTCGCCGATGCGGGCCGCCAGCTCGGCGCCGGGGCCGTAGGTGAGGCTGGCCTCCGTGAGCACCAGGGCGCGATGGGTGCGCTGCACGAGCTCCGTGATGGCCTGGTCGTCCAGAGGCCAGAGGGTGCGGAGGTCCAGCACAGCCACGTCCAGGTCGGCCACGGCCTCGAGCGCCACGTGCTGCGCGGCGCCGTAGGTGAGGATGCAAGCCTTCGAACCGTCCTTGCGCAGGGCGGCCTCACCGAGCCGGGCCGTGGGGGGCTCGTCCCACTGGTCCTTGAGCCGGCGGTAGAGGTGCTTGTGCTCGAAGAACAGCACAGGATCGGGGTCGTCGATGGCCGCCCGCAGGAGGGCGTAGGCGTCGCGGACCGTGCCGGGGGCGACGACCTTGAGGCCGGGGCTGCCGAGGAAGTGGCCCTCGGGGTTCTGGCTGTGGAAGGGGCCGCCGCCGTTGCCGGCGCCGGAGGGTCCGCGGAACACGGCTGGAACGGTGGCGCCCCAGCGCCAGTGGGCCTTGGCGGCGAAGTTCACCATGAGGTCGGACGCCAGCAGGGCGAAGTCCATGAACTGGAATTCCGCCACGGGCCGCTGGCCCATGAGGGCCGCGCCGATGGCGGCGCCCACGATGGCCTGCTCAGATATGGGGGTGTCGATGACCCGGTCCGGGCCGAAGCGGGCGAGCAACCCATCCGTCGCGCGGAAGGCGCCCCCGTAAGTGCCGATGTCTTCCCCCAGGCAACAGACCCTGGGATCAGCCTCCATCGCGTCGAAGAGGGCCTGCCGGATGGCGTCGACGTAGGTGCCGGAGAAGGCGGTCATTCCGCCTCCAGGAGGCCCCGTTCCGTGAGCCAGGCGTCGTTGAAGATGCTGCTGAGGTAGCGGCCCGTGCCATCGGGGAACACGGTCACGATGCGCGCCAGGCGGTCCATGGGTGGCAGGCGCTTCGCGACCTGGAGCACCGCCCACAGCGCCGCGCCGCTGGAGCCGCCGCCCAGGACGCCTTCCTCCTTCACGAGCCGGCGGGCCTGGTGGAAGGCATCGTGGTCCGTCACCTGGAACATCTCGTCGATGAGTTCGAACTCCATGGTGGGGATGAGGAACTCGTCGCCCAGGCCCTCGATCTTGTAGGGGCCCGCCTTCGGGTGTTTCTCGCCGCGGAAGTGGGGTGTGAACACCGAGCCCACGGGATCCACGGCCACCACCTTGATCTTCGGATCCTTCTCTTTCAGGTAGCGACCCACGCCGCCGATGGTGCCACCCGTGCCCGCGCCGGCCACCAGGTAGTCGATGCGGCCCTCCATCTGCTCCCAGATCTCAGGCCCCGTGCCGTGGTAGTGGGCGGCGTTGTTCTCGCGGTTGCCGTGCTGATCGGGGAAGAAGCAGTGCGGCGTCTCCCGGGCCAGGCGTGGCGTGATGTTGTCGTAGCTGTCGGGATGCTCCGGCGGCAGGCTGGTGTCCACCTTGTGCACCTCGGCGCCCAGGGCCAGCAGCTGGTTCAGCTTCTCCTGGGAGATGGTGTCGCGCACCACGACCTTCAGCTTGTAGCCCTTCT
>CAVPLE010000111.1:0-12304 GCA_963705865.1 uncultured Holophagaceae bacterium | reverse complement strand
GAACAAGTCAATGGCAGATCTCGGCAAAAAGTTTACGTGTTTCCAATGCGCGACGAAGTTCTATGACTTCGGGAAGCCGGAGGCATTGTGTCCCAAGTGCGGCGCGAACCAGAAGGCGGCCCCCGCCAAACCCCGCGTCGTGAAGAAGGAGAAGAGCGTCCACGTCATCGAAGACGACTTCACTCCCGAGCCTGAAGCCGAGAATCTCGAGGAGGCTTTCAGCGAAAGCGGCGTGCCTCTCGAACGGGGCCGCGGTGAAGGCTTCGACCCCGGCGACCTCCGCATGGACGACTACGACGAGTAGCGAGTGGGCTGCGCTCATTCGCTGTGAGGAAGAAGGCCATCTGGGAGGGGCCGGGATGAGCGACCCGTCGATCTGCCCGCTCATCGACCGCCACACCCACCTTGAGGGCTCCCTCGATCCAGCGTGGGTCCGGAGTGAGGCCGAGCGTCGTGCGCTGATCCTTCCCGGGCCCCTTGAAGCCCTGTGGGCCGGCGCCTGCGTGCCCTTCGAAGGCTTCATCGAGGCCTTCCTCTTCGGGGCCGCCCTGCTGGACAGCCGCGAGGCCGTGCGCGAAGCGGTGCGGGCCGTGGCGCAGCGCACGCGGCTGGCAGGTGGCGTGGGCTTCGATCTCTGGGCCTCACCCCATTTCCTGGTGGTCCATCGCGGTCAGATCACCCTCGATGCCTTCTGGCGCGGCCTGGAGGAAGGGCTGGCCGAGGCGTGGGCGGAGGGCGTCCGAGGCTGCGTGGTGGTGGATGCCGTGAACCACTTCGGCCCCAGGCATGGCCACGCGGTCCTCGACCTGGTGCTGCCGGATCTGCCGCCCTTCGTGACGGGTTTCTCCACCGGTGGGCTGGAAGGCTCCCCCTTCCGCGACTGGGCACCCGTCTTTGATCGAGCCCGGGCGGCGGGCCTGCGCATCGCCGCCCATGCCGGCGAGAACGGTCCGGGATCGAATGTCCGGGAGGCGGTCCTGGAAGGCGGCGTGTCCCGCATCGTCCATGGCATCCGGGCCGACGACGCCACCCTGGACCTGCTGGCCGAGCGCCGCATTCCCGTGGACATCTGCCCCAGTTCGAATGGAGCCCTGGCGGCCGATGTGGTCCCCCACCCCCTGCCCCGCATGCTGCGCGCCGGGGTTCGCTGCGCCCTGGGCACGGACGACCCGGGCCTCATCCCCTGCGACCTGGGGACCGAGGCCACCGCCGCCCGGTCCATGGGCCTGGAGGACGCCACCCTGGCCGTCCTGAGGCGGAACGGAGCCGAAGATGCCTGGTGTCTCCTACCCTGACGCTTCCGGGGTCGAAGCCAAGGAGTCTTCCCGGTAGACTAGGGGATTCGGTGCGCGCCCATAGCTCAGCTGGATAGAGCATCAGGCTTCGAACCTGAGGGTCGGGCGTTCGAGTCGCTCTGGGCGCACCATCGAAATGACAACTTGGTATCCCTGCGAGCGTGGCGGAACTGGTAGACGCACTGGATTTAGGTTCCAGCGGTTCACACCGTGTCGGTTCGAGTCCGACCGTTCGCACCACTTCAGAATCGCCGTTGGCGATTCTGAAGCATGAAAAAAGCCGAAAACCTCCTTCGCACCTCCCCACGCATCATACGGAGCATCCATGTCCGCCACCTTGCATCATCAGTCCCCCACCCGAAAAGCCGTCGAAGTGACGGTGCCCGCCGCTGAGGTGAGCGCCACCTTCAACGAGGTGGTGGCGAAGATCGCGCCGAAAGTCCGGATCCCCGGCTTCCGCCCCGGCAAGGCACCCCGCCCCGTCCTGATGCAGCGCTACGCCCGGGAGATCCAATCCGACGTGGCCCAGCAGCTGGTGGAGAAACACTTCTGGAAAGCCGCGCAGGAGGCGGGCGCCCTGCCCATCTCCCACCCCTCCCTGGAGAAGCTGGACCTGAAGGAGGGCGCCGACGCCGTCTTCCGCGCCCAGTTCGACGTGGCGCCCGAGGTGGCGCTGCCGGACTACAAGGCGATGACCCTCACGAAGAAGAAGCGGGCCATCGACGAGGCCACCGTGGCGGAGCACCTCGAAGGCCTCCGTCAGCGCGCCACCAAGCTCATGCCCATCGAGGACAGCGCCGTGGCCCAGGGTCTGGTGGTCACCTGCGACATCCGCGTGAAGCCCCAGGGCCTCAAAGCCCAGAGCTACCAGGACCAGGTGCTGGAGATCGACGGGACGCGTCCCTTCGACGCCCAGATCCTCGGCATGAAGATCGATGAGAAGAAGGCCTTCAACCTCACCCACCCCGAGGATGAGGCCAACAAGGTCCTCGCCGGCAAGACCCTGGCCTATGAGGTCCAGGTCAAGGACATCCGCCGCAAGGAAGTCCCCACCCTGGGTGACGAGTTCGCCAAGGACATGGGCGCCTTCGAGAACCTCGAGGCCCTGAAGACCGCGGTGAAGAAGGATCTAGAAGAAGCCTCGGAGCGCGACGCCGTGGCCCGCCTCCACGCCACCATGCTCGACACCCTGCTGGAGGCCGCGCCCTTCGAGGTGCCCCGCTCCATGGTGGCCCTGCAGCTCGACGACTACTGCCAGGAGTTCGCCCAGCACGTGTCCCGCCAGGGCATGGACCCCAAGAAGGTGAACTGGCAGGCCTACCGCCAGTACCGCCAGAACGACGCCGAGCGCGCCGTCCGCAGCGGCTACCTGCTCCAGGCCATCGGGAACACCGAGGCCATCGAGGTGCCTGAGGCGGACATCGACGCCGAGATCCGGACTTTCATGGCCGAAAACCAGGTGCAGCAGCCCTTCGAGGCCTTCAAGGCCGAGCTGGAGCGCCGCGGCAACACCACCGAGATCAAGGGCCGCCTTCGGACGGACCGCATCTTCACCCACCTGCTCGCCACCGCCAAGATCACCGAAGAGCAGCTGGACAAGGCCGCCTTCGAGGCCCTGGTCGAGCTGGAGCGCAAGCGCGAGGCGGGCCTGCCCGTGAACCGCTTCGACGCCGGCGGCCTGGAGGGCGGCGACCTGGAAGGCCAGGAGGGTGGCGAGCCCGCTGCCGTGGCCCCCGCGGAGCACGTCCACGGCCCCGATTGTGACCACGACCACGAGCATGGGCACGAGCATGGTCACGAGGCTGCCCCGGCCAAGAAGCCCGCGGCGAAGAAGGCCAAGGCCGAGCCCGAGGCCGAAGAGAAGCCGAAGCCGAAGCAGGATGCGGAGGCTCACCGTCCGCAGGATGGCCCCGAAGGGGCGGAGCCCGCGAAGGGCTCCGTGAAGAAGGCCGCCAAGAAGGACGAACCCGCCGCGGAGAAGCCGAAGAAGGCCGCCGCCAAGAAGGATGAGCCCGCCGAGGAGAAGCCCAAGGCCAAGAAGCCCGCGGCCAAGAAGTAGCAGTCTGTGTGATTCCATGCGGAAGGCGCCTGCTGGCGCCTTCTTGCTTTATCCTGAAGGTTCAGCCGGAGGGCCCATGCCCAGCAGCTACTACCCCCCCATCGTCATCGAGCAGACGCCGCGCGGCGAACGCAGCTACGACATCTACTCGCGCCTGCTGAAGGACAACATCATCTTCCTCGGCACCGCCATCGACGACAACGTGGCCAACGCCGTGGTGGCCCAGATGCTCTTCCTCGAGAGCGAGGACCCGGACAAGGACATCCAGATCTACATCAACAGCCCCGGCGGCAGCGTCACCGCGGGCCTGGCCATCTACGACACCATGCAGTTCGTGAAGAACGACATCGTCACCTACTGCATCGGCCAGTGCGCGTCCATGGGCGCCCACCTGCTGGCCGCCGGCACCCGGGGCAAGCGCTTCGCCCTGCCCAACGCCCGCATCATGATCCACCAGCCCTCGGGCGGCGCCCAGGGCCAGGCCACGGAGATCGAGATCACCTTCAAGGAGATCCAGCGCCTGAAGGAGAACCTGGCCGCCACCTTCGCCAAGCACACAGGCCAGTCCCTGAAGAAGGTCATGAGGGATATGGACCGCGACTACTTCATGGGTGCCGAAGAGGCCCTGGAATACGGCATCGTCGACAAGGTCCTCTCTGAAAGGCCCGCCTGATGGACACCAGCCTTTCCAGCCTCCCCGCCTTCGAGCATCTGGCGCGGATTCCGCTCTACGTGCCCGGCAAGCCCATCCAGGAAGTCCAGCGCGAGCTGGGCCTCACCACCATCGTCAAGCTGGCCTCCAACGAGAATCCCTGGGGGCCCACGGAAGCCGTGAAGGCCCGCGTGGCCGCGGTCATCTCGGGCTCTGAGTTCGAGGGGCTGGGCCTTTATCCCGTCAGCGATGGCTACTACCTTCGCCAGCGCATCGCCGGGCGCCGGGGCCTGTCGCTCGACCGGGTGGTGCTGGGCAACGGCAGCAGCGAGATCCTGGAGATGGTGGCCAAGGCCGCCTTCCTGGATGGGGGCAGCGCCGTCATCCCGAAGCACAGCTTCGCCATCTACGGCATCGCCACCCAGACGGCCGGCGGGCGCGTCATCGAGTCCCGGGCCTCGGCCACGGAGCTCGACGCCGACGACATCCTGCGCTCCGTGGCCGATGACACCCGCCTCGTCTACCTCGGCAACCCCAGCAACCCCACGGGCATCCGCCTGGAGCGCGCAGAGCTGGAGCGACTGGTGCGCGAGCTGCGGGAGGACATCGTCCTGGTGGTGGACCAGGCCTATGCGGAATACGAGGACCCGGCCACCTACCCGGACGCCGCCGCCTACCTGGATCAGCGCCCCAACCTGCTGGTGCTTCATACCTTCTCCAAGATCCATGCCATGGCCGGCCTGCGCATCGGCTACGGCCTCGGATCCAAGGAGATGATGGGCTTCCTGGAGCGGGTCCGCAGCCCATTCAACACCAACCACCTGGCCCAGGCTGCCGCCGAAGTGGCCGTGCAGGACCTCGCCTTCGAGGCCTTCTCTCGCCAGAAGAACACCGAGGCCCGCGCGGCTTTCGTCTCGGAGGCCGCGAGGCATCGCTGCCAGCTCTCGGGGACATCGGGCAACTTCATCCTCATGGAGACCGCCTTCCCAGCCGCGGACTTCTTCAAGGAGCTGCTGAAGCGCGGCGTGATCGTGCGGCCCGTGCAGGGCTACGAGCTGCCCAACCACATCCGCGTGACCTTCGGGAAGCCCGAGGAGATGGAAGCCTTCTGGAAGGCCGCTGGACCGCTGCTCGACGGCGGCTGCTGATTGGGCCAGGTTCCGGATGAGATCGAGCGGCTGCGCGCTTTGCTGGCGCAAGGTGCGCGTGTGGAGTGCCGGGATGGCCTGACGCGTCTGCGGGACCGCTACAGGGTCGAGCCCCGGGCCTTCGACGCGGCCGGCATCGTAGCCCTGAAGGCCCTGGCCGCTGACCTGGAGGTCTCGCCGGATCTGGAATCAGCCCTCAAAGCCACCTTCGGCTACGGCGCCTTCCGACCCGGACAGCGGACCATCATCGAGGCCGTGCTGGCGGGCCGGGATGTCGTCGGCATCATGCCCACGGGCGCCGGAAAATCGCTCACCTACCAGCTGCCCGCCCGCCTGCTGGGCGGTGTGACGCTGGTGGTCTCGCCCCTCATCGCCCTGATGAAGGATCAAGTGGATGCGCTGACCGAAGCTGGCCTCCGGGCCACCTTCCTCAATTCCAGCCTCAACGCGGAAGCCCGCCGGGAGCGCATCCGCGCCCTCAAGAATGGCGAACTGGAGCTGGTCTACGCCGCCCCCGAGGGCCTCGATCTCTACCTGGCCGACCTGCTGCGCGAAGTGGACCTGCGCCTCATCGCCGTGGATGAGGCCCACTGCATCAGCCACTGGGGCCATGATTTCCGGCCGGCCTACCGCACCCTGGCAGGCCTGAAACGGCGGTTCCCTGGCGTGCCCGTGTTGGCCCTCACCGCCACCGCCACCCCCGAGGTCCGCCGGGATATCGCGGAGCAGCTGGAGATGCGGAACCCGGTCGAGGTGCAGGGCTCCTTCTTCCGGTCCAACTTGCGCATCAGCGCCTACCGCAAGGGCGTGGAGGGCCTGCCGCCCGTGCGCGAGGCCCTGCTGCGCCTCGTGCTGGCGCGCCGCGGCGAGAGCGGGATCATCTACTGCCTGTCCCGCAAGGCCGTGGAAGCCACGGCGGCCTTCCTCTCCGGCGAGGGCATCCGTGCGGCGGCCTATCATGCGGGCATGGACGCCGCGGCGCGCTCGGCCGCCCAGGAGGCCTTCCAGCGGGACGACGCGGACGTCATCGTCGCCACGGTGGCCTTCGGCATGGGCATCGACAAGAGCAACATCCGCTACGTCATCCACCGCGACATGCCCAAGAGCGTGGAAGGCTGGTACCAGGAGATCGGCCGCGCGGGCCGCGACGGCGCGGATGCGGATTGCGTGATGTTCTACGGCTGGGGCGATGTGCTCAGCTACGACCGCTTCACGGACGGCCTCGATGCCACCCTGGCCAAGGCCCAGCAGCGGCAGACCCGGGACCTCTTCCGCCTGGCGGATTCCACCCGCTGCCGCCACCAGGCCCTGCTGGCCCACTTCGGCGAGCGCATGGATCCCTGCGGCGCCTCCTGTGATGTCTGCTCCGGCGCCGATCCGTTGGAGGCCGCACCGAAGCCCGGCAAGGCCAAGAAGGGCTCACCCCGTGCCACCCGCCCCGCCCTGCCTGAGGGCCCGGTGGATGGGGAAGAGGCGCTCTACCGCGACCTGAAGGCCCTCCGGAAACAGCTGGCCGATGCCAAGGGCGTGCCCGCCTACGTGATCTTCAGCGACGCCACCCTCCAGCAGATGGCCCGGTTCCAGCCCGCCACTGAAGCTGAATTCTTAGCCTTGAGCGGTGTGGGGCCGAAGAAACTCCAGCAGTACGGCGAAACCTTCCTGCGCTTGCTGCGCGGAGCCTCGACCTGAGGCCTTCCGCCCAACCCAGGACCTCTGTCACAACCTGGAACGCCCCTTATTGATATCAAAGAAGATAAGCCCTCATCACCCTCAGGCAGTCTTGTCTCGGACCCCTGGGGAATTTAGGGTGGGATGAGGACATTACCCACTCGGTTGTCATTTGTCTTTTGCCCCACGTCGCGGAGGTGGATTCATGAGCTTGAAAGAACGCATCAGGGATCTCGTCAGGCTCGCCTTCCAGATGGGCAACAACTGGATGACCCTGCTGGGCGTGGCCCTGACGACCAGTTCGGCCTTCACGCTCGTCTGGTTCTGGTTCATGGAGCTGACCAGCCCAAGAGCCATTCACCCCTACGTCGGCATCCTCCTGTTCCTCGCCCTCCCCGCCCTTTTCCTGGTCGGTCTGGTGTTCATCCCCGTCGGCATCCTCCGCACGCGCCGCAAGCGTCGGTTGGCGGGCGAGGCGCCCCTGCCCCTCCAGAAGGTCGACTTCACCCAGCCCGGCATCCGCCGCCTGCTGCTGGTGGTGGGCGCGCTCACCTTCGTGAACGTGGGCATCCTCGGTACCGCCGGCCTGAAGGGCGTGGAGTACATGGACTCCAACCGCTTCTGCGGCCTCACCTGCCATACGGTGATGAGCCCCGAATACACCGCCTTCCTGAACTCGCCCCACTCACGCGTGGGCTGCGCCCAGTGCCACATCGGCCACGGCGCGCCCGCCCTGGTCCGGGCCAAGATCTCCGGCACCCGGCAGCTCTTCGCGGTGGCCTTCGGCACCTACTCCCGCCCGATCCCAAGCCCGGTCGAGCACCTGCGTCCCGCCCGCGAGACCTGCGAACAGTGCCACTGGCCCCAGAAGTTCACGGACGACAAGCTGCTGATCCGCACCAAATACGCTGATGACGAAGCCAACACCCCCTCCACCAGCATCCTCCTGCTGAAGATCGGCGGGCACACGCCGAACGGCACCACGGGCATCCACGGCCGCCACCTCGACGCCATGGAGCGCATCAGCTACATCAGCACGGACCGCCGCCGCCAGGAGATCCCAAAAGTCATCTACCGCGATGACAACGGCCAGCTCGTGGAATACGTCACCGACGATTTCAAGAAGCTGACCCCCGAGCAGCTGGCCAATGCCACCGAGCGCAAGATGGACTGCATCGACTGCCACAACCGTCCCACCCACACCTTTGAATTGCCCGACCGCGCCGTGGACAAATCCATGGCCAACGGCCTCATCAACACTGAGCTGCCCTACGTCAAGAAGAAGGCCGTCGAGCTCCTGAAGGTCGAGTACGCCAGCCAGCAGGAAGCGGGCGCGAAGATCGTCCTGGGCCTCAACGAGTTCTACCGCACCAGCTATCCCGAGGTGTTCAAGCACAAGCGGGCCCAGGTGGATGCCGCCGCGGAAGCGGTGAAGGCCATCTACCTGCGGAATGTTTTCCCCGAGATGAAGCTCACCTGGGGCACGCATCCGAACAACATCGGGCACGAGGAATCCGTGGGCTGCTTCCGTTGCCACGACGGCAGCCACACCGCCGCGGACGGCCGCACCATCAAGGGCGACTGCGACACCTGCCACACGCTCCTGGCCCAGGACGAGAAGGATCCCAAGGTCCTCAAGGATCTCGGCATGAAGTGATGGAACGGTCGGGAGCGGTCCCGCAGAATGAAGGCATGACCGCTTCCGCCCTTCCCCTGATCGCGATCGACGGCCCGTCGGGGGTGGGGAAATCCACCACAGCCCGGCGGGTCGCCGCGCGTCTGGGCTGGCAGTACCTGGATACCGGGGCCATGTACCGTGCCGCGGCCCTGGCCATCCAACGGGTGGGCCTTTCGCTGGAGGATCGCCCGGCGCTGGAACGGCTCTTGGCGGGCCTGGCCCTCGCGCAGGAAGGCACGCGCATCTTCCTCGCCGGTGAGGACGTCAGCGAAGCCATCCGCAGCCAGGACGTCACGCGCGGTGTGACGCCCGTGAGCGCGGACGCCCGGGTGCGGGAGGTGCTCGTCGAGCAGCAGCGCCGCATCGGCGCCTCTGGCCGCTGGGTGGTGGATGGCCGCGACATTGGCACGGTGGTCTTTCCCCATGCCTGCTGCAAGGTCTTCCTCACCGCCAGCCCCGAGGCCCGGGCCCGGCGGCGGTTCCTGGAGCTGGAGGCCAAGGGTCAGGCGCCGGTCTTTGAAGAGATCCTCGCCGACCAGCTGCGCCGCGACGAAGCCGACTCCACCCGCGCCGTGGCCCCCCTGCGCCAGGCCGCGGACGCCGTAGAGCTGGATTCCAGCGCCCTGAGCCTCGACCAGGTGGTGGACTGGATCGTGGCCAGGCATCTGGCGCATCCGTGATACCCCTCCTGGAACCGCTGGCCGAAGCCTGGGAGGCCGAGTGGCAGCCGGTGGGGACCGGCGCCCTGGCTGGCGTCTCCCTGGGCTTCCTCCTGCTCGCTGTGCTCGCGATCCGCTCAGACGAGGGCTGGATCCCGCTGCTGGACGGCGTGAACCTCGTGTTCCACGAGGCGGGCCACCCCCTTTTCGGCCTCCTGGGCTGGGAGACTCTGACCATCCTCGGCGGCACCCTCATGCAGCTCCTGGTGCCCCTGCTTGCCCTCGGGACCTTCTGGATGCGCCGGGACGCCGTGGGCACCGCGGTCACGGGTCTCTGGGCGTCCGAGAACCTCCTGAACATCGCCCGCTATGTGGCGGATGCCCGGGCGCAGATCCTTCCGCTGGTGGGCGGGGGCGAACACGACTGGGCCACCCTGCTGGGGCGCTGGGGCCTGCTGGCCCAGGACACCACCCTGGCCCAGGGGCTCAGGATCCTGGGCTGGCTGGGCATGGCGGCCTGCTGGGCCTGGCTGGCCTGGCGGTGGCATGTCGCGCGGCGGGGCTGAGCGCGAGGGCCGTTCCATGCGCAGAAAATGGGCGCCAAAAGCGGCGCCCATTTTCTGCGTGAGCAGGGCTGTGGTTATTCCCCCTGGTGGCGCGCCCCGGTGCTTGGCATTTGGAGCCTCTTTGGCATCGTTTGGGAAAATGGATATCCGTGGCCTTTGGTTCGACTAGACTGCCCTCATATAGCTCCCCCGAAATGGAGTGCGTATGCTGTCAGCATTGATGAATATCGCCTTCGCCGCCATCATCGGGGTTTGTGCAGGGCTTCTTTGGTACGGACTGACGAAGATTCCACCCATCCAGCGACAATTTCAGAAGTTCCCCAAGTGGGTCGGCATCGTCGTCGTTTTAGGGGTCGTGAAAATATTTCACCCTATGTTGGAAGATGCATTCAATTCTTTCAGCATCCCTCGAAATTCTTACGACCAGGACTTTACGCAGCAATGCCTTGTCCTGAAGGATGCCTTTCCAGGCCTATTAAAGGTCGATGAACTTGAGAAGGTTCGGTCGATTACCAACGCCAAAGACCCAGAAATGATGAGGGCATATCTCTTGGGACTAACAAGGGCGGAGGAGGCTGAATTAGAGAAAGTAGCAATGAGATCTAACAATAAGGCCGCCTCGCTTAAGTGGATTCATTGCCAGTCCATTGTGCAATTCTACGAAGAATGGGAACGTCCGTCACCACAGGGTCGCGCTGAATATGCTCGAAAACGTGGGGAGGAGGTCGCGAAAATTTTTGAGCGGATGCCTGATCAGGATTACACCGTGTCAGCAAAGGGCCCAGGTTCATCAATACTCGTACTCCACATGAAGAAGCCAGGAAATGTAACTGCTCAAGTAAGCGTTCAGCCCCCGCCTAACGGCAGGCAATTCAGCGTAGCGAAGTTCTATCGCGCTTGGAACGCTGGTGGCGACCGTTCTTCGAGTTTGGCCTGGAGGGCACGGGTGAGCCATGCGAGGAGGTCGATGCCGCGCCTGCGGGCGGTCCCGGCCAGGGTCAGCATCCGCTCGGCGAACCGTGCCCCATCTTCACTGTCCACACCCAGGCTCACCTTCCGCCAGAGCACAGCCTTCCTGATGCTCCGCTCGGCTTCGTTGTTGGTTGGCACGGCGCCATCGTGATGGATGTAGACCCACAGGCTGTCCCACTGGCGCAGGATGTCCTTGGCGGTGCCCCGCGCCTTCTTCGTCGTGTCGGGGCCGTCTCGGAGGGTTTCCAGCCGCCGCCGGATATCGGCCTGGATGGGCTTCATCCAGCGGATCAGTTCCTTCCGGTCGATCTCATCTCGCTCGAACTGGTGCCACAGGTGGAAGGCCTGGTCACTGGCGAGTTTCAGCATGCAGCCCTGGGTTCCGGTCTCGCCCAGGCTCTCCAACATGCTCTGGAAGTCCCGCCGGATGTGGCTGTGGCAGAGCTGGTGGGTCGCGTCAGCCAGTTGCTCGTAGGGCTTCCACCGGTCGCGATGGATGATGCCGCTGAAGCCCTTGCCCAGTAGGTCTTCGGCCTGCTCCCGGCCGCGCCCCGGCAGGAGGCGGAAAGCCTCTGCGCCCCCCCCTGCCGCGACCCACAGCCACATCCGGTTCTTCCCGCAGCGCCCGAACCCGGTCTCGTCCGCATGCACGGAAGGAGCCTGCTTCACCTCGGCGTGAATGGCCTGGGCCGTCTCCGCCGCCGCCTCACTGACCGCTTTGCAGCAGGCCTGCACTGATCCCAGGGAGATCCGTACGCCGAACATCGCCTTGCTCAGGCTCACGACCTCCCGCCGCGTCATCCGGTAGCGCCCTGTAAGAATGCCGATCCGGGCCTGGATCCTCGGCCCGAACGCGCCCTTTGGCGCCCCCGCTGGCATCCGGCCCCGATTGAGGTGCCCGCACTTCGGGCAGCGCTTTTGCCACAAGTTGAACTGCTGGATGAAGGCTTTGAACTCCGGCGTTTCACAGACCTGACGAATGCAGGCGTCTAAACGGGGCGCCTCGACCAACGGTTCCTCGCAGCGCTCGCACTGCTCGGGATCCCGGTCCACCACCGCATCGACCTCCGATTCGGGCACCACGTCCCGGGTCTTTCCATCATGCCCAGGCTGACCACCACGCTTCCGACCACTCGATTCCACCGGTGGCTTCCGCTTCCGCCCCAGGGCCCGGCCGCCGGGCCAGGCCCTTGATCGCCAGCGCGTTCCAGGAAGTCAGCACCTTCTCGTCCGCCCCGGCCGCACCCGCTGTTCCCGAGCGGTGAACAGCTTGGAGCGGCTCGGCGTCCAGGCGGCGCGAGACCTCCTGCGGGGGACAGCCCGGCGTCCAGGGCCACGTGGCCCAGAGACTGCGGCGACCGGCCGGGGTGCCAAGCCTTGCCTTCGAAGTTGGGCGCCAAGTCGAGGCCGAACACCGCTTCCGCCACTGGCCGCTCCTCGGGAGACAAAGACTGCTCGAATTCCGCCCGCGTCCAGACGTAGAACTTCCCCTCCTCGTGCTCCGAATCCGCGTCCAGGGCAGAGTAGAACCCCCTTCCGGCGCGCGCATCTCCCGCAGCATCCAGCCGGCGGTTTCCTCCAGCACCTGCCGGTACAAGCGATACGCG
>CAVPLE010000110.1:0-26717 GCA_963705865.1 uncultured Holophagaceae bacterium | reverse complement strand
CCTGGTGTTCCTGGGCGAGGCGATACCGCAACTCATCCGCGACCTGGGTGACCTGCCCCATGACGTGGTGCCGGCCTTCGATGACGCCGTGCGGGCGGCACTCTCGCTCGCCCATTCCGGTGACCAGGTGCTCCTCAGCCCCGCCTGCGCCAGCTTCGACCAGTTCGACAATTTCGAGCAGCGCGGCGAGCGCTTCGAGAGCCTGGTGACGGCCTGGCTCCAGTAGAATCGGTTATGCACGATGCCTCCCGAGCCGCCGCCGACCTCCGCGCCATGCTGGGTGCCGATGCCGTTCTGACGGAAGCGGAGGATCTCACCCGCTACGAGTCCGGCTGGCGATATGGGAAGGGCAAGGCCCTGCTGATGGTCCGGCCGGGAACCACCGAGCAGGTCTCAGAGGTCATGGCCTACTGCCACGAACGGAGCATCCGGGTGATGCCCCAGGGCGCCAACACGGGCCTGGTCGGCGCGTCCAATCCCGACGCCAGCGGTGACATGCTGGTGCTCAGCCTGGAGCGGCTGAACAAGCGCCTGGAGATCGATCCCATCAACCGCACGGCCGTGGTGGATGGTGGTGTGCTGCTGAGCACCCTGAACGAGGCGCTCTCGGCGCACGGGCTCATGTTCCCCGTCGACCTCGGGGCGGATCCCACCATTGGCGGCATGATCGCCACGAACACGGGCGGGACGCGCCTCCTGAAGTACGGCGACGTGCGCCACAACCTCCAGGGCGCTGAGGCCGTGCTGGCTGACGGCACGGTGGTGGATGTGATGAACCACCTGCGGAAGAACAACACTGGCCTCGACCTCAAGCAACTCCTCGTGGGCACCAGCGGCATCTATGGGGTGATCACCGGCGCGGTTCTCCAGGTGGTGCCCGTGCCCCGGCAATATGCCACAGCACTGGTGGGCTGTGTCTCCGGCGAAGCGATCCTGGCCTTGTTGCAGGCCCTGGAGCGGGAATTGGCGGATGTGTTCACGGCCTACGAGGTCATCAGCGCCAACGCCCTGAACCCCGTGTTCAAGCACCACGAGGGCATCCGGAATCCCTACGGCGCCACCAAGCCTCCGGCGTACACGGCTCTGGTGGAGCTCTCGTCCACCCTTCCCGAGACGGCCCTGCACCTGGCCGATGTGCTGGAGGAACGCCTGGGGGCCTTCCTGGAGAGCGATACAGGCGAAGGCATCACCGATGTATTCATGGGCAAGCCCGAGGATTTCTGGGCCATCCGCCATCACATCAGCGAAAGCCTGCGGAATGAGGGGAAAGTGTTGGCCTTTGACATCAGCGTGCCCCGCAGCCGCATGGCCACCTTCACGGAAGCCGCGGTGGCGCTCCTGGCCAAGGACTATCCTTATGTCCGTTGCTGCGACTTCGGACACTGGGGCGATGGCGGGACCCATCTCAACCTGGTGTGGAACGAGGCTGAGGCTCCACGACCCACGGCCCAGATCGTCGAAGAGCTGCAATCCCGGGTCTACGAGCTGGCGGTCCGGGGCTTCGACGGTTCATACAGTGCCGAGCACGGCGTCGGCCCGCACAACCAGCGGTTCTACGATGCCTACACGCCGGAGCCGGTGAAAGCGGTGAACCAGGCGCTCAAGCTGCAGTTGGATCCCAAGGGCCTGCTCGGCACCACGCGGCTCGGCCCCCTGCCGTGATCGCGACCGGGGGTGTTCCGGGTTAGATTCGAGGTCTCCAGGGAGTCTTCATGCGGTCGTCCACTTTCGTCCTCCTGCTTTGCGCGCCTCTCCTGGCGCAGGCGCCGACGCCCAAGGCCGATGCCTTCGCTCCTGTCCGGTTCCTCGTGGGGGAGTGGGTTGGCGAAGGTGATGGGAAGCCGGGCGCCTCCACCGGCGCGGCCACGTTCCAGTTTGAAGTGGGGGGCCATGCGCTCGTGCGGCGCAGCCACGCCGACTACCCCGCCGCCAATGGCCGGCCGGCCGCCCATCACGAGGATCTGATGACGGTTTTCGTCGAGGGCGGCCAGCTCAAGGCCTTCTATGTCGACAACGAAGGCCACGTCATCCGCTACCTGGCGACGGCCGTGCCGCAGGGCGTGGCCTTCACCAGCGAGGCGGCTCCAGGCCCGCGGTTCCGCCTGACCTACCTGCAGACGGCCGCCGCTACCGTCATCGTCCGCTTCGAGATCGCCCCGCCGAACGCCCCCGACGCCTTCATGACCTACCTGGAGGGTGTCACGCGCAGGGTGAAGTGACTTTCAGATGTCTTTACCTAGCTGCAAAACGGCCCCCGGAAACCGGGGGCCGTTTTGCAGCAGCCAAAAGGCTCAAGCCTTACTGTGCGGCTTCTGCTCCCAGAACCGTGGTGGCGCGGCGCAGATGGCCATGAAGATCAGCTGGCTCAGGCCGAAACCCATGAGGGCATAGAAGGCCTGGTCCATGAAGCCATAGGAGTGCAGGCCGACGCCCAGCATGTTCACGCCGAACCAGGAGCAGGCGGTGATGACGTTGCCGAAGATGGCCATCACCATGGTGCCGCGTTCGCGGACATAGCCGGCCCAGCGGGCGTGGAGGATGATGGCGTTCCACAGCACGATGAGCAGGGCGCCGTTCTCCTTGGGATCCCAGCCCCAGAAGCGGCCCCAGGACTGGTCGGCCCAGATGCCGCCCAGCACGGTGCCCACGAAGCTGAAGAAGAGGGCGAAGCAGATGATGCCGTAGGCCATGCCCACCAGGGCCTTGTCGGTCTCTGGATCTGCCTTGGTGACGACGTGCTTCCGGATGGCATAGGCGATGGCGATGGCGCCGGCCAGGAAGGTGCCCGAGTAGCCGATGGTGATGGTCACCACGTGGGTGGCCAGCCAGAAGTTGGAATCCAGCACGGCCCGCATCATCTCCATGGTGTCGCCCTCGGTGCCCAGATTCTGGGCCACCAGCAGGGAGGCGAAGCCCGCGGCGGCGGCCACGGCGGTGCCGAAGCCCTTGCGGTACATCCGCTCCACGACGAGGCCCAGGATCACGGCGCCCCAGCCCACGAACACGGCGGAGGAGTAGAGGTTCGTCACCGGCGGGCGGCCTTGCAGGATGATGCGCGCGGCCAAGCCCAGGGTGTGGACGATGGCGCCAGCGAAGAGCAGCGAGTAGGCGGTGGGGCGCAGCAGCTCGGGCTTCCAGAGCCAGGACAGGCAGAGGACGATGAACGCCACGAAGTAGATCGACAGGCCCACGTAGAAGGGCTGGGCGCGATTGAAGACGACCTCGTTGTTCGCGTGGCTCAGCACGCCGGGCTTCAGGGTGGACACCACGTTCTTCATGTCGGCCAGGGCCTGGTTGAAGCTGGCCGGGTCGTTGGCGACATAGGCCGCGTTGAGGCGGGCGAGGGGCACCAGGGCCGGGTGAGCACCCTGGCCTGCGGCCATGGCGCGGAGGCCTTCGCCCACGCTCTGCCAGGCATCGGGATTGCCACCTGGGAGAGGCGGCAGGATGCGGAACTGGGCCAGCTGCATCAGGTCCTGGTGGCGGGCGGAAGCATCGGCATCACTGATGGACTGGAGTTCCCAGCCGAGGCCGGGTGACCCCGCCAGTTGGAGGGTGTTCCGCAGTTTGTAGTAGAGGTAAGCCCGGTCGAACAGGTTGACGATGGCGCTCTGGAAGCGGGTCCGCTTCTGGGGCGCGATGGGCTGGGCGGTCTGGGCCTGCTTCTGGATCTCCTCCAGGTGGGAGGACAGGTCCGCGAAGCTGTAGTTGTCACGGCCCAGTTTCTTCCCCTGGGTATTGACCAGGCTCTGCACTTCCGTGTCGTTGATGATGAAGATGGGCTGCTGATCGGCCACCTGGGGGCGGAACATCACGTCCAGGATCCACTCGTCGGGCCCGATACCGCGGCCTTCGAAGCGGAAGCCCTGGCTGCCATGGATCACGAGCAGGGAATTGCGGGCCAGGGAATCCAGCGGCTTGACGCGTCCGCCTTCGAGGATGGGGAGGTTGCCGACGCCGCCGGCGTCGAAGCCACGGACCTTGCCACCAGGCATGGCGAAGATCAGCGCGACGAGCAGGGCGAGGGCGCCAGCGCCCCAGGCGAGGTATTTCTGCACGAAGGTCATGTCAGCCCTCCTTCTTGTCCTGGCGCCGCTTCAGCGAGCGCCGCAGGACGATGGCGAAGTGCACGAGCAGGCCCAGGGAGACCAGCACGCAGGACACATACGGGAGCAGCCAGCCGGGATTTTCGACCACGGAAAGGATCGACAGAGTGTCGTTCTTGCCAAAGCTCGCCTGGTAGAAGGTCTTGCCTTCGTACCGCAGCGGCTGGTTCATGTAGATGAGCACTTCGCGGGATTCCTTCTGCGAGGGGTTCACCACTTGGACCAGGCTGGAGAAGTTCTTGGGGATGTCGGTGCCGGGGTAGACATCGTGCCGGAACTGCTTGAGCGTGAAGGCGTACGGAAGGTACTGGCGGCGCAGGCGCATGGAGAGCATGTAGGTGTGCCCTTCATGGGTGAAGGACTGCGGCGCTCCCAGGGCCATGGAGGCCAGCCAGATGCCGTAGCTGCGGCCGCCGGCGATGGGCTCCACGAACACGGAGCCGGTGTTCACGTCGTTGTCGAGGGTGACCGTGGGGCGCTCGACGACAGAGATGCCGGGGCCGATGCCTGCGGTTGCCAGGGACGGCGGCGCGCCGGGAGGCAGGTTGGCGAGTTCCGAATTGGGGTAGTAGCGTTTCACATTCAGGGTGATGGGCGTGCCGGGGATGGCGATGACGCCTCCCTTGGCCAACAGCGTGTCAGGCACCGAGTAGACCTCGTCCCAGGCGGGGTCGGTCGTGTCGATGACGGCCAGCTCCATGTTCTTGTAGCTCTGGACGTAGTTGACGGTCTGGCCCACCTCGATGGACATGTTGGTGTCCACCTGCATCATGCCGGCCACGAACTCGCCGGCGAACAGGATCACCAGACCGGCGTGGACCAGCCACATGCCGGCCTTGGTCCAGCTGCGCTGGATGTCGAGCGTCTTGGCGATCAGGTTGAGCGTGAGAAGGAGGCCCACCAGCCCACCGCCCGGGAACACGGGCAGGGGGAAAGGCAGCGCGGGCGTCCGCCACCAGACGAAGAAACTCCGCATGTAGGCGTTCACGGCGCCCTGGGTGCCCATGCTCACCTGGGCCAGGGTGCAGAGCACCACCAGCGCCATCAGGCAGGCCAGCAGGACGATGGTGAGTTGGAAGGACTTGAAGAACTTCCAGATGCGGGAGGCGAGTGTCTTAATCAAGGCTGAGGCTCCCCAGGATGTGCATGAAATCAGGCTTGGCCTTGGCCACGGGACCCGCGTCCCCCGTCAGCTTGAGGAACCAGGTGTTCCCGTCCGGCGTGGAGATCAGTCCGGCCACCATGCGGCTCTTGGTCTGGCCGTCGCTGGTGAAATCGTAGACGTTCAGGGCACCGGCCTTCGTCTTGACCACCACGCGCGCGGCGGCCAGGGCGGCCTCGTCGATGGGACCCAGGCCGATTTGACCGCGCCAGCGGTTCACGTTGGCCAGTTCGCCGCCAGCGGCACCGGGCAGCACCACCACCGTGGCTTCGTTCTTGCCCGGCACGGGTGATTTGAAGGTGGCAAAGCGCATCCCCTCGCCCTGGGTTTCGCTCCACCCCTTGGGCAGGGACCACTTCAGGGAGCCTGGGCCGGCGGGCCTTGGGGGCGCAGGCATGTCCCCAGCGGCCGGGGGCATTCCGGAAGGGGCCTCCCCCATGGCGGCCATCGGCGAATCGGAACTCGGAGCCTCCTTGGGTACCCGGAAGTGGCTCACCTGGTCGCGATTGCACCCGACGGCCAGGGCCAGGAGTCCGGCACCCGCCAGCAGAGCGGCCTTCGCGACGAAGGGCCTGGAATAGTGGGAAAGCATCGATGTTTTCAACAAGGGATTCCTCTGGGACATATCAGAATACCGGACCTGCTAGGGAGAAGACACGTGACATTCGGCAAGGCTTACAAGTCGAATGGCCGGACAGCTTCATCAATCAGCTTGGCTAATTGTTGATCTTTATCGGTAATACCTCCTGCATCGTGGGTGGTCAGGGTGATCCGGACATGCCCCCAACCAAAGATGATATCTGGGTGGTGATTCAAGGCCTCGGATGGTTCCACCACAGCGGTCACAATCCGGAAGGCTGTGATGAAATCCCGTGTTTTGAATTCCCGGACCAGACAGCCGTCCTGTTCGATCCATGTCATGGCTTCACCTCCTGGGCCAGGGTGGCTTCCAATTCCGCCAGCTCCGCATGGAGGAGCCATTCACCCGGGAAGGCCCGGGCCTTCCCGGCCAAGGACCGGATCCGCCGCCCCTCCACCTGGCTGGCTTCCCTCAGGGCCTGCGCCTCCAGGTAGAGCGCGGCCAGCTCCGGGGGCAGCGAGGACGCCTTGCGGGCCCGGGCCTGGGCCTCGGCCTCGCCTTCCGCGAAAGTCCCCTGTGCGCCGTACCAGCGATCCCAGGCGCCGGGATCGGCCGGACCACCTGCCACGGAGGGTAGGCCGGGGCTGAGAAAGAGCAGAGCCCAACTGGGCAGATCCAGGGGGCGGCCGTCCTGGTGGCCTCGCAGGTTGATCACCTCGTGCTCGCCCACCCGGAAGCCCGTGAGGAAGAGTCCCGAGGGCAGATCCAGGCTGAAGGGTCCCCGAGGCGGCAAGTAGCCACGACCGAAGGCCACCAGGGCCGTGCCGGGCCAGGGCGGGCCTTCCGCCACGCCGTTCCGAGACAGCATCACGGGGCCCTCCACTCGCGCCAGAGCGGTTGACAGGCCTGTGGTCAGCTCACCGCGGGCGGGAATCCGCGCCACCACCTTGCCCGTGAGCTCCAGGCCACCCTCCAGCCCCAGGTGGTTCACGGTGCGGGCCCGCAGGGCCTCTTCCAGGCCGTGGTCGCCGCCTCGCCGCCAGCTGAGGGTGGCCTCGAAGGCATCCAGCACTTCGAAGAGGTGGTCGAAATCCCGGGCCACGAAGAGCTGGGGCTGCATGCGGGTGATGTCGTATTCGGTGTCCGCGCAGACAAGGCCGAGGGGCACCTTGGCCACGGCGGCGGTGAGGCAGTGGGCGGCTTCCCCCAGGCTGCTGAGGAGCCCCGCGCCATAGAGCTTCGGCTCCGCCAGGTCGCCCACCAGGCCGTATTCGGCCGTCCACCAGTAGAGGCGGCTGGCCTTGGTGCTTTCGCTGACGTACCGGCGGCTGGCGGTGGCGGCGCGCAGCCGTTCCTCGGCCAGGTGGATCTCCGCCTCGGTGGCTTCGGGATCCTCCTTCACCACGCTGAGGTTGCGGATGGCCTCGTAGACCGCTTGATCCTCCACGGAGGCGATGGCGCGGAAGCCGGCCTCCCCGCAGCGCTTCAGGTAGTCCGCATAGCGGCAGTCCGCCAGGATGGGCGCGTGGCCCGCGCTTTCGTGGACGATGTCCGGGGCTGGCGTGTATCCGATGTGCTCGTGGCTGCGGATGTCCGCGGCGATGGCCAGCACGCCCAGGGACTGGAGTTCCGTGAACACGGCCGGGGGGATGAAGCCCCGCACCCCCACGGCGGACCAGCCCAGGCCCTCCAGCTTGAGGTTCATCTCGTCCAGGCTGGGAATGCGCTCCAGGCCGATGCCCGTGGCCGCCAGGCCCGCCAGGTAGCTGCCGTGGGCCGTATCCTTCAGCCGGTTGGTGAGCTGATGCAGGATGTGCCGCCAGACCGCGTGGTCCCGGGGCGTGTAGGCCCCGTAATCCTGGTCCGCCACGTAGCGCTGGAGGTGGGTCGGGAGCCGGTCGATGGCGCGCCGGGTAGGTGATGGGACTGGGAGCATGGCGGCCTCGGAATTCATTAAACTTTAAATGGTGAACAATTGGTAGAGAACTCCGCGTTCATTAGTCCACGCCAGCGCGGGCTACCCTGGTGCCATGGCCGATTTCGATTCTTGGGACCCCTACCGCGATCTGCGCTTCGCCGGGACGCGGGAGCACCCGGAGTACGGCGCGTGTTTCATCGCCGAGGGCCGGATCCTGGTGGAGGATCTGCTGGCCGCGGGCCGAGCCGGCCGCCTGCGCGTGGTATCCGTGGCTGCCACCACCACCGCGGCCGAGGCGGCGCGGGCCCTGCTTCCGGAGGGGACGGAACTGCTGGTGGCCGAACCTGCGGCGCTGTCGGAACTGGCGGGTTTCTCCTTCCACCGGGGCCTCATGGCCTGTGCGCAAGTGCCCCCGCCGCCTTCGGTGGCGACCCTGAGGTCGACCCGGCGCCTGCTGGTGCTGCCGCGGCTCTATGATGGCGAGAATCTGGGCCTGCTGCTGCGCAGCGCCGCGGCTCTGGGGCTGGACGGTGTGCTGGCGGGACCCGGCCCCGGCCTCTGGAGCCGGCGCACGGTGCGGGTGTCCATGGGCGCCGTGTGGCGTATCCCCGTGTGGCGGGTGGAGGATCCCTGGGCCCTGCTCACGGACTGGAAGGCGGCGGAACCTGGTTCCGAAATCGTCGCCGCGGCACTCGCCGCGACGGCCGAGGACGCCCGGAGTTGGCGACCCGCAAATCGATGCGCCCTGGTGATGGGGCCCGAAGACAAAGGCCTTGACGCGGGCCAACTGGCCCAGTGCGACCGGGCCGTGGCCATCCCCATGGCCTCCGGCATGGACAGCCTCAACGTGGCCGCCGCTGGGGCGATCCTCATGTTCCGCATGGTGGAGCAGCCCTAGGGCTCGCGACTGCTGGCGATGTCCACCAGCCGCAATAGCTCGCTGACGACCTCGCGGCAGGCGCTGTCCTGCTCGTAGAAGGCTGACACCTTCTTCCGCGCGGTGGCCACGTCTCCGCAGGCTTTGCCCCGGGCGATGAATTCCTTGCAACCCTCGGGCATGGGGCCCCAGTTCCCGCATTCCACGAAGCGGTCGCTCAGGAAAATGAACTTGGGGATCGCCTCGCCGCCGTTGGTCAGAAAGCGGGCGAACAAGTCCGGGTGCTGAGTCCGGTGGATGTAGCGGACCTTCAGGTTCGGACCAGCCTCGGCCAGCCGCTGGAGCACGGGCGCGTGGCGCACCACGTCACCGCACCAGTCCTCGGCGATGGCTACGACATGTACGGGCCGGGGCAGGGCGGCCAGAAAGGCGGCCACGGTGGGCTCCAGAATCAGGGCTTGGCGCTGGGCTTCGATCTTGTCCCTCTGCTCGGTGGATTCCGCGGCGGCCAGCCAGCCGGCGTAGGTGAGGCCGGACTCGAACACGGCTTTCCAGTCCAAGGTGGGCAGGGTGGCGGGGCGGGGCATGAAACCTCCAGCGAACCTCTGATGCTGCCATGCCCGGCCTCGTGACTGGACGTACCTTTGGGGTGGCGCGGACCGCAGCCCGCGGGAAAGGAGGACGCCATGAGGGCCATGTGGAATGCCACCAAGCCACCGCTCGAATGGGTGGATCCCGTGGTGAGGGTGCCGAAGTACGAGCTTCATGCCGGCGATGAGGTGCTGGCGCGGCTGTCCCTGGAGCCGCTCTGCCGGACCTTCGCCACGGTGGAGACGGCGGAGGGGCGCTGGACCTTCAAACAGACGGGCATCCTCGCCACGCTCGTCCACATCCGCGAAGCCGGGGTCGACCAGGATCTGGCCGTCTTCCATCCCGGCTTCCTGGGGCGGGGGCTGCTCCGGTTCTGCGACGGCGAGACCTTCCAATGGCGGCGGGCCCGCCACGATGGAGGCTGGTCGTTCCGCGACAAGGACGGCCGTGTGGTGCTCACCCTCCGGCTGGAGCCCTCACCGCCCGGAGAGCCCTGGCCCCGCCGCACCCGGGCTGAAGTCGACATCACGGCGGAGGGGCGCCCCAACCCGCGGATGCCCCTGCTGACGGCCGTTGGCTGGTTCCTGATGCTGCTCCATCCGCTTTAGAAGGTGCCTGCAGATTTCCGCGAGACGGATGGGCATCCCGGACCTCTAGGTCCAGAGGCCACGCACCGGGAAGTGCCCTCTTCACCCTGAGGCTCCGTGGTCTAGAGTGGAGTTCCGGTCTTTTTCAGGAGCTCCCATGGCCAAAGCCTACGCCGCTGCCTCTGCCACGTCTGCCCTCGCGCCCTTCCAGATCGAGCGCCGGGCCGTGGGGCCGCACGATGTGCAGATCGAGATCGCCTACTGCGGCATCTGCCACTCCGACCTCCACCAGGTGCGCGACGAGTGGGGCGGGTCCAAGTATCCGATGGTCCCGGGCCACGAGATCGTCGGCAAGATCACCGCGGTGGGCGCCCATGTGAAGGGCTTCAAGGTGGGCGACCTGGCGGGCGTGGGCTGCATGGTGGACAGCTGCCGCACCTGCCCCAGCTGCCAGCGGAAGCTTGAGCAGTTCTGCGAAAAGGGCGCCGCCTTCTCCTATAACAGCACCGAAATGGACCGGAAGACGCCCACCTACGGCGGCTATTCGTCGAGCATCGTGGTGGACGAGGCCTTCACGCTGAAGGTGTCTCCGAAACTCGACCTCGCCGCGACCGCGCCCCTGCTCTGCGCGGGCATCACCACCTACTCGCCCCTACGCCACTGGAAGACCAAGAAGGGCGACAAGGTGGGCGTGGTGGGCCTGGGCGGTCTGGGCCACATGGCTGTGAAGATCGCCGCCGCCATGGGCGCCGAGGTGACGATGCTCAGCACCTCGAAGTCGAAGGAGGCCGATGCCCGCAAGCTCGGCGCGCACCACTTCGGGCTCACCTCGGAGGACGCCACCTTCAAGCGGTTGGCAGGCCAGTTCGACCTCATCATCGACACCATCTCCGCGCCCCACGACTACAACAAGTATCTGGGCCTGCTCCGGGTCGAAGGCGCCATGGTGCTGCTGGGCGTGCCCCCGGAACCCACGCCTGTCGCGGCGCATGCCCTCATCGGCGGTCGCAAGACCTTGAGCGGTTCGCTCATCGGTGGCATCCAGGAGACCCAGGAGATGCTCGACTTCTGCGCCGAGCACGGCATCGTCTCCGAGATCGAGCTGATCCCGGTCCAGCAGGTGAACGAGGCCTATGAGCGGATGCTGAAGAACGATGTCCGCTACCGGTTTGTCCTGGACATGAAGACGCTGTAAGGGAATCAGCGGATGGCATGCCCATCGTTTTGACCATTGGGTTCCATCGTTTTCAGGTCGTTAGGTTGGCGGTGGCCCGACTCAAGCTTCGATGTCTACATCGTGTTATGTTAAGTATTTATATAAATGGAGATATGTCTTAGAGATTCAAGGCCACGGCCGGCACGCTCCTTGATGGTAGGAGGTGTGGTCAGGGCTCTTGCATGGGTACTGCTTGGGCTTCCGTGGCAGTGACTCTCCTCATCCAGCTACTCCTGGCTGGATGTGTAGACCTGTGGGTTGGGTTGCGGCTCGCCGCGGTGGAAGGCCTCGACCCAGGCTGTCACGAGCTGTTTCGGGGTGGGGCGCATGCGGTTACCTCCAGCGTACCGGCCTATGCCAGCTTGGCGCGGCCTGGTCATCCGGCGGAAGGGGGAACCGGGGCCTCCATGAAGAGGGAGTCGTTCGTGCACTCGGAGGCCACCGGCCGGAACCCTAGGCTGGTGTAGAGGGCCTGGGCCACGGTGTTGTCCCGGTAGACGCGGAGGGTGACGGCCCTGGCGCCAGTGGCGCGGACGGCCTCGCCCATGAGGTGGCGGCAGAGTTCGCGGCCCAGTCCCCGACCCCGGGCCGCAGGCGCCACGAGGATGCGCCCCAGGTGCGCGTGGCCCGGCGCTTGAACCCAGTACTGGCCGAAGGCGACGAGGGCCGACCCATCTTCCCAGAGTCCGTAGCTGGGCCGTTCCCGAGCCTCCAGCAGGCCTTCCAGGTGCTCCGGCGCGAAGGGGAAGGGCACCCGGGGACCCGCCCAGCGCCTGCAGGCGGCGGCATCCGGGAGCCAGGCGGCCAGCACCAGGAAGTCCGAAGGGCGGGCCGGGCGAAGCATCAGGGACATGACTCCAGGGTAGCGGAGGTCCAGAATCTGGCTGCAAACAGGGAACCTGGAGTACACCAACCAAACCCAATTGCTCATGCCGGGTTGGCGCCAAGGCTGCGGGCAGGCCTCAGCCCTTGGTGTGTTTGGGGTCGGCAGACCTTGGATAGGTCCGCTCTTCCTGGATCTGGCCGTTCTCTTTGTGGATCTTCACCGAGCCTGGATGCTGCTGCATGTATGCCCGCGTCTGCCCGATCGCGTCGGTCTTGGTCGCGGCATGGACAACGGACCGGCTGCCTCCTTCGGGTTTGAGGCTCCAGGCGTTTCCTTCCTTGGCGAGGTGATAATTTTTCATATCGCCCTCCTTAATTGGGTGGTCGCCGTTCAAGAACATAGGCTTTTCAACCGGTTCGACCAATAAAGATGGGAATCCTTTGCCCGAGGGGGAAGGTTGCCAAGCTGACGAAAGACGCTGATCGAGCCCGCCGAGGTAGAACCGATCGCAGGGACTCCGGGGGGAAAGCACCTAATCGCTGGCGGCTGGGTTCAATTTGAACGGAGGGTTAGGCTGCTCACGGTTCCCTCCGATAAATACCTGTGCCATTGCAGGTTTTACAAATAGCGACAAATTTGAGTGTTCCATGGCATTTCTTGCATGGAAGATTGACAGAACCACTGCCTGAGCACTTGGCGCAGGCAGAAGAGAACGCCTTCTGGGTCTTGCTCCCCTTGCAGCGCGGGCATTTTGTACCATCAGGGAGCAAGCCTTTCGCGTCGCAACGAGAGCATGGACCTGACTCTTGTGAATAGGTGCCTGAGCCGGAACATTTTCGGCAAATCAGGACCACCACGCCTTTACCACTGCAAATATCGCAATCAATGGATAGGTGGCCAGTGCCCTCACATCTCAGGCATTGAACACCAAGGCCTGCAGGAGAAAAGCTCTTCGGGGATGGTTTCGGATGATTCATTTCTGGTGAATGCTTCAAAATTGACCCCGCTGAAGTCCGATTGATCTGAGGTGAAGCCTAACGATGAATCAGGCGCACCCTCGGGAAAGCTTGCGGGTTCGCCGAAACCGGTGAACTGGCGCGATGCGGCCGAGCTTCAGCCCCACATTCTTTCGCCACCCACCCAGGTGCCGAGGATCTTCCCCGGCAAGTCCCAGCCCTTGAACGGTGTGTTGTAGGACTTGGACTGGATGAAGGCGCGGTCCACCTGGACCTTGGCGCTGGGATCGAAGAGGACGAAGTCGGCGGGGGCGCCGGGCTTCAGGCTGCCGAGGCCACGGCGATCCAAGTGGAAGACCTTGGCAGGCTCCCAGGAGAGGAGGCTGATGGCCTTGGCCAGACTGATGACCTTGCGGTTCACCAGCAGTTCGAGGGTGAGGAGCAGGGCCGTCTCCAGACCGATGACGCCGAAGGCGGCGATGGGCAGTTCCACCTCCTTGTCGTCCCAGCCGTGGGGGGCGTGGTCCGTGGCGATGGCGTCCACGGTGCCATCGGCGATGGCCTCCAGCACGGCCTGGATATCGGCCTCGGTACGCAGGGGCGGGTTCATCTTGTAATCGCTGTCGAACTTCATCAGTTCCTTGTCCGACAGGGCGAAGTGGTGGGGTGTCACCTCGCAGGTGACGGCGAGGCCGCGCGCCTTGGCCTCGCGCACCATGCGCAGGGAACCTTTGGTGCTCAGGTGGGCCAGGTGCAGATGTCCGCCCGTGTGCTCCGCAAGCACGATGTCGCGGGCCACCATGGCCTCCTCCGCCGCCGCGGGGATACCCAGGCAGCCGAGCGAAGCACTCACCGCGCCCTCGTGCATGTAGCCCTTGCCCGCTAGGTCCCTGTCCTCTTCGTGGGCCACCACAGGCACGTCCAGCCAACGTGTGTACTCCAGCGCCCGGCGCATGAGGGAGGCGTTGCCGATGGGCAGGCCGTCATCCGAAAAAGCCACACAGCCCGCAGCCTTCAGGGTGCCCATGTCCGCCAGCTCCTCGCCCTTCATCTCGCGGCTGACGGTGCCGATGGGGAAGTAGCGGCAGAGGTTCGCCTTGGCGGCACGGGCCAGCATCATCTCGGTGATGGCCACGCTGTCGTTCACGGGCTTGGTGTTGGCCATGGCGCAGACCGAGCTGAAGCCCCCGGCCACCGCCGCCCGGCTGCCAGTCTCGATGCTCTCCTTGCGGGTCTGCCCCGGCTCGCGGAAGTGCACGTGCAGATCCACGAAGCCCGGCGCCAGGACCGCGCCCCCGCCATCCAGGATGTCGGCCCCCGCGGCCAGCGGATCACGCTCCAGATCCCCGCCGATGGCCGCCACGACCCCCTCCACCACCAGCAACGCTCCCGGCCCGTCCAGGTTCTGCGCAGGATCCACAAGGCGGACGTTCTTCACGAGGAGAGACATGGGGGCTCCGGAGACGGTTCAAGTCTAACGAAAGTCTGGAGGCTGGAGTCTGGAGTCTGGAGGTACAGCTTCCTGAGGCGGCGCTGCGCGCCGCTTCTTTTATCTACTCGCAGGCCGCAGGCCTGCGAGCCCTCCAGACTCCAGACTGAATCACTCCATCCGGTAGTTCGGCGCTTCCTTGGTGATCATCACGTCGTGGGCGTGGCTTTCGCGGAGGCCGGAGCCGCTGATCTCGACGAGGGTGGCCTTCGCCTGGAAGTCGGCGATGGAGGCGCCGCCGCTGAGGCCCATGCCGGCGCGCAGGCCGCCCATGAGCTGGGTGACCAGGTCCCCCATCTTGCCCTTGTAGGGCACCTGGCCCTCGATGCCCTCCGGCACGAGCTTGGTGTCCTCCTTGCCTTCCTGGAAATAGCGGTCCTTGCTGCCCTGCTTCATGGCGCCCAGGCTGCCCATGCCGCGGTAGGCCTTGAAGGTCCGGCCCGCGTAGAAGATGGTCTCGCCCGGAGCCTCATCGGTGCCCGCGAAGAGGCTGCCGATCATCACCGCGTCGGCGCCGGCGGCGATGGCCTTGGCCACATCCCCGCTGAACTTGATGCCGCCATCGGCGATGCAGGTGACGCCGGCCTCGCGGCAGGCCCGGCTGGCCTCGGCCACGGCGGTGATCTGGGGCATCCCCGCGCCGGTGACGATGCGCGTGGTGCAGATGGAACCCGGTCCGATGCCAACCTTCACGGCATCGGCGCCGGCCTTCGCGAGATCCTTGGCGCCCTGGTAGGTGGCCACGTTGCCGGCGATGACGGAGACGGCGGGGAAAGCCTTCTTGAGGGCCTTCACGGCCTCCAGTACACCTTTGCTGTGGCCGTGGGAGCTGTCCAGGCAGAGCACGTCCACCTTGGCTTCCACCAGGGCCGCGGCGCGGTCCAGCAGTTCCTTGCCCACGCCCACCGCGGCGCCCACTCGCAGGCGCCCATGAGTGTCCTTGCAGGCGCTGGGGTACTCGATGGACTTCTCGATGTCCTTCACCGTGATGAGGCCCTTCAGCTGGCCCTTGCCATCCACCACCAGCAGCTTCTCGATGCGGTGCTTCTGCAGGATCCCCTTGGCTTCCTGGAGGGTGGTGCCCACGGGCACCGTCACCAGGTTGTCCTTGGTCATGGCTTCGCGCACGGGGATGTCCCAACGCGTCTCAAAGCGCAGGTCGCGGTTGGTGAGGATGCCGACCAGCTTATGGCCTTCAACCACAGGCACGCCGCTGATGCGGAACTTGGCCATGAGGGCTTCGGCGTCGCGGATGGGAGCGTCGGGGCCGATGGTGATGGGGTCGGTGATCATGCCGGATTCACTGCGCTTCACCTTGTCCACTTCCTCGGCCTGCCGTTCGGGGCTGAGGTTCTTGTGGATGATGCCGATGCCGCCCAGCTGGGCCAGGGCGATGGCCATGCGGCTTTCTGTCACCGTGTCCATGGCGGCGGACAGGAGGGGGATGCGCAGGCCAATATCCTTCGTGAGCCGAGTTCCCAGATCCACCTGGTTCGGGTGGATCTCCGAGTAGCCGGGGACGAGCAGGACATCGTCGAAGGTCAGGGCGCGCATCAGGGGCAAGGTCAGCATGGGGAGCCTTTTTCCGGACCCGCTGCCTGCGGGACCTTGCATCCCATGGTCTCACGGGCGGGGCCCGGGTTCCAGCGAACGGCTCAGTGCGGGCGGCGGAAGGTGATCGTCAGGGCCATGGGCGCCTTGAGACCGTGGGCTCCCAGGGGTTCGAAACGCCACCCCAGCGCAGCCTTGATGGCCAGGTCCTTGAGCTTCTCTGGACCGGATACCAGGGTGGCCCAGAAAGGCACTCCGTCGGCGCCGATGAGGATCCGCACTTGCGGAGGATCGGCCATGAGGTGGCCATCTCCCGGGGCCATCTGATAGGTCAAGTGGACTTGCCGGATGGCGATGAGCTGGAAATCCGGGCCGGCCACTGGAATGTAGCCTCCGGGGCCCAGGGCCGCGTCCCGGCCGGTGCCACGAGTCAGCCCATTTCCGCCGACTTGGGGTGGCAAGGCCGGATTCAGCGGGAGGTCGACCCGCTCTGCATTGGGGGAGGTGTCCAATTCATCGGGATCAATGGCCTCGCTGGGCGCGGCCAGGGTGGTGGTTTGGATACCGGCCAGGCGTGGATCGAGGGTGGAGGTACCAGCCTCATGTCCCTTGCCGCCAGGCTCTTCGGGGCCCAGGAGGTTCCGGACTGGTTCTTTGACGTCGGGCTGCAGGATCGGTTCATGCAGAAGGAGGGAGACCGACTGGCCAGCCTGCTCCAGGCTCCTCCCGGCGCTCTGGATCGCGGAGGGGTTGGCCAGGCTGAGGGAGAGGCCGTACATCAAGAGGGGCGTCAGCCCCAGGCTGAGCAGGCTGGGGATTCGGCGGGATCTTCCGGGTGCGGCGTCCCGAATGGGGTGCAGATCGAAGGCGGACGACTCGGTTCCGGCGAAGGCCGTCAAATCAAGGGTGCGGAGCAGGGGATGCATGCTGGGTGCCGGTCTGGGCCCTGAAGAGGCCGTTCGCAACGAAGGCCAGCTTCCGGCGTCCCACGCCAAGCGGCCCAGGTGATGCAGGTGGCCTGGGGAGTGGGGCAGCGGGACTGGAAGGGACAGCCCAGGGGCCGATCCTGGGGGGCGGGGAGGAACCCGGATTCCGCCGAGGGCTGACGCCGGGCCGCGGCCAGCAGACGGGCGGTGTAGGGGTGCCCTGGCGTGGAGAGCAGGCGGTCCGTGGGTCCGGCCTCCACGGCCTCGCCGCCGTAGAGGACCAGCAGCCGGTCGCAGGCCCGGGTGGCCAAAGCCAGATCGTGAGTGATCCACAGGAAGCCCAGGCCCCGCTCCCGCTGGAGTTCCAGCACCAGATCCAGGAGGGCCTTCTGGGCCAGGGGGTCCAGGGCGGTGGTGGGCTCGTCCAGCACCAGCAGGTCGGGATCACAGGAGAGGGCGATGGCGAGGCAGAGGCGCTGCCGCTGACCGCCGCTGAGCTGATGAGGGAAGCGCCTGAGGAAGGCCTCGCTCGTGGGCAACCCCAGACGCTCCAACGTCGGCACGAGTCGCCGCTGGGTCGCCGAAGGAGATTCCCTTCGGTGGATGCTTGGCAGCAGGCTCAGATGTTGGTTCAGGGTCAAGAGGGGGTTCAGGGCTTGGAGTGGATCCTGAGGCACCCAGGCCATCCGGGCGCCCAGGATTCGCTCCCTATCCCGGCCGGGACGGGCCATGGGGACGTCAAAAGCTGTGAACCTTCCCCCGGCCTGCCGCACTCCTGGGGGCAGAACGCCGAACAAGGTCTGCACCAGCAGACTTTTGCCCGACCCGCTCTCGCCTACCAGCCCCACGCGCTCACCGGGGGCCAGTCGGAGGCTTAGGGGTCCCAGCAGGCGGACCCCGTCCACCCGTTCCAGGAGCAGCGCGTCGACGATCAGGGACATGGACCAAGAATTACATGGAAGTAGTGAAAATCAAAAGGGTTCCATAGAGTCTCGGATTGCCCCTTGACGCCCTGCGGGGTGGTCCTACCCTTGGGCCACCCTATCACCCTGCGGAGTCCGTACCGGCCCCGCCTAGGCAAGGAGGATTCATGGATTTCTTGCGCCCAGATCTTCAGGAGCGCCTGATGAAGGAACACTTCGAATTCCGCAAGCTCATGGAGGAACACAAGGCGGCTGATTCGCGCCTGGGCGACCTCCAGAAGAAACCCTCTCTCTCTGCCAAGGAATCCCTGGAAGAGGTGGAACTTAAGAAGACCAAACTCCGCGCCAAGGAACGCATCTACCACATCGTGCAGGAGGTCTCTAGGCACGCCGAACAGTAGACCCTCCGCACTCGCAGGAGAAGCCCCGGGAATCGGCCCGGGGCTTCGTTTTGTACGGGTCGCCACAAGTCGCCGCGACAGCCTTTCGCCTCGTCGATCGGATCAGAAACTGATGCCCGCGAAGAAGCTCAAAGAGGTGTTCGGTGCCAAACCGCGGCGCACGTCCTCGGGGTCCACGTACTGGGTGGCCGAGAAGGTGTTGACCTTCTTCCGGACGAGCGCCACGGCGCCTTCGACGCCGATCTGGGGCCTGACCCGTGCGGAGACGGGAATCGTGAAGGTGAGGCCCATCCGGGCCCAGGGTCGGTCGTAGATGGTGGTTTCGGAGTATCCCTCGGCCACGACCACACCCGCGGGCAGGAAGTAGGTGATGCGCTCGATGCGAAAATCCAATCCCGTATTGAGGGTGAACACAGGGCCAAGCTTCAAGGCATAGGTGAATCCGGGGCCCCACCAGCCATATTCCAGACCGTCCTGAGTGAAGTCGACATTCAAGGACGGACTGACGGGACCGCTATAGGTGAAAGGGCTCTTCTTCTTGGCCCGCACGGCCAGTTCGAAATTCCACTTGGCCTCATCGTCCAGGCCGATGGAGAGGCGGAGACCCCAGGAGGTCTGATCCTTGGGCTGGTCCTGGGTCGTGTAGGTCTGTCCCCCTTCGATCACGAAGAGCACAGGGCTCAGGTGGAACGAGGTCTGTTCACCGAACAGCTGAATCTTGGCGCGTTGAGCTTCCCCGGCCACCAGGGGAAGGGCGAGGAGGGCGGTCAGGGTCGGGAGGGCGATCCGTCGCATGCGGGCTCCGGGAAGGCACGTCACATCCTACGTTGGTAATGTACGCACTTGGGCGGAATCACGCTGGAAGGAGCCTCGGCCTGAAAGGTTCTCCAACCCAATAGATCAATTCCAACAGCTCCTCCACGTCCCACAGCAGCACGTCGGCGCGGGCGCCTGGATGGAGATGGCCGAGATCGCCGTGACGCAGGCTGCGGGCGGCGTGGAGGGTCATGGCGGTGAAGGCTTCCTCGAAAGTCATGCGCAGCTGGAGACAACCCAGGCGGAGGATCGTGAGCGGGTCGACGCAGGGGCAGGAGCCGGGGTTGAAGTCCGTGGCCAGGGCCACGCGGCAGCCCGCCTCGATCATCTTCCGGGCCGGGGCCCAGTCGCGCATGCCGAGGAAGAGCGTGGTACCCGGCAGCAGCACGGGGGTGACGTCCGCCGCGGCCATGGCCTTCATGCCGGCTTCGCTGCAGAACATGAGGTGGTCGGCGCTGGCGGCCCCCAGTTCCGCGGCCAGCTCGGCGCCGCCGGTCCAGGTGAGCTCGTCGGCATGGATCCGCGGGATCAGCCCCAGGCGCTTGCCGGCCTCGAAGATGCGGCGGCCCTGGTCGGCGGTGTAGACGCCAGTCTCCACGAACACATCGCAGAATCGCGCGACACCGGGATGGCGGCGCACCAGTTCCGGCAGCCAATTCTCGGCCACGGCCCGGGCGTTGGCTTCGGCGTCCCCGGCGAATTCCGGGGCCAGGTCGTGGGCCGGAAGCAGGGTGACATCGAGGCTCCAGCCCCGCTTCTTCAGCTCTGCATAGGCGGCCGTGAGCCGGGATTCCGCTTCGAGTTCAAGCCCGTAGCCGGTCTTGCCTTCGAGGTGGACCACGCCGCGTTCGCGAAAGGCCTTCAAGCGTGCTTCGCCCGAGGCCACCAGTTCCTCCACCGGGGCGTTGCGGGTGGCACGCACGGTCTCGCGGATGCCGCCGCCTTCCGAGGCGATCTGCTGGTAGCTGACGCCGTGCAGGCGCCGGTTGAATTCGCCCGAGCGATTGCCGCCGAAGAGCAGGTGCGTGTGGGGATCCACGAAACCCGGCGTGGCCCAGGCACCGCCACCGTCCACCTTGGGCGCGTCCCTCCAGCCCGCTGGCAAGTCCACGGCTCGACCCATCCAGGCCACCCGGCCATCTTCCAGGGCCAGGGCCGCGTCAAGAATGCGGTCCACTCCCCAGACCCGGGTGGGATCAGGGGTCAGCAGGCCCCGGAGGTTCACGAGCACGCGGCGGTCCGACATGGGTCCAGTCTGCCAGCAAAAAATCCCAAGAGGTCCCTTGCGCCGTGTCCCCAGCTTGATAGCATCGCTCGACACCGGAGGTTCCAGTGCGGGGCAGGGGGCGTGGCATGAGGCGACTCGCGCAGGGTCTGTGCGTACTGGCAATCCTGGTCGGGGTAGCGGCCCCGGCGCAAGTGCCAGCTTGGGCGCAGGAGCGCGCTCGACACTGGTCGACCTACCGCACGAACCTGCAGGGCCAGCGCGTCTGGAAGGCGATCCCGTTCGATCAGATGACCCCGAATGAACAATGGGCCGAGCTGATGGAGCATCTGAAGCAAAGCGGTGAACCGCGGCGGGTGGCGCTGGCCTTCCTCGGCCAGCGCTCCGTGTCCGTGTGGGCCGAGGAGGCCCTGAAAACCCGCGATCCAGAAGTGGCCCTCTTCCTCTACCGGTTGGGCTACCGCCAGCCCGGCGCCGATCCCTTCGCCTACCTGGGTTCTCCCGACCGGGTGGATCGTCCCTGGACCCATGGGCTGGGCCTGCACCTGGACAAGGGCGGCTGGCGCTTCCAGTGGATCCCCAGCCCAGCACTGTTCACCCAAGCGGGAACCGCCACCCTGCCGAAAGGTCTTGGCCAGGCAGCTCAACCCGGCGTGCTCATCCACCTGAAGCAGCTGCGGCGAGGCCTCGAAAGACTGGCGGCCCTCAGTGGTGGCACCGGCTCCGCCTCCGGCGCTCCTGCCAGCGGCATCATTCCTTCGCTCGCCCAGGGCAGCCGCGCAGGCTTCGCCGTGCGGCATCTGGAGCCCTGGCTGAAGCAGGTCTCCCCGGCCCTGGAGCCCCTCGCCAACCGCGAAGCCTGGCTGCTGCACTACGGAGTGGACCGTGCGGGCGCAGAAGCCCTCCGGGGCACCCTGGTGTTCATCCCCGGCGACCTTCCCACCCGCACGCAGCTCGTGATGGCTCTGCTCAAGCTGAATCCATTGAGTGCCGGCGCACGGACCCGGGTCGTGACATGGACAGGTCCTGGCACATCCACGGAAGTCCAGCAGCTGAGAGGGTCCGGGGGTGTCTTCCACTTGATCCAGAGGGCGGAAGGCACTTGGATCAGCGACCGGGAGGCTCCCTTGCGTGCCTTGCTGTTCCCGGGGCCGCAGCCGTCCTTGGACGAGCGCCAGGAGTGGGCTCGCGTCGCACTGTCGGCCATGGCGCCGGATACGGACCTGTCCTTCTGGCTGGCCCCCCGCGTGGGTGCGGGCGCGGCCTTCGAGACCCAGGCCCTCCGCCGCCGTCTGGCCAACGCCCAGCAGGGCGCCTGGCCCAATCCTTTCGTGGCGAAGGCCGCGCCCCTCACGGGTGCCCTGGCGGTCTCCCTGGGGGCGGGGCCAACCGAGAAGCTGGTGGAAGCGGTGCTCCGGGTGGATGACGGCAGCGAGGTGAAGCTGCCCCACATGCCTGATTTCGCCGATGGCGGGCGAGCGCTGAACCCGACCCAATTGAAGGGCTACCAAGAGGCCCTCGCCAGAGCCCAGGAGCGTCAGCGCCAGCGGACAGGCCTGCGCCAGGACGCGGCGGCTCTGCAGACCTGTCTGGACCTGCGCGGGGCGGCCCTGTTCTGGAACGGCTGGGTGACCGCACCGCCCCTGGGGCCCGCTGAGAAGGCGTCACTGATGGAACTTGCCAAACTGCGACGAGAGGACCCCTGGCGGGCCATGCAGGCCCAACGAGACGGCAAGGTGACGGCCTTCGGAGGCTATGGCGAGCCGGGCATGACACCCAGCCTGGCCTTGGCGTTGCCCATCCAGGGCCCTAAGCGCGCTCAGGTGGAGAACCTCATGAAGAAGGTGCTGCCGCGCCTCTTCAAGGGGCAGAACCAGAAACAGGTCTTGGGCGCCACGGAGCTGCACCGGGTGCTGACCGCCCAGGCCTTCCGCCCTGCCTGGACCCTGGTGGCCGACACGCTGGTGTTGGGTACCGACGATGCGGCGGTGAAGGCGGTGGCGGCGGGGCTCCAGGGCCAGGCACCGACGCTGGCCGACCGCGACTCTCGCGCCTGGGCCCGCATGGAAATCGACGGAACCCGCGTATCGAAGGAGCTGGAGAACCTGCTGCTGGCCTTCCTCCGCAGTCGCACCGGCAGCGGCTGGTGGATCGGCGAGACCACCAGCGAGGACGAGGCCGCCACAGAGCTGGCCTCAAGCCTGGGTCCCTTCCTCGGCGCCCTGAAGAGCCTGGGACCCGTACGGATTGAATGGAACTGGACCGCGGGTGGCCTGGAGGGGCGGCCCCGATGAACTCCCGCTACCTCCTGACCGGGGGTGCCGTCCTGGCCGCCGCGGTCCTGCTGGTGCCGATCCGGCACCGGGTGGTCCTGGAGGCGGATCCGGCCAACCCCGTGGTCCGCATCCGGGTGGATAGCCGGTCGCTCCTGGGCCTTCGCCGACCTGGCTGGGGCGTGCAGGTGGAAGGGGTTCCGGCTTGGCGGGGGGCGGGGGGCTTCTTCCTGTCCTCTGATGGGCCGGCCGCGGTCCAGGTCACGGCCTGGCCTGGTTTTCGACAGTCCTTGTCCATTCCATCCCACGCCGCGCGAATAGCGGGGGTTCTTTCGGATGTAGGTGACCGCGAAGCCTTCCAGACTTGGTTCGTGGCCATTCTGGAGCAGCAGCTCGAAGGCCCCAGCCCCGCCTGGGAACCTGCCCAGAGGGACTGCGCGGGCCTGCTCCGCTTCGCCTTCCGTGAGGCCCTTGCCCCGCACACGGTGGCCTGGCGGGAGCGCGTGGCCTTCACCGCGGGACCCCCCGGGCAGGATCCCTCGCCAACCTTCGTGGCGGATTGGCGGAGCGGTTTCCCCACTCCGGAAGGACCCCGACCCTTCGCCAAGGGGGCCTTCCTCCGCCGCCTGGCTTGCGTGTCGTTGGGCCGCGACCTGGCCCTTGCCCGCCCTGGCGACCTGATCTTCTTCGCCCGGGGCGGCGCCCGCGCCCAGCCCGACCACGCCATGGCCTTCGTGCGCCCCGACGTGGATGGGGCACCCATGCTGCTCTACCACACGGGACCCGAGGGCAGCGGCGCCACCCGTCAGCCCGGCGAGATCCGCCGCGTCCGCCTCGACGACCTGCTGCACCACCCCGAGCCCGACTTCCGTCCCCTCCCTGAAAATCCGGCCTTCCTGGGGCTCTACCGCTGGCGTCTGCTGGCGGACGAGCCTTCCGAATCCGCTTCCCTTCCCAGGTCCTGACATGCGCTGGCTTCGCCCGTTCCTCACGTTGCTCCTGCCCACCGTTCTGCTCTTGCCCACCACGGGTTCGGCCCAGAAACGGACCGCCGAAGCCCCCTGGCGGGAGGGCGGCTGGACCGGCGCCTTCGCCACCCTGCGTCCCACCCTGCCCGGGAAGCCAGGCTTGCTGGAGGCGGCGGGCCCCATTCCCGCCGAAGCGCGCATCCGCGTCTACCGCGTGGAGGAGCCCGAGGCTTTCCTGAAGAAGGTGCTGCTGAACCGTGGCTCGGCCGCCGCCGAGGGGGGACGCGCCGCCGAGGATCCCCTGGATGTCCTGCGGGAGGCGGTGCTCTGGGGTGGCCGACGGGCCTTCGTGACGGTGCATCGCACAGCCACCCAGGGACTGCGGGACGCCGCCAAGCAGGCGGACCGCCTGACGTCCGCGAAGACCCCGTCGGCACCGGTGCGGGAGGGCTCCGCCCTTCCCCTGGAAGGCCAGCCCGGCATCACCTTCGTGACCGAGATCGTGCCCAAGGTCAGCGAGGACATCGCCGGGAAGAAGGGGCACGAGGACGATGAATCGGGTGACGACGGCTTCACCAGCCGCGTGCAGCTGCCCGCCCAGGCCGCGGGTCTCTACCTGGTGGAGGTGTTGCGGGGCAGCGCCGCCGCCTACGTCCCCTGGATGGTCACGGACCTGGCCCTGCTTTCAGAGCAGGACGGGGCAAAGCTCCGCGTGCAGGCCGTGGATGGGCGCGACGGGGCGCCGAAGGCCGGCGCCTCTGGCCAAGTCATCGAAGGGAGCAAGGGCCAGGCCTTGACCTTCGATGGTGTCGGCAAGGCTGAAGTCGCCGTCACGCCCGGCGTTCGCCGCGTGGTCATGGCGCGCAGCGGCCCGAGCTTCGCCCTCCTCGCCAGCGAAGGGCAAAGCGCGGCCGCGGTGCGCCAGCGCCTCTACGCCTTCACGGAACGGCCGCTCTACCGCCCCGGCCAGGATGTCTTCGCCAAGGCCATCCTGCGGCGGGTGGAGGACGGCGAGAACCATGTGGTGAACGGTTCGACGAGCCTGCCTTTCACGGTCCTGGACCCTGAGGATACGAAGGTGACGGAGGGCCAGGCCAAGCTGCTGAACGCCGAGACCGGCACCTACGCCGCCCAGTTCACCCTGCCCGGCGCCGGCCGCCTGGGCCTCTATCGCCTGGTGTTCCAGGGGCCCCAGGGCCCCGGCCAGGCCGAATTCAAGGTCGAGCGGTTCGTGAAACCCGCCTTCGAGGTGAAGGTCACCACGGAGAAGGCCAAGGTGGGTCTGGGCGATTCGCTGGCGTTCCATGCGAACGCCCGCTATTTCTACGGCGCGGCTGTCCGCGGCGCCAAGGCGGACTGGTTCCTCTACAAGGTCGTTCCGCCCAAGTCCCGCTGGATCTGGGATGACGAAGATGCCGGTCCCGCGCCCGAATTGATGGAAAGCGGCCAGCTCGAACTGGACGATGAAGGCCAGGCCGACCTGCCGGCTTTCAAGGCCGAGAGCGATGGCCTCTGGCGCATGATGGTGAAGGTGGCCGATGCCTCGGGCCAGCGCAACAGCGGGCAGGCCCAGGTGCGTGCCGCCGCCGGCGACCTGGTGCTGATGATCGCCGCGGATCGCCAGGTGGCCCTCCCCGGTAAGCCCTTCCAAGTCACTGCCCGCGCTTTGGATTTGGACGGCAAAGACGTTCCCGGCGTGGCCATCGCGCTGCGGGCCGCCCGCATCGTGGCCCAGAAAGATAGTGCCTACTGGTGGTCGCGGCCCAATGCCCTGAAGCCCGGCGAGACCGTGGCTTCGGCTCGGGGTCCCCAGGCCATGTTGACCATTCCCGAAGGCGGTGCCTTCCTGCTGGTGGCCGAAGCCAAGGATTCGAAGGGACGCCCCGTGACGGCCCAGCGCCAGATCACCGTGGCCGCCGAAGGCACGCCGCTGCCGGCGGTGCCGGACCTCCGTGCCGCCGCGGACAAACCCGAGTACCAGCCCGGTGACACGGCGCGCGTCCTGGTCCAGCTGCCGCGGCCGAAGCTGACCCTGCACTGGGCCATCGAGCATGAAAGCCTCGGCCAGGACCAGAACCGCACTGTGGCGGGCACCACCGCCATGGTGGAGATCCCCGTCACGGCCGCCATGCAGCCCAATGTCTGGGCCGTCTTCGAGATCGTCGCCGAGGGCCGCCGCCAGATGGTGGAGGTGCCCCTCCGCGTGCCCAAGCGGGATCGCCGCCTCCAGGTGGCCGTCACCACGGACAAGGAACGCTACCAGCCGGGTCAGCCCATGAAGGTGTTGGTGGAGGTGAAGGACGCCTCCGGGAAACCCTCCGCCGCGGACCTCAGCGTGGGCGTGGTGGATGAGGCCATCTACGCCCTGAGCCAGGAGCTGCACCCCGACCCCGTGCGCTTCTTCCACCCCACCCGCCGCCACGGCGTGTTGCGGTCGGGTTCCACGGACTGGAGCTTCCATGATCTGTTGCGTCGGCAGCGGCCCGTATGGAGCCTCAAGCAGACGAAGCGCGGCGACTTCAAGGCCGATGACGACGACAAGGTGCGCCAGAACTTCAAGGACACGGCCCACTGGGTGCCCTTCGTGGCCGCGGGCCGCGACGGGAAGGCCAGTGTGGATCTGGTCTTGCCGGACAACCTCACAGCCTGGCGGGCCACGGCCACAGCCATCACCGGCGACACCAAGGTAGGTGTCGGCCGAGCCTCGAAGCCGGCCTCCAAGCCGCTGCAGGTGGCGCTCACGCTGCCCCGCACGCTGAGTGTGGGGGAGGAGGCCCGGGCCATCGCCCTGGTGCGCAACCTCTCCGGCCAGCCCATCCAGGGGAAGATCCGGCTGGATGTTCAGAACGGTCGGTTCTCGGGCGCGCCCGAAGCCAGCTTCAACCTCCAGGACCAGGGCGAGTACCGCTTCGCCCTGCCGCTGCTCTCCGATAAGACGGGCCCGCTCACTGTCACGGCCCGGGTGGAAGGTGGCGGCCTGAAGGATGCCGAACGGCAGAAAGTCACCGTGCTGGATCAGCTGGTGCCCGCCTCGCTGTCGGGTTCCCTGGTGCTGGATGGCGGGTCCCAGACCCTCACCATCCCGGCGCCACCGGCCGCCAAGGGCGACGCCACGCTGGTGCTCACGCCCGTGGGCAACCTGGAGCATCTGGCCGCGCCCTCGCTGCCGTACCTCATCGGGTACCCCTACGGTTGTGTGGAGCAGACGCTGTCAAGCTTCGTTCCCAACCTGCTGGTGGCAGACCTCGTGAAGCAGGGCGCCATGCCTGACCTGGATTGGAAACAGCTCACCAACCTGGACCGCAACATCCGCAGCAATACGATGG
>CAVPLE010000109.1:0-61145 GCA_963705865.1 uncultured Holophagaceae bacterium | reverse complement strand
CAGATGCTGTCCTCGATCGTCGTCATGCCGCCGATGCCGGAGCCGATGATGACGGCCGTTCTCGGCCCGGCGACGTCCTTGCGTCCGAAGGCCGCCTGCGCCACCGCTTCGTCGGCGGCGACGATGCAGAACTGCGTAAAGGGATCGCAGAACGGAAGAACGTTGGGTTCGATAGTCGCCGGGATTGAAGTCAGGGACCTGCGCCGCGATCTTCATGCGCCCGTCATAAGGGTGCTCCGTCTTGAGCGGACGAATTTGGGCGACGCCGTCGCGCGCCGCTTCCCATAGCTTTGCCGACTTCAGAGGCGCAGACCGCGCCCATGCCAGAAATGACGACGCGGCGCCCTTCGGCCGCGCTTGGCGAGAATGACATTTACTGCTTCTCGGCGTCTTTCTGGATGTGGTCCGCGATTGCCTCGATCAGACTTTTGACGTCTTTGGTTCTTCCTGCAGCGAACCGTCCATGGGGATGTAGACGTTGAACTGTCCAGCGCCGTGTAATCATAACGATGTCGACGGATTTGAGGTCGAGGCTCTGGATTGACGCGTCGGGGGTGATTTTGCTTTGTGCGACCACGAGCCTTCCGACGCGATCACTTCGATGATCTCGTCGACGAGCTGATTCTTGTCCTGCGGATTATCAGTCACGAATCCCTCCGTTTCAGGCGCTGCGCCGCCGACGACAACTCGCGCCGCACGCGACGCATTGACGGTGCGCTGATCCGACGCCTATAATTCCGGCGCATGGCCAGAACCGCCCGCCTCTGGCTCTCCCCTGCTCCAGCGCCCCTTTCCTCCCGCCTCGGGCGCAGTCGGCACTGGTTAGGCAGCAATACGATCACGGCGAGCAGAAGAACATGGCCGAAACCGAATCAATGGCCGGCCTTCTCTCTCACACGCGGAGCCTAGGAAGTTGATCGTTTCCGTTTTCAGCTCGTGCCTGGCCCGGAGGTCGAGGAACGGATGTTGTATCGAAGCTGCCTTGTTGCTTGGAGGATGATGTACGGCTTCGGCGACGCGCTTGTTCATCGGCTTGGTCCACGGCCAGGTGCGGCCACGTGAAGGATTCCTCACCGAGCTTGAACAGCCTTGTCCTCGAGTTCGAGGGCGAGGTTCTTGTCGCCGCTCTTCACGCGGCCGTCGTGCATGCATGTGTACGAGTCCGGCACGTAGTCGAGCAGGCGCTGGTAGTGGGTGATGAGCATGATGCCGGGGCGGACGGGCCGTTGCGCTGGGCGTTGACGCCCTCGGCGACGATGCGAGCTAGGTTGACGTCGAGGCCGGAGTCGGTCTCGTCCATCAGGGCGATCTTGGGCTCCTCGAGGGCGCGGCGCGATGATCGTCGGCGTCGGAACCGACGTGGTGTCGATCCCGCGGGTGGCCGACGCGCTCGAGCGCTGGGGCGAGCGCTTCGTGACGCGCATCCTCACGCCGGAGGAGCGGGTGCGCTACGCGCACACCAGCCAGAAGGCGAGCCACCTCGCCAAGCGCTTCGCGGCCAAGGAGGCGTTCGCGAAGGCGCTCGGCACGGGCATCAGCTCCCCGTTCCGGTGGCACTCGGTGTCCGTGGGGGTTGGTATCAGTGGGAGAGCCTGAACAAATAGGAAACTTACGAAGAAATAAAACAAAAAAAAAAAAAAAAAAAACCATTTTTGTTAGTGATGACCTCGGTCTTTCTGTGTGTAGATGTTCAGGTAAGCCGGCCATTTCCGGGAATTACTAATGCAGGCCCCGCCGCCATTGGGATTCAGCTTTTTTGATCCGGAGGCGAGACCTTCTGCACCCTCACCAGTCTCCCGCCACCGTGCTTTACGTGCGGCCCGGGCGCCGGCGAGGCGGTGGTCCGGACCCGACGCTAGCAGGGCTCACCAACAAGCGGATCAGGGCGGGACAAGCCGCCGTAGATCGTACCGATCAAGCTCACATCTTGTTGTTCAAGCTGCTGCAACAAAAAAAAAAAAAAAAAAAATATTTTTTTTTTGGATTTCATGAACGGGCCCTTCCACTCTTTGAGGTATTCGTTCGTTTCAACCTGGTCATCGGAACCAAACTGACGGCGACGGAGAAACAAGACCTGGTGCAATCCTCCGCGCGCTCTAACGCCTTTCCCGTCGCGAACCGGCGAATGGTTCGCGACGGAAACTCGAGCAACGCGGCGAAGCAACTGGCTTCCTCGCACGGGGGCGCGGATCAAGGGATGCGGTTCAGTCGCGCATGCGAGGGCTGTTTCGGCCTGTCACACTGCGGTTAATTACATTAAAATCCCGATTCATTCATTTCGGTGCCGGGAACGGTAGTCCCTGGGGCGTGCAAGAGTTTTGCTCTCTTTTTGTCGCCCCTCAGCTCTTCTTGATCGTCTTTGCGTTGATCGCGCTACGATTGATCCATCGTCGAATTCACCTCCCACAGCGCCATGCCGACACCCAGCAGACCGACCGCGACCGCGTAGTCGCTCGCCGGCCGACCGGAAAGCACCGGAAGGGCGAGATAGCCGCACAAGAGCGCGCCTAGGAAGCGGCGTCCCGGGAGGCGCGCGCAACTGGTGTGTTCGACCTTGTCCCGGCGCAGCGCCAGAAAGCAATATTAACTCCGGTGAAGACGCACAGAAGGAGCAGCGCTCGGTGGTGCCGCCAAGCTTCTTCACTCCATCATCGCCGACGACGACGACCAGCGCCACAGCAAGCGCGGCGGTGAACAATATTGAGACCCAAGGCGTGCGCCGGGACGGATGCACAGCGGCGAACACAGGGCAGAATGCCTTCATGGGCCGGCGAGAAGTTCGTCGCGTTGATGTTTCGTCGCCTGGGCTTCTCGAGAGCCCGCCGGGCCTCGATCAACTCTGCCAGCTTTCCAGTCGCAGCCTCAAGGTAGTCTGAGAATTCCCACGCTTGCTCGTCTTCGGCTCCGTCCTTTCCTTGCCCCAACCTCGATCAGCCGTTCTCCGCAAGCCCTCCGCAGCTTCAAGTAGTTCGCTACGTTCGCGCTGCAAAGGATTCTCGCCGGTTTCGTCGGTTATCCAGCTCAGCACTTCCATTTCGAGCGATTCGGTCTTTATCCCCTTGTAGGCATTGACAGGAAACTGAACGAATGCTACAAAAAAAAAAAAAAAAAATAAACATTCCCATTGTGAAAGCTGTTATTTATTTCTCTCTTTTCAAATGCTATCAAAGGTGTGCTTATTTCTGTGGAAGGAGACGTAGAGAAAATCAGCAGAAAACGCAGAAGCCATTTGGAGGGCGGCTGTGACATCCACCAGCTTTCGCCGCTCTCACTATGCCCGAGAGCTAGGTGGCGAACATGACCACGAGCAAGGCAGGTGCTGAGATTTCGTAAGAGATGATTTGCGCCCGGTCTCACTGCGCCGATGAGTACGATTTATTGTTGGAGGTCCACTTGCTCAAGATATTTTCAGTACTCCTAATTTGTTATGGTGGTGATGAACAATAACGCCGATATCATCACAATCGGCAACACGTAACTGAGCCATAACATGGCACGTATTGCTAGGTGACGCCGCCTTTGGGATTGGGATGCGTGACTACGTCGATAATACGGCCATCCGGGAAATGCCATGTGTGCGAAATGGGCTCCGGTGAGCGATAGGCTTCGAACAGCCGCTCCTTCCAGGCCCTGTATCCGACTCGACGGGTACGCGCTGCTCGGCGTGCAGACGCCGAGAATCTGTTGGTCGGTCTGCCGTTGTTCGAGGAACCTTGGGTCAAAATGCCAGCTTGGAGCGTTGCTCGCCTACATCAGCCACCGAAGCCGACCGCCGCGCCCAGTTCATCGAGCGCGCCACAGCGGCGATCGACCGCGTCGAAGAAGGCGGCGACGATGTTTTATTCAGATGCTCCAGCAGCGGCGAAAAAAAAAAAAAACATCGCCGGCGACGTATTTCGGTCTGGAATCTGTACCTGACCTGGATCGTCAACGACCGCCATTACCAGCGCCTGCAGGCGCACATCGCCGATGCCCGGGCCAAGGGCGCGCAGGTGGTCCCGCTGAATGCGGGCGGCGCGCCGGTGCCGGCCGGCGAGCGCGTGCTGCCGCTGACCGTGCTGCTGGGCGTCACCGACGACATGACCGTGATGCAGGAGGAGATCTTCGGCCCGCTGCTGCCGGTCAAGACCTACGACGATCTGGCCGAGGTCATCAGCTACGTGAACAGCCACCCGCGGCCGCTGGCGCTGTACCACTTCGACGACAACGCCGGTCGCACCGAGCGGGTGCTGGAACAGACGGTGTCCGGCGGCGCGTGCGTGAACGACGTGCTGTTCCATGTGGCACACGAGGGCCTGCCGTTCGGCGGCGTGGGGCCGAGCGGCATCGGCCGCTATCACGGCTTCGACGGCTTCGTCACCTTCTCGCACCAGAAAAGCGTGCTGTACCAGAGCCGCTGGTCGGTGCAGTCGCTGATCCGCCCGCCCTACGGGCCGGGTCTGGAGCGGGTGATGCGGCTGGCACTGCGCTGGTTGTAGGCTCGATACAGGCGCCTGTCCGGCATGGACGGGCGTCCAGTTAAGTGCTGAAGAAATCCATCCTGGATTTCTCAGCGCCCGCCACCTGGAAAAACCTGGGTAGGAGCGCAACTGTGTTGAGCAATACGAAACTGAGCCAAGCAGAGGGCAGCAACATGGCTATCGCGACTGACTTCTAGGTGGCCGAACATCTCGTCGAGGCGCACCACCAGCGGCAGGAAGTCGCTGCCGGAGAGCTGCGGGCGGCTGCGCAGCTCGTTCAGCATGTCCTCGAAATCGTGGGCGCGGGTTTCCACGGAGACGAGCCCGAGCGTCGCCGCCTCGCCCTTGATCCTGTGTGTCTCGCGGAACAACTGGTCGATCTTTTCGCGGAATTCGCGGTCGGCGTGGCGCCGGTACCTTGAGCACATGGTGTTAGCCATATATGTAACTGAACGAAGTAAATAGGGAAAAAAAAAACATCGCCCATTCGGCTGTCCAGCATGCGGGAGACGGTGCGGGCGTTGCGGCCGACCTCGGTCTGATCCTTCTTGAAGTGGTCCACCTCCTCGATGACCACGATGGGCAGCACCACATCGTGTTCCTGGAAGTGGAGGATGGAGTTCGGATCATGCAGGAGGACGTTCGTATCCAGGACGAAGACTTTCTTGCTGGATGGCGGGACCAAAGAGACCTCCAGGGATGTCCGCACCCTACCACCAAGCACCCGGCCTTGCACGGCTGGGAATCAGCCTCCGGTTGATGCGAGAATGGCTGCCCGCTTGGAGACCACCACATGAGGATTCTTTCCATGGCCCTCGCTATCACGACCGCCCTTACCGCGCAGACCCCCTTGACCTATCCGCCGACCAGGAAGGGCGATGTGGTGGACGACTTCTTCGGCACCAAGGTGGCCGATCCCTACCGCTGGCTGGAGGATGACAACTCCGCCGAAACCAGGGCCTGGGTGGAGGCCCAGAACAAGGTGGCTTTCGCCTACCTGGAGCAGATTCCCGAGCGGGCGAAGATCCGGGAGCGCATCACCCGCCTCTGGGACTTCGAGAAGTTCAGCGCCCCCTTCAAGCGGGGCAAGCGGTACTTCTACTCCTACAACACGGGCCTCCAGAACCAGTTGGTGCTGTTCGTGACGGAGGATCCCAAGGCCACAGGCCAAGTGCTCCTCGATCCCAACACCCTGAGCAAGGACGGCACCGTGGCCCTCAGCGGCGCGAGCTTCACGGAGGACGGGCGGCTCATGGCCTATTCCGTCTCCGTGGCGGGGTCGGACTGGCAGACCTGGAAGGTCCGGGACGTGGCCACCGGCAAAGACCTGCCCGACGAGATCCGCTGGTCCAAGGCCAGCGGCGCGTCCTGGCTCAATGATGGCAGCGGGTTCTTCTACAGCCGCTACGAGGCCCCCCAAAAGGGCGGGGCACTCACGGGCGTCAACAACCACCACTTGCTCTATTTCCACAAGCTGGGCACCTCCCAGTCCGAGGACACGCTCATCTACCAGCGCCCCGACCAGCCGGAGTGGTACATCGGCGGCAGCGTGACCGACGATGGCCGCTGGCTGGTCATCACCTGCGGCAAGGGCACCAATCCGGAATCCAGTCTGTTCCTGAAGGATCTGAGCGAGCCCGGCAGCTCCGTGGAACCCTTCCTGGATCGCATGGACGCCAGCTACAGCGTGGTGGATAACGAGGGCGACAGGTTCTTCGTAACAACCAACCAGGGTGCCCCTCGCAACCGCCTGGTGGCCATCCGCAAGGGACACGCCGATCCGGCGTCCTGGACCGAGATCATCCCCCAGGCCAAAAGCAAGGACGTGCTGGAAGCCGTGTCCCTGGTGGGCGGGCGTTTCATCGCCACCTGGATGCGGGATGCCCATTCCGCCGTGACGTTCTACGATCTCAAGGGCAAGAAGACAGGCGACCTGACCCTGCCTGCGCTGGGCACGGCCGGCGGGTTTGGCGGGCGGCGCGAGGATGCGGAGACCTTTTACACCTTCGGGAGCTTCGCCTACCCGGGAACCATCTACCGGCTGGATCTGAAGACGGGCAAGAGCGCCATCTTCCGCACGCCGAAGGTGGCCTTCAAGCCCGCGGACTTCGAAGTGGAGCAGGTCTTCTACCCCAGCAAGGACGGCACGAAGATCCCCATGTTCCTGGTGCACAAAAAAGGCCTCAAGCTTGATGGCCAGAATCCGACGCTGCTCTACGGCTATGGCGGCTTCAACATCTCGCTGACGCCGGCCTTCTCGGTGTCCCGCATGGTCTGGCTGGAGATGGGCGGTGTCTATGCCATGCCCAACCTCCGCGGAGGCGGTGAGTACGGCCTGGAGTGGTATGACGCGGGCCGGAAGGAGAAGAAGCAGAACGTCTTCGACGATTTCATCGCCGCGGCGGAGTGGCTCATCGCCCACAAGATCACCTCCACTCCGAAGCTGGCCATCAACGGCGGCAGCAACGGCGGCCTGCTGGTGGGCGCCTGCCTCACCCAGAGGCCGGATCTCTTCGGCGCCGCGGTGCCGGAGGTGGGTGTCATGGACATGCTGCGCTTCCACAAGTTCACCCTGGGCTGGGGCTGGAAGAGCGACTACGGCAGCAGCGAGACCAAGGCGGGCTTCGAGACCCTCATGAAGTACTCGCCCCTGCACACCATCAAGCCCGGCACGAAGTACCCGCCGACGCTCATCACCACCGGCGACCATGACGACCGCGTCGTCCCCGCCCACAGCCACAAGTTCACGGCCACCCTCCAGGCCGCCCAGGCGGGCCCGGTGCCCATCCTCACCCGCATCGAGACCAGCGCGGGGCACGGTGCGGGCAAGCCCACCGCCAAGCAGATCGAGGAGCGGGCTGATGTCCTCGCCTTCCTGGTGAAGAACCTGGGGATGAAGCTGCACTAGGGATTGTTCCAGCCTTTTGTTACGAGGTATCCTGGAGGGCACCCCCAAATGCCCTTCAGGAGGCCCATTCATGCCCCTCGCCTTGTCCCGATCCTGCCTTCTGGCTCTCGCCGCATCGGCGCTGGTGGCCCAGGCGCCGCTGACCTACCCCACGACCCGCAAGGCGGACGTGGTGGACAACTACTTCGGCACCAAGGTGGCCGATCCCTACCGCTGGTTGGAGGATGACCGCTCCGCCGAGACTGCCGCGTGGGTGGCGTCCGAGAACAAGGTGACCCAGGCCTACCTCGCGGGGATTCCCGAGCGGAAGGCCATCGAAGCCCGGATGACCCGCTTGTGGAACTACGAGAAATTCGGAGCTCCCAGCAAGCATGGCAAGTACTACGTCTATTCCTATAACACCGGCCTCCAGAACCAGGCGGTGATCTACCTGACCGAACGTCTGGACGACAAGGGCCGCGTGCTCTTCGATCCCAACACCCTCAGCAAGGACGGCACCGTCGCGTTGGGGGGCATGCGCTTCAGTGAGGATGGCGCCTTCGTGGCCTACAGCCTGTCCAAGGGTGGCTCCGATGTGAGCACCTGGAAGGTCCGCAACGTGGCCACGGGCGCGGATCTGCCGGATGCCTTCCCCGCGGGCCGCATGGGCGTCAACAGCTGGGCCAAGGACGGCAGCGGCTTCTACTACACCGACTACCCCAAGGTTGAGGCTGGCAAGGCCCTCACCGCCGTCTACAAGAACCAGAAGCTGTTCTTCCATAAGCTGGGCGATCCCGTCGAGAAGGACGCGGTGGTCTACGAGCGCCCGGACCAACCCGACTGGGGTTTCGGCGCTCAGGTCACCGACGACGGCCACTGGCTGGTCATCTCCCAGCGTCAGGGCACCGAGCGGAAGAACCGCGTCTTCCTGAAGGACCTCCGCCAAGCCGGCAGCCTGGTGGTGCCCCTTTTCGACAAGTACGACGGATCCTATTCCATCATCGGCAATGACGGTGGCACCTTCTATGTGCACACCGATGCCGGGGCTCCTCGCCACCGGATCGTGGCCGTGGATCTCAAGGACCCGAGCCCCAAGGCATGGCGGGACCTCATCCCCGAAGGGAAAGGCCGCGACGTGCTGGCGGAGGTGGACCTCTTCGGCGATACCTTCGCGGTCACCTGGAAGGTGGACGCCCTCAACGTCGTGAAGCTCTACGACCTGAAGGGCCGGCTCCTCAAGGAGATCAAGCCTGAAGGCCTGGGCAACCTCAGCGGGTTCAATGGCCGTCGTCAGGACACCGAGACCTTCTACGTCTTCACTTCGTACAACCAGGCGCCCACCCTCTACCGTTACGACCTGAAAACGGGGACCAGCACCGTGTTCCGCCAGCCCAAGGTGGACATCAAGCCTACTGAGTTCGAGGTCAAGGAGGTCTTCTACCCCAGCAAGGACGGCACGAAGGTCCCCATGTTCCTCGCCTACCGCAAGGGGCTGAAGCTGGACGGCACCAATCCCACGCTGCTCTACGCCTACGGCGGTTTCAACATCTCCCTGTCTCCCGGCTACTCGCCCGTGTCCCAGGTCTGGATGGAGATGGGTGGCGTCTATGCCGTGGCCTGCCTGCGGGGCGGCAGCGAATACGGCAAGGACTGGTGGGAAGCTGGCAAGCGCGAGAAGAAGCAGAATGTCTTCGACGATTTCATCGCCGCCGCCGAGTGGCTCATCAAGGAGAAGTACACCAGCACCCCCAGGCTCGCCATTCACGGCGGATCCAACGGCGGCCTGCTGGTGGGCGCCTGCATGACCCAGCGTCCGGAACTCTTCGGCGCGACGCTGCCCGCCGTGGGCGTGATGGACATGCTGCGCTACCACACCTTCACCATCGGCTGGATGTGGAAGAGCGACTACATGTCTAGTGACACTGCCGAGGGTTTTGCGAATCTCATCAAGTACTCCCCACTGCACAACCTGAAGCCCGGCGTGAAATACCCCCCGACGCTGGTGACCACCGGCGATCACGACGACCGTGTGGTGCCCGCCCACAGCCACAAGTTCATTGCCACCCTTCAGGCCGATCAGGCCGGCCCGGCCCCCGTGCTCACCCGCATCGAGACCAACGCCGGCCATGGCGCCGGCAAGCCCACCGCCAAACAGATCGCCGAACGGGCCGACCAGTGGGCCTTCCTCGTCAAGAACCTCCACATGAAGCTGCCCACCGGCTTCGCCCAGTAGTTGATTCATACAGCCTCCCAGGGCAAACTGGGAGGCCAGCGCCAACTTAGCTCAGCTGGTAGAGCAGCTGATTCGTAATCAGCAGGTCGCAGGTTCGAATCCTGTAGTTGGCTCCAGTAAAAAGGCCCCGCTCGCGGGGCCTTTTTACTGGAGTGAATCCCTTCGGGATTCGAACCTGCGAGTGGGACCGCCCGAGGCGTGCCTAGATGGCACGCCGAAGCGGGACCGGCGACTGGCAAAGCCAGGCGCAGTTCGAATCCTGCAGGCATGGGTCGGCGCCCTTTCCACGAGCCCGAAGCGGGACCGGCGCCTGGCAAAGCCAGGCGCAGTTCGAATCCTGTAGGCATGGGTCGGCGCCCTTTCCACGGGCCCGAAGCGGGACCGGCGACTGGCAAAGCCAGGCGCAGTTCGAATCCTGCAGGCATGGGTCGGCGCCCTTTCCACGAGCCCGAAGCGGGACCGGCGCCTGGCAAAGCCAGGCGCAGTTCGAATCCTGCAGGCATGGGTCGGCGCCCTTTCCGCGAGCCCGAAGCGGGACCGGCGCCTGGCAAAGCCAGGCGCAGTTCGAGTCCCGCCCGAGTGGGTCGGCGCTCAGGTCAAGCCCATCAGGAAAGGACGCTCCCGGTGAGGGCCGCTCTTTTTTCGCCAACCAGCAGCTGATTCCCAATCGCCTGACCGGCCAATGCTGTTGCCGGGGACAGCTTAAGGTCGGCTTCCAGCAAGTCGGCCCGGACTGCGGAGAGAGGTCGCCAGTGCACGTCCGCAGCCCTGTTCCAGCCGATCTTGACGGCAGCCTGCTCACACAGGCGTGTCAGGATCGCCACGCCCCCGGCGCGGCCGTCCATCACGCGAACCAGCAGCCGGCCACCTTCGGGCAGGTGGGAGGCGATTCTGAACAGCAACGCGCGTTGTTGAGTGGGTGGGAGGTAGTGGAGAACATCCAGCAACGTGATCACCGAACATTCCGGCCAGGGCTCCTTGAGCAGATCGCCGCACTCCACCCGGATGGAAGAGATCGGTCCGGCCAACCGTCGAGCAAAGCGTGCTTTGGTTACATCCCATTCAATGCCGTGGATGTCATTCTCAAGACCTCGCGCGGTCAAAAGCAGCCCAAGCAGGCCAACCCCACACCCGAGATCCAAGACCTTCGCGCCTGGGGGAATCAGTGGGAGAACGGCACGGTAAATGGGATCCAGCCGGATTTTGTACTTCGCATAGCCCGCGAGCCAGTACACACCTGGGGCTGCTGCTGCCGCCAGTCTCGCTGACACCTCCGCGAAAGGGTCGCCGACTCGATCAAAGGAGGGATCGCTGAGGTCCGTGGATTCGATTGTGTTCACCGGGCTCCCCAACATGGACCAGCCCCGGGCCAGGAGGGGCTTGATGACCAGTCTATTCCGTCGTCTTGCCATCAAAGTGTTCGTTGTCTGCTTCCGCGTTGGTGCGGGTCCCTTGTCAGGCAGATTGCTTCTTGGCCACTTGCGCCACATGGCTTCCCTGGAAACGGGCGATCTTCAACTCGTTTTCTGACGGTTGACGGCTGCCGTCGCCGCCGGCCAGCGTGCTCGCGCCATAGGGCGATCCGCCGGTGATCTCGCTCATGTTCATGATCTCTTGGCAGGAATAGGGAACCCCCACGAGGATCATGCCGTGGTGCAGCAACGTGGAATGAAACGAGGTGATCGTGGTTTCCTGGCCGCCATGCTGCGTGGCTGTGGACGTGAACACACTGCCCACCTTGCCGATCAGAGTTCCCTTCAGCCATAACCCGCCGGTCTGGTCCAGGAAGTTGCGCATCTGGGCGCACATGTTGCCGAACCGTGTCGGGGTTCCAAAGATGATGGCGTCGTAGCCCGGCAGCTCGTCCACGGTTGCGATCGGGGCCACCTGATCAAGCTTGGCGCGTCCGTTCGGGACTGAAGCCCCTTCCCCCATCCGCGAGGCGGAGTACCGGATCACGCCGTCCGCGAACAGGGTTTGCACCACCAGGTGTTCGGGGAGGTGCTGGGTCGGATCCATGTGCAGGGTGCACAGCTCGGTATGGACGATATCCACCCGGGCCTTGCCCCGTTCCACACATCCCGCGGCCATGCGGATGGCGGGCAGCGAGGCATAGCAGCCCATGTGGTAGGCGTGGATCACCTCCGTGGCACGCCCCCAGTCCTGCTTGGCCACCAGCCGCTGGGCCCCGCTGGGTGAGACATAGCCTGTGCAGGTGACACGGATGAGAACCGGCGGTGGGTCTGCCTCTTCCGAGTAGAACTGGTCGAAGGCGAGGCCGCTGGCCTCCCGGAAGAAGCGGCTCCGCTCGCCGCAGGGCTTGCCCGACGGGTATTCATTGAGCTGGAAGATCCGCATCCGGTCCCAGTCGGTATGGGTGAAGTCATCCAGGGCGGAGTTCCGGGAACGGATCCGATCCGTGCTGCACCCGAACCGCATGACCAGCTTCCGGTACTTCCGTGTGATGGCCTCCTGCGCTTCATCCGTGGCCGGTTTCTGGAGGGTGATTTCCGCCTGGGCGTGGGCCGCGGCGATCCATTCCAGGATGGAGTCCTGCCCGGAGTGGTGTTTGGGCGGCTGGCTCTGGAAGCTGTGCAGGAGAACCGGAGAGTGACTCATCCGGGCGTTTAAGCATTTTGCGAACCAAACGATAATCTGTTTTATTACAGTGTTTGTCGAAATATATATCGATAGTCACATGCACGAATCAAATCAACATGAATCACCGACCCCTTCAAATTGAAGGCAATTTCTTCCTCCAAGTTACGGTCAGATCGGCAAGGAGATTCGGAGACTTGCCATTTCCCCCTCACAACTCGGCGGCGCAACCGCGCCCCATGTTCTATATTTCTCGGGAGAGTGGATCGGGACATGAACCGGCGAACCAGCCAGAGCGCCTGGAACTTCAACCGCGAAGCCGGTACCGAGCGGCGCGCGTTGCGGTCCGGCGGCGATCGGCGTCGGCACCGTCGTGCCTTCCGCTTGTTCTTCATCCCTTTTTCCCTGCTGGTGCATAAACTGCGCACGCGCAGCCTGACCTTCTGAATCAGGCAGGCTGAGGTTCAGCCGCGCTTCCCAGCGGAAGGGTCACCAATACTCCTCCACATGGATCTGTCCGGGCACTTGCTTGGAGTGCAACGCGAACCCTTCCGCCTCGAGCAGGGGTTTCATGGCATCGATCATGTCGGGATTGCCGCACAGGAAGATATGCGTGTGGGAGGGCTCTGGTGCGAAGCCCCAGATCTTCTCCAGTTCGCGCTGGGCCCAGAAGGCCTGAAGCCGACCCGTGTGGCCTTTCCAGGGGACCAGTTCCCCCGTGGGTCGAGTGATGACGGGGATGTACGTGAAGTTCCGGGCGAGGTGCTGCAGATGGAAAAGTTCTGCCCGGTAGCCCAAGTCCCAGGAATTCCTGGCCCCCTGGATGATCGCAATCCTGCGTGGCTGACCGGGCTGCAGGTGCGTGTGGATCATGCTCATATAGGGGGCCAGCCCCGTGCCGGTGCTGATGAACACGAGATTCTTGTCCTCGGGCACCTGTTCCAGGGTGAAGAGCCCGGTGGCCTTGGGCGAAAGCCAAACCCGGTCCCCGACTTGCAGGGCAAACAGGCGGGGCGTGAGGGCACCGCTCTTCACCTGGGCGATGTAGAACTCCAGATACTCCTGTTCCATGGAGGATGAGGCGATGGAATAGGCCCTGCGGATGAAGGCATCCGGGGCTGGCAGAGGATCCTCGGGCTCGGCATCGTCGCAGCGGGGTGCCGAGGCGGCGAGTCCAAGAACCGCGTACTGGCCGGGTTTGAAGGCTGGGAGCTCCCATCCTTCCGGGGCGACCCGCAGCACCATCAGGCCTGGGGCGAAATCGATGCGTTGAGTGACGATCGCATTGAGAGCAGGCATGGACCCTTCCCGTGGACAGGAGGCTCAAGCATGCGAGATGTTACCCCTTCACGACCCCATCCAGATACACCCAACGGCCATTCTCCCGGGCGAAAGTGCTGGTCTCGATGTGGAGGGTCCGGCGGCCGTTGGCCTGGAGGCTGGCATGGAAGGTCACAACGCCGGTGTCGTCGGTCTTGCCGCCCATCTCTTTGCTGATGATCTTGAGGCCCACGCAGCTGACGGACTTGCAGTAGGTGGCCAGCTCCTCCCGGTTCTCCTCGGCGCGCTTGGCTTCGGAGCGGGTGGAGATCAGGTGATCGACCTTGCCGAGGGCGTAGGCGGAGAAACGGGAGCGCATGAGCTGTTCGGCGGTTTCGGGCCGGGCCGTGCCCGCATGGAAGGGGCCGCAGCAGCGGTCGTAGGGCTTCTTGGAGGTGCAGGGGCAGGGGCGGGACATGGTTGCTCTCTGGAGGCTGTCAGCGGGTTTCGATGCCGGTGGCGATGGTGACCTGGACCTTCTGCTGCACTTTGAGGGCGCCCAGAGTCAGGGTGGCAGTGTAGGTGCCGGGGCGCACGAACTTGTCAGGGCCCAGGCCGCCGTACTCGGTGAGCAGTGTTTTGGTCGGGCGCAGGTTCCAGGCCACCCGGCCCAAGCCCGGCGTGCGGGGCAGGGGGAAGGTGGCCACGGGCTGACCTTCGGCGTTGGTGATGGTCAGATTGGGAGCTTCATCGCCCAGATCGCGGATCCAGTAGGTGAGCAGCGCGCCCTCCGGCGGGTTCTCGCCACGGTAGATCCCCTTGCCGGCGGACTCTTCCCAGCCCGGCAGCAGGTAGGCCCCCTGGGTGGGGCGCACGGGGAAGAGTTCCAGCGGCTTGGCGGCGACCTCGGTGGTGAGGGTCTCCAGCGGGGCGACATCATCCAGCACATACACGCTGCGGCCATGGGTGGCGATGACGAGATCGTGCTCCCGGGGCTGGATCTGAAGATCGTCCACGGCCACGGCTGGCAGGCCGCCCAGCTTCACCCAGGTGGCGCCCCGATCGAGGCTTGCGAACAGGCCAGCCTCGGTGCCCGCATAGAGCAGATCGGGATTCACTGGATCCTCCCGAACCACTTTCACGGGCACGTCCGGAGGCAGGTTGGCCGCGAGGCTCTGCCAGGTGTGCCCGCCATCGGCCGTACGGTAGACCAGGGGGGCGTAGAGGCCGGCCCGGTGTGCATCCACGGCGAGGTAGGCCACCTTGGGATCCCGGCCTCCGGGCTCGATGCGGCTCATCCACTGGCCCCGGGCGGGGGCGGGCACGAACGCGCTGAGATCGGTCCAATGGTTCCCGTCGTCTTCGGTGACCCACAGTTTGCCGTCGTCCGTACCGGCCCAGAGGAGGCCCGCCTTCACGGGGGACTCGGCCAGGGTGTACACCACGCCGTAGGTTTCCGCCCCGCTGCCCGTGGCGGTGGTCTTCTGGGCATCCTGGGTGGAGAGATCGGGGCTGATGACTTTCCAGTTCTCCCCGCGCTCCGTCAGTCGGAACACCCGGTTGCCGGCCAGGTACAGGGCGCCCTGGTTGTGGCGACTGCCGAAGAGCGGTGCATTCCAGTTGAAGCGGAAGCCGGGTTGACCTTCCGCGGGGTTCGGTCGCAGCGCCTTGAGTTCACCAGTGCGGAGGTTGAAGCGGTGCAGCATGCCCTCCTGGCTTTCCGCGTAGATCAGGTCGCGATCCTGGGGATCGAAGGCGCAGGAGAAGCCGTCGCCGCCGCCAATGTTGGTCCAATCGGAGTTGAGGATCCCCTCCTTGGACCGGGTGCGGCTGGGGCCCACCCAGTTGAGGTTGTCCTGGAGTCCTCCGGCGATGCGATAGGGTGTGCTGTCGTCGAGGGTGATGCGGTAGAACTGGCCCGCGGGGATGCTATCCAGATGGAGCCAAGCCTGGCCTGCTTCGTAGCTCTGGTAGATGCCGCCGTCCGTGCCCAGCAGCAGCCGTGACGTGACTGGAGGCAGCACCGGCTCTCCGGGCGGGGGCGGCTCCGCCTGCGGAGGATCGGCCTTGGGGAAGGCCAGGGCATGGCAGTCCGAGTGGACCTTGCCGAAGAGATCCTCCCGGAAGCTGCGGCCTCCATTGTCGGAGACATGGAGCATGTAGCCGGCCACGTAGACCCGCTGCGGATTCACCGGATCAATGCGGATCTGACTGAAGTAGAAGGGGCGGGGATTCAGCGCGTTCATGCGGGTCCAGCTCTCCCCGCCATCCTCGGAGCGGAACACGCCGCCAGCGCGGCTCAGGAGGTCGTCGATGCCCACGGTGCCACCCTGGTCGCTCTGGATCACCGCCATCACGACCTTCGGATGGCTGCGGGAGACATCCAGTCCGATGCGACCAGTGAGCGTCGGCAGGCCCTTCTCCAGCTTGTGCCAGGTGGCCCCGCCGTCGACGCTCCGGTAGATGCCGCCAACATCCTGGCCGCTTGAGGCGGCCGTGCCGTAGCTGAAGGACCAGGGCGTGCGTCGCCGGGCGTAGAGGGTGGCGTACAGCGTGTCCGGGGCGGAGGGATCCAGCGCCACCTCCCCGCAACCCACGCGGGTGTCCAAGCCGCTGGGGGCCTTGAGGACGACCTTCCAGGTCTTCCCGCCATCAGTTGTCTTGAAGAGGCCCCGTTCACCCCCGGGATTCCACAGATCCCCCATGACCGCCACCCAGGCCGTGGCTGGGTCCCCGGGGTGCACCACGATGCGCGGGATGGCCCTGCTGCCTTCCAGACCCGCGCGGGCCCAGGTTTGGCCACCATCCGTCGAGCGGTAGACGCCGTTGCCCCAGCCAGAGCTGTTGCGGTCGTTGGCCTCGCCAGTACCCACCCAGATCACCTTCGGATCAGAAGGGGCCACGGCCAAGGCACCGATGGATTGAACAGGTTGCTTGTCGAAGAGGGGGGAGAAGGTGGTTCCCGCGTTCGCCGTCTTCCACACCCCGCCCGTGGCGAGACCCACGTAGAAGGTATCGGGATTCACCGGGTCCACGGCGAGGTCCGAGACCCGGCCACCCATGATGGCGGGGCCGATGCTACGGGCTTTCAGAGCCGCCAGGCGGGCGGTGTCCACCGGTGGGATCTGGGCTTTCGGGGCAGGGGCGGGGGCTTTGATCTTTGGGCCTGCGGTCAGCGACGCGCTGAGCAGGAGGACGGACAGCAGGCACGAAAACCGGGCAGCCATGGATACCTCAATGGGGAGAATCGACAGCTTACCGCAGGTACTGAGGTATCCAGCTCACAGAGACGGCGCTCACCCCTTCATGGGGATGTGCAGGCCGATGGCCTCCGCATGCTCCCGGGCAGTCTCGTAGCCGGCATCAGCATGGCGGAAGACGCCCATGGCGGGGTCGTTCCAGAGCACACGGGCGATGCAGCGGTCGGCACGCTCGGTGCCGTCGGCCACGATGACCACGCCGCTGTGCTGGCTATAGCCCATGCCCACGCCGCCGCCGTGGTGGAAGCTCACCCAGGAGGCACCACCGCCCACGGCGGTCATGGCGTTGAGCAGCGGCCAGTCGCTGACGGCATCGGAGCCGTCCTTCATGGCCTCGGTCTCGCGGTTGGGGCTGGCCACGCTGCCGCTGTCCAGATGGTCGCGGCCGATGACGATGGGCGCCTTCACCTTGCCGGTGCGCACCAGCTCGTTGAACTTCAGGCCCGCCAGGTGGCGCTCGCCCGCGCCGATCCAGCAGATGCGGGCCGGCAGACCCTGGAAGGCGATCTTCTCCTTGGCGGCCTTGAGCCAGCGGATCATGCCTTCGTTCTCAGGAAACAGCTCCATCATGGCGGCATCTGTGACGGCAATGTCCTCGGGGTCACCTGAGAGGGCCGCCCAGCGGAAGGGGCCAATGCCCTTGCAGAAGAGGGGCCGGATGAAGGCGGGCACGAAGCCCGGGAAGGCGAAGGCGTTCTCGAAGCCGGCGCGCTTGGCCTGGGCGCGGATGTTGTTGCCGTAGTCGAAGGTGACGGCGCCCCGGCGCTGGAACTCGACCATCGCTTCCACGTGGGTCCGCATGGAGGCGAGGGCTCGCTCCACATAGGCTTCGGGCTGCTCCTTGCGCAGGATGGCCGCCTGTTCCAGCGAGAGCCCGGCGGGGATGTAGCCGTTGTACTCGTCGTGGGCGCTGGTCTGGTCGGTGACCAGGTCGGGCTGGAACCCGCGCTTGAGGATCTCGGGCAGGATCTCCGCGGCGTTGCCCAGCAGACCGATGCTGCGGGCCTCATGGGCGTCCACGTACTGCTGCACCAGGGTCATGGCCGTGTCCAGGTTGTCGGTCCATTCGTCCAGGTAGCGGGTGTCCAGGCGCTTCTGGATGCGGGTGCGGTCGACCTCGACACAGAGGGCCACGCCGCCATTCATGGTGATGGACAGGGGCTGGGCTCCGCCCATGCCGCCCAGGCCGGCTGTCAGAGTCCAGGTGCCGGCGAGGGTGCCGTTGAAGTGCTGACGGGCGGCTTCGGCAAAGGTTTCGTAGGTGCCCTGCACGATACCCTGGCTGCCGATGTAGATCCAGCTGCCGGCGGTCATCTGGCCGTACATCATCAGGCCCTTCTGATCGAGCTCGCGGAAGTGCTCCCAGGTGGCCCACTTCGGCACCAGGTTGGAGTTGGCGATGAGCACGCGGGGCGCGTCGGGATGGGTTTTCACCACGCCCACGGGCTTGCCGCTTTGCACCAGCAGGGTCTCGTCGTCGGCCAGGTGCTTCAGCTCCTTCACGATGGCGTGGAAGCAGTCCCAGTTCCGGGCCGCCTTGCCCAGGCCGCCGTAGACCACCAGATCCTCGGGCCGCTCGGCCACCTCGGGGTCCAGGTTGTTCATGAGCATGCGCAGCGCCGCTTCCTGCACCCAGCCTTTGCAGTGCAGATGGGTGCCGCGGGGGGCGGTGATGATGGGGGCTTCAGAGGCGGTGGTCATGGGGGACTCCGACGGGGCCCCTAGTCTCCCACGGCCTGCACGAGACGGCGATCAAGAGCCTTTGAGGGCCACGATGGCCCGTTCCAGCTCAGCCCTCATGATGGTCGGATTTTCAGCTTGGTAGATGCTGCCGTGGCCGGGCAGTACCCAGGAAAAGTCGAAGGCGAGCAGCCTTTCCAGACTGTCAAGCTGCTCCTTCCAGGAATGCCAGTTGTAGGTTCGGGACGCGGACAGGCGCCCCTGGTCCGGGTTCCACCAGAGGTGGTCCCCAGTGAAAAGGAAATCGCGGTACAGCAGGCAGACGCTCCCCGCCGTGTGGCCTGGGGTGGGGATCAACAGCAGATCGTCGGCCAGGCGGATGGGTTCGTCGCCGTTCACCAGGTGTTCCAGGCCGGCGAAGCCGTCCGCCCGGTGCATCACGCGTTCGCAACCGAATCGTGCATGGTAGGCGGCGTGATCAGCCACATCGTCCCGGTGGCTGAGGACCATCATCGCGACTCCGCCCAGGGCCTCCAGGTTCTTCATGAGCGGCTCGGCGGCCCGGGGGGAATCCATCAGCACGTTGCCCCCAGGCCGTCGGATCAGGTAGCTCCAGGCGCCGAAGCTCTTCTCGCTGGTGTAGCCGCAGAAGTAGACGTCTTCCGCCACGGGATGCGGAAAGGCCTTTGTGGCGGCGGGAACGTCGGTCCTGTCATCGGTGCCGATGGAACTCACGGGGCAGGCCACCAGGGCCATGCAGGCCCGCAACCTCGATGCAGCGTCGCCAGGCTGGGCATGGATCCGCGCGTGGTCCCCGCCATCCGCGAAGGTATCCGGCGCGAACTGGTAGCAGGTGCCACAGTCGATGCAGGTGCGGTCCACGAAGAAGGGACCGGGAGCATTGTCGGGATAGGCATCCTTGCGGTGGGCCATGGCGCCTCCGCTCCTTGGATGCCTCAGCGATTCACCATGTGCATCGCCGCTTCGGGATAGCGGGTTCCCGCAGCGGCACCGGGCGGGAAGAGCCCGGTCAGTTCCTGCAGTTCACCGGGGCAGAGAACGTGATCGAGGGCGCCCAGGTTCTCGTCCAGGCGGTCCCGGCGCTTGGTGCCGGGGATGGGGACGATATCCCCGCCCTGACCAAGGACCCAGGCCAGGGCGAGCTGGGCGGGCGCGCACCCGCGGGCGGCGGCCATGTCCTGGAGGCGAGCCACCAGGTCCAGGTTTTTCTGGAAGTTCCCGCCCTGGAACCGGGGCGAGTTCCGACGGTAGTCGTCAGGCTCGAAGTCTTCGAACTTCTGGATCTGGCCTGTGAGGAAGCCTCGTCCCAGGGGGCTGTACGGCACGAAGCCCACGCCGAGTTCCCGGCAGGTCTGCAACAGACCTTCTTCGGGATCGCGGGTCCAGAGCGAGTATTCGGACTGGACGGCGCTGATGGGATGGACCTTGAAGGCCCGGCGCAAGGTCGCCGCACTGACTTCGGAAAGGCCCAGGAAGCGCACCTTGCCGGCCTGAACCAGCTCGGCCATGGCGCCCACGGTGTCCTCCACGGGAACCTCGGGATCCTGCCGGTGCTGGTAGTAGAGGTCGATGGTGTCCACGCCCAGCCGCTTCAGGCTGGCGTCGCAGGCGCTGCGGACATAGTCGGGCCGCCCGCAGACGCCGCGCACCGAGGGATCGGTGGGGTCGCGCAGGATGCCGAACTTGGTGGCGATCACGACTTGATTCCGGACGCCCGCCAGGACCTTGCCCACCAACATCTCGTTGAGGTGCGGGCCGTACATGTCGGCGGTGTCGAAGAAGGTGATGCCGCGGTCCACGGCGTGGAGGAGGGTGGCCGTGGATTCAGCGTCGTCCCGGTGGCCGTAGAAGTCCGACATGCCCATGCAGCCAAGGCCGAGAGCGGAAACGGTGAGTCCCTGGGTTCCGAGTGTACGGGTCAGCATGTGGACCTCCTGCGCGGGAAGTGGCCTTAAAGAAATACTCTCGCAGAGAAAAGAGGAGAAGGCAGAGAGCGCGGAGAAGGAAAAGTCTTCCTCTGCGTCCTCCGCTTTCTCCGCGTCCCTCTGCGAGAGTCGTTATCTTTCTACTTCACTGGCTCCGCTTAGCGGTGATCGACGACGTCCTTGGTTTCGAAGCGCACTTTGGGGGCGCTGGCGTACTTGTCATCGGCGGCACGGTAGCCCAGGGGGCAGGCGCTGATGGTGGTGTAGCCGGTGCCTTTGAGGCCCAGGATCTCGTCGTACTTGGCGGGTTCGATGCCCTCGAAGGGGCAGGCGTCCACGCCGAGCATGGCGGCGGAAGTCATGAGGTTGCCCAGGGCGATGTAGGTCTGCCGGGCCGCCCACTCATGGATGATGGCGTGGCGGGAGCCGTTCACGAGGTCACCCACCATGTAGCCCTTGTAACCCGCCAGACTCTCCACCGTGGCACCGCGCACCTCGGCGATGCGGTCGATGAAGCGGTCCACATCGGCCTCGGTGATGTCCCGTTTGGCCGTGAGGACCACCAGGTGGCTGCAGTCCTTCACCTGGGACTGGTTCCAGGAGGCGGGGCGCAGCTTGGCCTTGAGGGTGGGGTCGGTGACGACGATGAACTTCCAGGGCTGCAGGCCGTAGCTGGAAGGCGTGAGGATCAGGGCTTTCTCGATCACGGCCCAGTCGGCGGTGGAGATCTTCTTCGAGGGATCGAACTTCTTGGTGGCATAGCGCCAGTTGAGTTGCTGGAGCAGGCTTTCGCCGGAGATGGTGCTCATGGGTGCCTCAGATTGGGGATGGAAACAGATTAAATAGCCTGTTGGATGCGGGTCCGCAGCTGGTCGATGGGCAGGGAGCCCACGATGCGATCCAAGGGCTGGCCATCCTTGAAGATCACCAGGGTGGGCATGCTGAGGACCTCGTATTGTTCGGAGAGCGGGGTGAAATCATCCACGTTCAGCTTGGCGAAGCCGATCTTCCCCTTGAATTCCGCGGCCAAGGTTTCAGTGATGGGGGCCAGCTCGCGACAGGGCGCGCACCAGGGTGCCCAGAAATCCACCACCGTGTAGCCATGGGCCACAGCCTCGGTGAAGGTCTGGTCGGTCAGGTGCTGGATGAGGTCGGACATGCCGGGGCTCCTGTTTCAGCCTTCCAGATTAACGGATCTGGATAAATTCTCAGGAATGATATTTTCTTGGTTCAAGGATGGTTAGGTCATGAAACCCTCGCCCATCGGACGGTGGCGGCAGCGATGCGTTGGCCCAGGAACTCGGCGCTCTTGCGATCGGCCAGATTGGGCTCGACGTCGGGGGCCACCTGACCGGCCTGGGCCATGAGGCCCGTGAAGCTGCCAAGACGGTTGATACCCTCCTCGTTGCCAGGCATTTCGGCGTTCCCGATCCAGATCATGCCGTGCTGCATGGCGAAGATCATCAGGGACTGGAGGGTGTTCAACTTGTCACCGCTGGGGCTGCCGCTGATGGTGAAGCCGGCGGCCAGCTTGTCCTTCCACTTCCGTTCGAACCAGGGCTTGGAGCTGGCGTCCATGAAGGTCTTGAAGGGGCCGCTCACGTTGCCCATGTAGGTGGGGCTGCCGAAGACGATGGCATCCGCGGCTTCAAGATCCGTCCAGTGGGCGTCGATCTCTTCGACGGGAATGAGCAGGGCCTTGGCCCCGGGGATGGTTTCGGCGCCAGCCTTCACGCTCTCCGCCACCACCTTGGTATGGCCATAGCCGCTGTGGAACACGATGGCGATTCGGGTCATCCTTGTCTCCTTTTCGGGCACTTGCATTCGTTTGGCCCGTGATCCAAACTTTAGGTGCTTACGATCAAAAAGAAAGTAGGCACCATTTTGGAAGGTAGGCACCCAATGGTTCGCAAAGCATGCACCCTTGCTCCCAACGTCCTCAGCGCCCAGTGCCCGACTCGCCAGGCCCTGGATCTCATCGCCGACAAGTGGACGACCCTGCTGATCTATCTCCTGTCGAAGGGCAAGCAGCGCTACGGCGATCTCCACCGGCAGGTGGGCGGCATCAGCCAGAAGATGCTCACCCAGACGCTGCGCAAGCTGGAGCGAGACGGCTTGGTCACGCGCCATGTCTTCCCCGAGGTGCCACCCCGCACGGAGTACGAGCTGACCAAGCTCGGCCACACGCTGATCGGGCCGCTGGGGGCCCTCTGTGAATGGGCGGGCATGCACCTCTCGGAGCTGGAGCAGGCCCGCAAGCGCTATGACCATTTGCAGAAGAAGCCCAGCCTTAGCGCTTGAACCGTTCGAGGTCGGTGGGCACATCCAGGTCCGCTTCACCACCCGGAAAGGGCAGCGTGGCGGTGGCTTCACGCAGGAGGATCGCCTTGGCGCCGCGATCCCCACTCAGGGCCAGCAGATCCGGGAAGAGGCGTCGCGGCAGGACGGCGGGGATGCCCAGGGTGCCCGCATAAGCGCATGCGGTGGGCCGCTCCGGAGCACGTGCGGCCAGTGCCAGGAGGTTTTTGAGCAACTCCGCGTCCACCGCGGGCTGGTCCACGGTGAGGAGCAGCGCAGCATCCACTTTCGCGGGCAGGACGGCGATGCCTCGGCGGATGGAACTGGCCATGCCTTCGTGGGCATCGGTGTTGACCACCGTTTGGACCTCCACACCGTCGAGGTCCGGATCCCATGCTCCGATCACGGCCACCACCGGGTCGCAGCCCGCCGCCAGGGCCGCCCGGGTGGCGCGGCGCAGCAAGGTCTCCCCGTCGATGTGCAAGAGGGCCTTGGGCCCGCCCATGCGCCGGCCTTCGCCCGCAGCCAAGATCACGGCCGCGATCACGGAGCCGACACGGGGGTGCGCGTGGTGCGGAGGGAGCCGCCCGCCCGGCCCTGGAAGGTGGCCTGGATCTCCGCCAGCACCGCCAGGGCGATGGTCTCGGGATCCTCCGCGCCCAGGTCCAGGCCGACGGGGCTGTGCAGGCGCTCCCCGCAATAGAGATCTTCTGCGGCCAGCTCCGCCACCAGCTTTGCGCTGCGAGCCCGACTGCCCATGAGGCCGAGGTAGCCGGCATCGGAGACGGCCAGGGCGCGCAGGGCTTCCAGATCCTTCAGGTAGTTGTGGGTCATGAGCACCACGGCGCTGCGAGCGTCCAATTCCAGCCCGGGAACCCGCACGGCGGGATGGCCCGAAAGCACCCGGTCCGCCTCGGGGAAGCGCTCGGGCCGAGCGAAAGCCGGGCGGTGGTCCAGCAGGCCCACGGTCCAGCCCAGCTCCTTGGCCATCCGTACCAGGGGCCGGCTGTCGTCGCTGGCGCCCAGGATCCAGAGGGAAATGACCGGGGCGAAGGTTTCGACGAAGCCGGACGCCTGCGCGTCCGGCTGGGAGGGGATGCTGCGCATCCCCAAACGTTCCGGGGTGAGATCGATGTGGAGAGTGAGGGGGGTTCTCGCGGCTTGGGCCTGCTCGACCCAGGCGAGCCACTCGGGTGGCGCGGTGGGATCCAGGCGCTCCACCAGGATGTCCAGGAGACCCTCGCAGCCGCTGCCGCTGCCCCAGACGAGATCCGCGTCACCTCTCAGGTCGTAACGGAGCAGGCGGGGCTGGCCGTCGCCCAGCACCTCCCGGGCCTGGGCCATCACTTCGCCTTCGAGACAGCCGCCACTGAGGGAGCCGCGCAGCACCTCCTGCCCGTCCGTGAGCAGCCGGGAGCCGGGGCGGCGGTAGCTGGAGCCTTCGACGCGGACCAGCGTGGCCAGGGCCACGGGGGTTCCGCCGCCCCGGACGAGCGCCAGGATGTCCTGGAGTTCTTTGTGCATGAGGAGATTATGCCGTGCTGTCATTCAACTTGCGTTCAAAGATAGAGATCCACCACGGAGTCACCGAGGTCACAGAGGGGGCACGGAGGTCTCCGTGACCCTCCACCATGGGCAGGCCGAAGGCCGCTTCCGGCTAGGCCGGAAGCCACGGGAGACGCCGGCTTCGGATTCTTCATGGGCATCCGAACCCGGCGTCTCCCGTGTGCCCATGCTCCGTGTCTCCGTGGTGGATCCTTAACCATCGAAAGCGAGCCGGCTCAGGCCTTGCGCAGCGCCGGGGGGAGCAGCGGAAGGCTGCGTAAGCGCTTGCCGGTGGCCGCGAACACCGCGTTGGCCACGGCGGGAGCCAGGGGTGGCAGGCCCGGCTCACCCACGCCGCCCGGCGGCAAGTCGCTGGGCACGAGGTGGACCTCCACCTTGGGCATGGAGGGGAGCAGGAGGATCGGCTGGTCCGCGAAGCTCTCGGCGGTCACGCGGCCGTGCTTGAGCGTGATCTCGTCGTACAGGGCCGCGCTGAGGCCGAAGGCGATGCCGCCCTCCATCTGAGCCTTCACATTCCCCGGGTTCAGCGCCATGCCGCAGTCCACGGCGCAGACCACGCGATGCACCCGGATGCCGCCATCGGCCTTGACCTCCACCTCGGCCACCTGGGCCACATAGGTTCCGCAGTCCAGGTAGGCATGGGCCGCGATGCCGTGACCCCAACCCTTGGGCAGCTTCCGGGTCCGCCACCCGGCCTTGGCTGCGGCCAGCTTGAGGACGGCTCGGTACCGGGCGGGATCGAAGGTGTCCTTGCCCAGCTTCAGGGGGCCCTTGGGCAGGTTCTCGAGGCGGAAGGCCAGGGGATCCTTCCCGGCCGCGTGGGCCAGCTCATCCAGGAAAGACTCGGTGACGAAGGGATTGAAGCTCGCCGGGACGGCGCGCCAGAACCAGATGGGCACCGGCGTGTCGCTCTGGCCCCACTCCACGTGCAGGTTCGGGATGTCGTAGGCCAGGTCCGCGGCGCCTGCCAGCTCCACGGCTTCAGGGGGCCAGGGGAGGTGGTTGGAGGCGGCGATGGAGGGCCCCACGAACCGGTGGCTCCAGGCCACCGGGCGGCCCTGGCCGTCCAGGCCCGCCTCCAGCTCGTGCAGGGTGGCGGGCCGGTAGCCGTCGTGCTGGAAATCGTCGGGGCGCGTCCACTGCACCTTCACGGGGGCGCCGACGGCCTTGGAGCAGGCCACCGCATCCGCGATGAAGTCCGCCATGGCCCGGCGACCGAAGCCGCCGCCCGCCAGCATGACCTGGATCTCGATCTGGTCGGCCTTCAGACCCGTGATCTGCTCGACGGCAGGCAGGGCCATGCCCGGGGCCTGGGTGGGCGCCCAGATCATGCAGTGCCCGGGTTTCACATCCGCGACGGCCACCATGGGTTCCATGGTCGCGTGGGCCAGGAAGGGCGCATCGTAGGTGGCCTTGATGCGCTTGGCGGCCTTTGGCAATGCCTGGGCCGCGTCTCCGACTTGGCGCACCACCTTGCCGGGGGTCTTCAGCCGTTCCTCGTACTGTTTGCGGATGGAGGCGCTGTCCAGCTTGGCGGCCGGCCCCTCGTCCCACTGGACCTTCAGTGCCTCGCGGCCCGCGAAGGCGGCCCAGGTGTCCTCGGCGAAGACCGCCACGCCGCTGGGCACCTCCAGCACCTGCTTCACCCCAGGCACCTTCAAGGTGGCGGAGGCGTCGAAGGACTTCACCTTCCCGCCGAACACCGGGCAGCGCTCGATGCTGGCCACGAGCATGCCGGGCAGGTGGAGGTCCGTGGTGAACTGGGCTCTGCCGGCGACGATGTCCGGGCCGTCCAGGCGCCGGGCATCCTTGCCGAGGATCCGGAAGTCCTTGGATGCCTTCAGCGGCGGTTCCGCCGGGGGTGTGAGCTTGCCGGCCCGGGCCACCAGGTCGCCGTAGGCCAGGCTCTGCTTCGTGGGTGGGTGCTGGATCCGGCCGGCACGGGCGAGGCATTCGGCCTTGGCCACGCCCCAGGTGTCCGCGGCGGCCTGGAGGAGCATCTCCCGGGCCTGGGCGCCCACCTTCCGCAGGGCCAGGGTGGTGGAGAGCGTGGTCTGGCTGCCGCCGGTGACGCCGAGGTCACCGAACCGCGGGGCCGTGGAGGCCTGGAGGACCTTCACCTTGGACCAGTCCGCCTCGAGCTCTTCCGCGATGGCCATGGCCATGCTGGTACGGACGCCCTGGCCCATCTCGGTGCGCGTGGCCCAGATGGTGACGGAGCCGTCCGGATCGAGGCGGAGCATGCCGTTGGGTTGGAACGCAGGTTCCGGCGCCTGGGCCGCCGCGCCCTTCAGCCGCACGGGCAGGGAGAAGGCCAGGGTCAGGGCCCCGGTGGTCTTGAGGAAATCACGGCGGGTGGTGCTCATGGGGCCACCTCCTTCCGCTGGCCCGCGGCCCGGTGGATGGCCTCACGGATCCGCAGATAGGTGCCGCACCGGCAGACGTTCTCCCCCATGGCCTGGTCGATGTCCCGGTCCGTGGGCTTGGGGTGCTTGGCCAGCAGGGCCGCGGCGGTCATGATCTGGCCGGTCTGGCAGTAGCCGCACTGGGCGACGTCCACCTCGATCCAGGCCCTCTGCAGGGGATGGGCGCCGTGGAGGTCCAGGCCCTCGATGGTGGTGACGCGCTTCGCGCCGACATCGCTCACCGGCGTCACGCAGGACCGCACGGCCTCGCCGCCCAGATGGACGGTGCAGGCGCCGCAGAGGCCCTGCCCGCACCCGAACTTGGTGCCCGTGAGCTTGATACGGTCCCGGAGCACCCACAGCAGGGGCATGTCCGGGGGCGCTTCGATCGTGTGGGACTGGCCATTGACCGACAGGGTGTACGCCGCCATGGGGCACCTCCGGATGGGGATCGGGGCACCATCCTACAACCGTTGGGAGGTCGCGGGCGGGATTTGAAAAACTAGACCAATCCATCCTCAATGGGAATTTTCCGGATCCGCTTCCCCGTGGCGGCGAAGACCGCGTTCAGCACCGCCGGGATGGCCACCGGAACGGGCGGCTCGCCCATGCCCGAGGGGGCCTCGGCGCTGAGGATCACATGGGTCTCGACGAGGGGCATGTCCCCGAGGCGCAGCACGGGGAAGTCATGGTAGCCCGTCTGCACCGTGCGGCCCTTTTCCCAGGTGATCTGGGAGAACAGCGCGGAGAGGCCGAAGGCGATGCCGCCCTCCACCTGGGCCTCGAGACCCGCGGGGTTCACCGCCAGGCCGCAGTCCACGGCGCAGGTGATCTTGTGGACCTTGAGCCGGCCCTTCACCACGGAGACCTCCGCCACCTCGGCGGCGTAGGTGCGGCCGTCATAGGCGTGGCAGGCAAGGCCGAGACCGTGGCCCGCGGGCAGCTTGCGGCCCCAGCCGGCCTTCTCCGCCGCCACTTCCAGCACCTTCTTCAGGCGCCGGATGTCGGCCGCGTCCCGGCCGAACTTGACGATGCCGCGATCGCCCAGGAGTTCGAGACGGAACGTGAGGGGATCCTTCCCGAGGGCATGGGCCACTTCATCCAGGAAGCACTCCCGGGCGAAGACATTGGGCACGATCTGGATGCCGCGCCACCAACCCAGGGGCGTGGGCGCCTCCACCTCCGCGAAGTCCACGGCGATGGCGGGAATGGCGTAGGGGATGTCGTAGGCGCCGTTGGTTTCCGTGGTGGCCTGGGACGGGGCCTTCTGCCCGCCGGTCCAGGAGCGCAGCACCGCGGGACCGGCGATGCGGTGGGTCCAGGCCGCGAGGGCACCCGCGCCGTCGATCCCCGCCCGCAGGCGGTGGAGCGTCGCGGGATGGTGCAGGTCGTGGCGGATGTCGTCCTCCCGGTCCCACACCACCTGCACCGGTCCTCCGCCCGCGGCCTTGGCCACCTGGGCGGCCTCGGTGCTGAAGTCCGTGCCGAGGCGGCGGCCGAAGCCACCACCGATGAGGGGCACGTTCACCTTCAGCTGCTCGGTATTGAGGCCCAGGGCTGTCGCGGCCCGCTCCTGGGCACGGTTCGCGGACTGGCTGCCCACCCACATCTCAGCACCGTCGGCGCCCACGAGGACAGTGGCGTTCATGGGCTCCACGGTCCCGTGGGCCTGGTAGGGGAAGTTGTATTCCGCTTCCAGCACCTTGGCGGCCGCGATCAGGGCCTTCGCGGGATCGCCTTCGCGGCGGGCGTCATCGGCGGGGCCGGTGAGGGCGGCGCGTGCCTTCGCCTCGAGTGCGGCGGAACTGAATTCTCGCGCGGCCCCCTCGTCCCAGGTGGTCGTGGCGGCCAGAGCGTCCCGGCCCTTGAAGGCGGCCCAGGTGCTATCCGCGATGACGGCGATGCCCGTGGGCACCTTCACCACGGCCTTCACCCCCCGCACGGCCTTGGCCTTGCCTTCATCCCAGGCCTTCGGCTGGCCTCCGATCACGGGGCAGCGCAGCACAGTGGCGAAGCGCTGGCCCGGGCGGCGTACGTCGAGGCCGAAGATCGCCTTGCCGGTGACGATGGCGGGACCGTCGAAGCGGGGCGTCCGCTTGCCCAGGAGGCGGTACTCGCCGGGCTTCTTCAGCGGAGCGTCCTTCGGCACGTGGAGCTTCGCCGCGGCCTCCGCCAGGGCGCCATAGCCCAGCTTCTTCCCGTCGGGCCCCAGCACGAAGCCCTTCTCCGTGCGGCACTGGCCCACGGATACTTTCCACTGGGCGGCCGCCGCGCCCTTCAGCATCTCCCGGGCGGCGGCGCCGGCCCTTCGGAGCGCGACCCAGGTGGTGCTCACGCTGGTGCTGCCGCCCGTGTTCATGGCCCGGAAATCCGGTCCGGGTCGCGCGGTGACGACTTCGACCTTCGACCAGTCGAGGTCCAGTTCCTCCGCCAGGGCCAGGGGCAGGGCCGTGCGCACGCCCTGGCCCATCTCGACCTTGGGCACGGTGATCTGGGCGGTGCCATCGGGGCGGATGGCCAGGAAGGCGTTGGGATGGAAGACGGCCTTGGCGGTCTCGCCAGGCTGGGGCTTGGCCTCGAGATGGAAGCCGAGCACAAGGCCCGCACCCGTGGCGCCGGTGACCTTCAGGAAATCGCGGCGGCTGGTCATTTCACACCTCCGGCGGCGCGCTTCACGGCTTTGCGGATGCGGGGATAGCTGCCGCAGCGGCAGATGTGGTCGGCGAAGGCCTCGTCGATGTCGTGGTCCGAGGGGTGGGCCTTGCGCTTGAGAAGCGCCGCGGCGGTCATGATCATGCCCGGCTGGCAGTAGCCGCACTGGGCCACGTCCTCGGCGATCCAGGCCTTCTGCACGGGATGGGAACCATCCTTCGACAGACCCTCCACGGTGACGACCGCGTGTCCGGCGGCCTCCTTCAGACTCGCCTGGCAGGACCGCACAGCCTTCCCGTCGAGGTGGACGGTGCAGGCGCCGCAGACACCCTGACCGCACCCGAACTTGGTGCCGGTGAGGCCGAGGGTGTCCCGGAGGACCCAGAGAAGCGGCATGTCGGCGTCGGCGTCCACAGTGCGGGCGCGGCCATTCACGGTGAGCTGGTAGGCGGGCATGGCAGCTCCCTCAAATATCGTGTGACGAGGCTTCCACCCTACGCCGCCGGAGGCTTGGCTGCAACGGTGGCCTGCCCTCTGGCGCACGGAGGGTGGCGTGACGCTATGCTGGGGGACCCCCCCGGAGATTCCCCGATGCGACCCTTGATCGCCGCCCTCCTGTCCTTCGCCGCCATGACCCTGAGCGCCGGCCCCAAGCCCCAGGTGAAACTCACCACGTCCATGGGCGTGATCGTGATGGAGCTGGAGCCGCAGGCAGCGCCCCGGACGGTGGAGAACTTCCTGAAGTACGTGAAGAAGGGCCAGTACAACGGCACCATCTTCCACCGCGTCATTCCTGGGTTCATGATCCAGGGCGGCGGCTACGTGGACTACCTCGGAAAGAAGCGCACGGATGCCTCCATCCCCAACGAGGCCGATCGCGCCCTGGCGGCAGGCCTGAGGAACAAGCGCGGCACCGTGGCCATGGCGCGGACGCCGGACCCCCACAGCGCCGCGGCCGAGTTCTTCATCAACGTGGTGGACAATCCCTCGCTGGACTTCAAGAGCAAGGCCAACGACAAGACCTGGGGCTATTGCGTGTTCGGCCGGGTCATCAAGGGCATGGACGTGGTGGACCGCATCAAGGCAGTGAAGACCAGCAACAAGCGCAGTGATTTCCTGAACTTGCCGGTGAAGCCCGTGCTCATCAAGGAAGCGGTGCGGATCCAATGACGGCCATGGCTTCCGGAGGCGCTCCCAGCTTCCGCAGGCTGCGTTCGAGCCGCCTCCGGTAGCGGGCTGACAGGTCCGTGCCCGCGGGCTCGAAACCGGCCCGATCCCAGTCAATGACCAATGCGCCGCCATCGGGCGGCAACAAGATGTTGGTGGCGTTCAGGTCGGGGGACCACAGGCCCCACTCGCAAAGCGAAGTGATCACGCGCCGGATGGCTTCCGTGCGCTCGGCGCTCAGATCCCAACGGCGCGGCCAGGCTTCGCCTTGAGCCAGGCGCGTGAACAGCACGCCTTCCACGCCAATGCCGCTGGGACGCCACGCATAGCCGAGGGGCTCGACAGTGGGGAAGCCCGCTTCCCAGAGGCCGCGATGGACGGCGTGTTCTGCCGCGAAGCGCAGATGGGTGCGGTAGGTCCGTTCGTTCAGGTGACGCAGCAAACCGCCACGGCGGTAAGGACGCATGACCACATCGCCAGCGCGGAGAATGCCGCCGCGCCCGAAGGCACCTTCCAGGGGCACCGCCTCCCCGGCGATGACCTGGCCACCGGGTGTGCAGACTCGCCAGCCGCCACCAAGTCCAGGAAGTTCGAGGTTCACCCGGCAGCCGAGGGGCCGCAGCGGCTTGCCGGGTTGGTACGGCCACGAGGCGGGCAGGGGAGGGACGATGTAAGGGTCGTGGATCATGTGGATTCCAGCTTGCCGGGTTCAACGGTGGAAGGCAAAGACTGTATCGGTGACGCGGAGGGAACGAGCCCGGTGACACCTGTCAACCAACCATTCATGGGGGAACCTGCCACCAAAAATCAGCACGGACCCAAGTGGCTTGAGCTGGAAGGAATTCTCCCGGATTGCACACCCGCTTCCCACAAAGGATGTGGAAATCCCACCTCGGTCTCTCAGTAACGCGGTGAATTTTTTCTCGATTTCTGCACGCTGTCCTGGCGCTGTTTCTTCCGCGCCAGGGTGCCGGGCTCACTATCCTGAAACCGTGAACGCACCGACCCATCACTCCTCGATTCCTGCCGAGGCCCTGGCCCGCCAGGCTCGGCTCGCGGCGCTCCTGGCCGCCATGGCGGAAGGCTCGCCAAGCCGCGAACCCGATGCTCTCCAGGCACTTCACCGCGCCCTCCAGGGGAAACCGACCGATCCCGCGAGGCTCATCCAGTGGCTGTCGGATGAGGAGCTGGTCGAGGAAGGCGCTTGCCTGATCCGCGCCGAGCGCCGGAACGCTGGAGCGGAAAGCGTGAAGCAGATGGCTGCGCTGGTGGCACCGCTTGCGGCCAGGGCAAGAGAACGGCGTGAGGCAGGTTGGCGGTTGGACAGCCGACGCGCCACCGTGCGCCTGGGTTATGCGAAGGACGGCGAGGCCGTGGACTTGGACGAAGGGGACATGCACGCGATTTTCCTGGAGGCCTTCCGCCTCGAAGGATTCCGGTTGGCCCTGGATTTCGGCAAACGACCTCGACTTTCGCTGCGGCTGGAATTGCCGTTGCCCGCGGGTGCCGGGGGGCTTTCAGAATGGGCCGAGGCCGTGTTCCGGGTGGGATCGCTCGAGGCACCAGAACTCTTGATGAACCGGCTGAACGGGCGGCTTCCGGAAGGGCTGCGGGTTCATCGCTGGGAGGCCCATGCACCCTACGCCTCGCCGCTCGGGGAACTGGCGGACGCCTCCCACTGGCGCTGGAACTGCCCGATCGACCAGGCGGATGAGGCCAGACTGCGCACCGCCGTTTTTCTATCCGCGGCGGAATGGCTGTGGGAGAAGGGAGGCCGGGTCGAGGGCCGCAAGCAGCTCAAGCAAATGGATCTCCGACCCCTGGTCACAGAGCTGCGATGGGAGGGGGAGGTCCTCTTCAGCACGACCCGCATGGGAAGCACCGAGGCCGGCAACCCCCTGAAGATCCACGCGGCCATCCTGGGGCTTGATCCCTCCGCCCTGCGGGGTCTGCAGCGCCTCTCCCTGGATCTGAGGCCCGATCCACGCTTGGCCCAGGCGGAGCGCTTCGAGCCCAAGCTCAAGAACATGTACGAGGACGCGGTGCTGCTGGGCGGCGGCTCGAACATCACCCTGGTGGACGATGAAGACGACGAACCCCTGCGCCTAGACTGAACCGGCTTCCTTGCTGATGGCCAGCAACATGCCGAGGCAGACCAGGCTGGCGATGAGGCTGTTGGGACCGAAGGAGATGAAGGGCAGGGGGATGCCCTTGTTGGGCGCCAGCGACAGCACCACGCTCATGTTCATCAGGGCCTGCACCACCAGCAGCAGGACGAAGCCCATGGCGCAGAGCTTGAGAAAGGTATCGTTCACCCGCCTGGCGATGCGATAGCCCCGCCAGAGGATCGCGATGAAGAGCGCCAGGATCGCGACAGTCCCGATGAGACCTGCCTCCTCCGCGATCACGGCGTAGATGAAATCCGTGTGCGCCTCGGGCAGGAAGAAGAGCTTCTGCTTCCCGCCGCCCAAGCCGACGCCCATGAACCCGCCGTTGCCCACGGCCACGAGGCTCTGGAGCGCCTGGTGCCCCTTGCCGAGGGGATCGGCCGCAGGGTTCAGGAAGCTCGTCACGCGGGCCAGTCGATAGGGTGAAAGCACCACGAAGGCGGTGCCAAGGGCGCCGAGCACGGGAATCGCGATGGCGAAGATCCATTTCGGCGCGCCGCCGAGGAACACCACCATCAGCGTGACGAACACGATGAGGAAGGAGGTCCCGAAGTCGGGCTCGCGCAGGATGAGGGCCAGCGGGATTGACATGAGACCAGCCAGCCCCAGCAGCTTGGGCAGGGCATCGCGATGGCTGGACCAGGCTTCGCGGTGGCGGACCATCCACCGCGCGGCGATGAGGACGGACAGGGGCTTGAAGAGCTCTGAAGGCTGGAGGCTCATGGCTCCCAGGCGGATCCAGCGATGGGCGCCGTTGACCTTGGGCCCGAACAAAAGCACCGCCACCAGGAGCAGGACCAGGATGCCATAGGTGATCTGGAGTGGTCGTGCGTGGTCCTGGAGGGGGGCCAGATCCACCTGGGAGAGGGCCAGCATGCAGGCGATGCCGATCGCGCCGCCCAGGAGCTGCCGGGTCAGGAAGGCCGTGGCGGCCGCGTGGTTCTGGGAGGCTTTGATGGCGGAGGCGGAGTAGATCCACACCATGCCCACGGCGACCAGAGCCAGCGCGAAAAGCACCAGCCAGCGGTCCACGGGGCGGCGGACATCGGGGGCCATGTCAGGTCAAGTCCAGATCGCAGCGCGCCGCGGATTCGAGTTCCTGCAGTGCCTGGTCCACCCAGGCGGTCTCCTGCGCTTCCACCATGAGACGGAGCTTGGGCTCGGTGCCGGACCAGCGGACCACCTGGCGCACGCCCTCCCCCCACCGGGCCTCGATGGTGGCCATGGCGGACACCAGGTCCGGACAGGATTCCACGGCCCGGCGGTCCCTGGCGACCACGTTCACCAGGCGCTGGGGCCAGGGGCGGAAGGTCCAGGCCCAGCGTCGTTCGGCCGGCCGGTGCAGGAGGGCGTGCAGCACCCCGAGCGCGGCGGCCATGCCATCGCCACTCGGCCCGACGCGCTTCTGGATGAGATGCCCCGAAGCCTCGGCGGCCAGATCCCACCCGCGTTTGGCCATCTCCCGCAGCAGGAACTTGTCACCCACCGGCGTGCGGACGAAAGGGATGTCCGCCTGGGCCAGGGCCTGGGCCAGTCCGCCATTGGTCATCACGGTGCCCACCACGCCTGGGGGGGCGTCGCCGCTGGCCTTGCGGTCCTGGGCGAGCAGCCACACCATCTGGTCGCCATCCACCAGATCACCCTGGGCATCCACCAGCAGGCAGCGGTCGCCGTCCCCGTCGAAGGCGATGCCCAGTTGGGCGCCCCGAGCCACGACGGCCGCGGACAGGGCATTGAGATGCGTGGAGCCCACGCCCACATTGATGGACGGCCCATCGGCGGGCACGCCGATCCAGTGGATGGCATCGCCGTGGAAGAGCTCCTGGGCCGCCTCCGCGGTGGCCCCATGGGCGCAATCGATCACCACCCCGAAGTTCCGGGGAAGGGTGATGCCGCCCAGGTGGCTCAGGTAGGGGCCGAGGTCCAGATGTTCGGGGGGGAGGGAAATGGTGGTCGGCTCGGGAAGGGTCTCGAAGGCAGCCTCAATGGCCCGTTCCTGATCTTCCTCCAGCTTCTCGCCCAGCTCGTTGAAGCCCTTGAGGCCGTTGTCCTCGGGCGGGTTGTGGCTGGCGGAGATCATGAGGCCCCAGGTCTTGGGGCCCTCCGTGCTCAGCCTGGCCACGGTCCAGGCCACGGCAGGGGTCGGGACCATGCCGAGGACCTGCACTTTCAAGCCCATCCCAAGGCCCAGGATGAACGCCTCGGAGATGGGTCCGGAACTGGATCGCGGGTCCCAGCCCACCACCAGCCGCTTCACACCGGCCTCCCGGGCCACTTGGGCCCAGGCGGCGCCCCAGCGGGAGACCTCTTCCAGGGTGAGGGGGGAGCGCAAGGCGACCCCACGGATGCCATCGGTTCCGAAGTAGCGAAGACTCATGCCGCCAGATTAACCGATGCCCTCCGTGGATGCCTCAGAGGACGCTGTGGGTCCGGAACACCCGGTAGCCCCATGCCATGGCCTCGGTGTGGGCCGTGGCCGTGAGGGTGTCCCTCTGGTCCGGGGCGAGGCGCGGTGTGCCGCTCTGGACCGCCAGGAATCGCTTGCGGGAGATGCCGATGCAGAAATGGTCCGCAGGCCAGGTCAGGGCCGCTGGCAGCCGTGGCAGGGCATTCCAGAGGGCGAGATCCTCCGTGAAGGTGGTGCCGAAGCCGAAGCCGGGGTCCAGCAGCACGCGATCAGCCAGGATTCCGGCCCCCTGCAACCGGTCCCGGACAGCGCGTAGTTCGGTGATGGCGGAGGCCGCGTCTTTCGGAGTGGGATCGTCGTAGGTGGGCATGAGGAACCCCTCGCCATGGCGGCGGCTGCGCATGGCGATGAGCCCACAGGTGGACCCCACGACCAGGTCCAACATGGCGGGATCGCTGCAACCATCGACATCGTTGATGACCGAGGCGCCGGCCGTCAGGCCTTTCGCGGCCACGGCGGCGTGGCGGGTGTCCAGGCTGAGGGGGACGTGCGGCAGGGTCTCTGTCAGAGCTGACAAGACGGGCTCGAGGCGGCTCCATTCCGTGGCGGCATCGACCACCACCGAGCCGGGACGGGTGCTCTCGGCACCGAGGTCCAGCATGCGCGCCCCGGCGGCCACGAGGCGCTGGGCCTGGCTGATGGCCGCGGCGGGATCCACGTACCGGCCACCATCGCTGAAGGAATCTGGCGTCAGATTCAGGATCCCCAGAAAAAGAGGACCGCCCTCAAGGAGCGGTCCCCAATCGAAGGACGTGCCGGTCACGCGGGTTTCAGAGCCGGGTTCAGGCCGGAATCCGTGGAAGGACCCTCCACCGTCGCGGGCGCGGTAGGCGTGCTGCCGGCCTTGGGCGGGGGCAGGGTCCCGCCCTTCATGAGGATCTCGATATCGTTGCCGTCGAGGGTTTCACGCACCAGCAAGGCCTCGGCGATGGACACCAACTGGTCGCGGTGAGCTTCGATCGCGGCCTTGGCCCGGCGGTAGTTGCGCAGGACGAACTCCTGCACTTCGACGTCGATGAGGCGGGCGGTGTCCTCGGAGATCTCGCGATGCTGCGCGAAGTCGCGGCCGAGGAAGACCTCCTGCTGCCCACCACCGCCGAAGTTCAGGGGGCCCAGCTTGTCGCTCATGCCGAATTCCGTGACCATCGACCGGGCCATGGTGGTGGCCTGCTGGATGTCATTGGCCGCGCCGGTGCTGAGCTGGTTGAAGAAGATCTCCTCCGCGATGCGGCCGCCCATGGCGATGGCGATGCGGCTCTCCATGTAGTCCCGCGTGGTGTTGTAGCGGTCCGTCACCGGCAACTGCCAGGTGACGCCCAGCGCACGGCCCCGGGGGATGATCGTCACTTTGTGGAGGGGATCGCTGTCCGGCACCACGGCGGCGACGACGGTGTGGCCCGCTTCATGATAGGCGGTGATGCGCTTGTCCGCTTCGGTCATCACGAGGCTGCGGCGCTCAGCGCCCATGTAGACCTTGTCCTTGGCGTTCTCGAAATCGGCCATCTCGACCCACTTCTTGCTGCCCCGGGCCGCGGTGAGGGCGGCCTCGTTGCAGAGGTTGGCCAGATCCGCGCCGGCGAAACCGGGCGTGCCGCGGGCGATGACTTCCAGATCCACATCGGGGCTGAGGGGGATCTTGTCAGTGGTGTGCACCTTCAGGATCTCGAAACGACCCTTCACGTCGGGGCGGTCCACCACCACGCGGCGGTCGAAACGGCCGGGGCGGAGCAGGGCGGGATCGAGGACATCGGGTCGGTTGGTGGCTGCGATGAGGATGACACCTTCGTTGCCCTCGAAGCCGTCCATCTCAACGAGGAGCTGATTCAGGGTCTGCTCGCGCTCGTCGTGGCCACCGCCCAGGCCGGCACCGCGATGGCGGCCCACGGCGTCGATCTCATCAATGAACACGATGCAGGGCGCGCTCTTCTTCGCCTGCTCGAAGAGGTCGCGCACGCGGCTGGCGCCCACGCCCACGAACATCTCCACGAAGTCGGAGCCCGAGATGGAGAAGAACTGCACCTTGGCCTCGCCGGCGATGGCGCGGGCCAGCAAGGTCTTGCCGGTTCCCGGAGGGCCCATGAGCAGCACACCCTTGGGGATCTTGCCGCCCAGCTTCACGAACTTGGCGGGATCCTTCAGGAACTCCACGATCTCCTTCAATTCCTCCTTGGCCTCGTCGCAGCCGGCCACATCGGAGAAGGTGACGCGCTTGACGCTGCTCGACAGGCCCTTGGCGCGGGCTTTGCCGAAGCTCAAAGCCTTGTTGCCGCCCATCTGGGCCTGGCGCATGAAGACGAACCACAGCACCACGAAGACCAGGAGGGGCGCCCAGAACATCAGCACATAGGCGAAGTTGTTCTCGCTGGGCTTGGCGGCCTTGAACTCATCGAGCTGACCCTCGGTCTTCCAGCTGAGAATGACCTTGCCCAGGTCCTGCATGGGCGGGGCCACGGTGCGGAACTTCTCGATGACCTCACCGGTCTTGGCATTCTTCTCAGGCTGCTTGTAGGTGCCTTCGACATCGAAACCGGACAGTGTCACGGATTTGTATTTACCTCCCACGCCCTCGGTGTAGAAGGTCGAGAAGGGGATCTCAATCTGGCGGCTGTTCTGGGGGATCTGGCGGAAGGCCAGCACCAAGAGGACGATGATGCCCAGCCAGACCAGCACACTTTTCATCATGGAATTCAAAGGGTCACTCCTTGGGGCACTAGCCCAGGTGGCCCTCCAGTGTACTAGGCCCGGGAAGGCGGCTGAACCTTAGATGCAGATACCCGCCGTCTGGTTCAGGGTTTAGGTGGAAATTCCCCCATGAAGATGGTTTGCGACCACTCCCGAGGCGCCTGACGAGCCAGGGCGCGAAATCCCGCAGCAGAGCGGCTTCCCGGGGCCAGCCCAGGTGGCGGAAGGCGGCTTCCAGGGTCCAGCGCAGGTCCGGCTCCAGCCAGGATTCGCGCCTGAGGAGGATTTCCCCATCCGAGATGGACCAGCGAGTGCCCTCCCAGCTGGTGACCAGCGTCCGGGCCAGGTGTTCGGCCTCTTCGGCCTGGAGATGGGTCTCGAACAGGTGGTGGTCCAGGCTGGGCGCTTCCTGCCGGATGGATTCGAGGATCGGGCGCCAGCGGTTCCGGGCCGTGAAGGGCTCGGCGTTGGTCGTGTCCTCCCGCCAGGGGATGTTGCGGGCAGCCAGGTAGGCGCGGAGGTCCACCCGGCGGATTTCCGCCAGGGGCGACCACCGCAGGCCCTGGCGCGGAGCCAGAGGATGGAGGCAGCCCAATCCCCCGCCTCGGGCTAGGCGCAGGAACACTGTCTCCGTGTGATCGTCCAGGGTGTGCCCGGTGGCCACGGCGCAGGCACCGGCCTGCTCGGCCTCCTGGCGGAGCCAGTCCCACCGGAGCTCGCGGGCCGCCATCTCCAGGCCCAGGCCATGGGCATCCGCATGGGCCCCCACACCCAGGGTGACCTCGGCGAGATCCAGGCCCAGGCCCCGGCAACACTGGCGCACGAACGCGGCGTCCTCCTGGGCCTCCGGGCGGAGGCCGTGGTCCGCATGCGCCACGCTCAGGTCCAATCCAAGGCTCTTCCGGAGGGTCCACAGCAGCGCAAGAAGCGCCACCGAGTCCCCGCCACCCGAGCAGGCCACCACCACGCGTCCCGTCACGCCATCGCCACGGCGCTTGATCTGCGCGAGGAGGTCGGATTCGAAGCGGTTCATGTCGGGGCGTTCAGCCGGGCCACGAGTTGCACCAGGGCCAGAGGCACGGGCCGCTCGCACCACAGGGCCTCAGCCCAGTCGCACATGCGGAGCGAGCCCCAGTGCATGGCCCGGCCCAGGACGCCTCGACGGAAGGCGGGGTGGGCGATGCGCGTGGCGGGCTGGGTGGCGTCCTGGGCGAACTGGCTGCCGAAGGCGTCAAAGGCGGCCATGCGGCGCTCCCACACGGCACTCACATCCACCAGCAGATCCGGCGGTCCTGGGTTCTCGCCACCCACCCAGGCGAGGGCTTCTGGGCGCCAGGGCGCTCCATCGCAGGGATAGTTTTTCAACCCGGCGTGGTAGGCCGCCTCTCGAGCCAGGCGGTGGGCGCGGCGATGGTCGGGATGACGGTCGTCGGGCGCGGGCAGGATGATCACCCGGGGCCTGAGCCGGCGGATTTCGGCCATCAGCCGCAGCCGATAGACTTCCTCCTCGGTGAATCGGCCGTCGGGGAAATCAAGCACGAGGCGGGGAACGCCGAGCATGTTCGCGGCCTGTTGGGCTTCGCTGCGGCGGGTCTCCGCGGTGCCGCGGGTGCCAAGGTCGCCGCTGGTGAGATCCAGGATGCCGGCCTTCATGCCGAGGTCCGAGGCCAAGGCCAGGAGGCCTCCCACATGGACCTCCACGTCGTCCGGGTGGGCGCCGAGGGCGAGGATCTCGAAGTCGTGGCTCATGATTCCTCCACCAGGATCACGGGGGTGGCTCCATCCATGCGTTCCAGGATGCGGTCGAGCAGGGCGCCGTCGCGAAGCCAGGGGAGGCCAGGCGACACACGCTCCTGGGGCTTGCTGAAGGGAAAGAGGGCCTGCCGCAGCTGTTCGGGATCGCCGCCCACCTGTGCGGCCGTCGCCTCCCGGTGCAGCCGGTGATCCAACTTGGCCAATCGTTCCCGGGTGCGTGCCTGCTCCCGCTGGAAGCGTGTTCGCAGGGCCTCAGGCCAGGCCGGATCCCCTGCCACCGGCTGGAAGCGGGCTGTGGGAAGCGAGCCGGGCCACGGGGCCAGACGATCCCAGGCACCCAGGCGCAGTGCCTCCAACTGTCCGGCGGAAACCTGGAAGCCATGAGGTACGACAAAGACACTGGGTCTCGGGAGGATGTTCGGTGCCACCAGCCCCACCTGTTCCCAGAGCGGCTCGCACAGGCGCCAGTAGGCCCGCTCGGAGGGCCCCAGCACCACGGCGGTGACGGGCAGCATCAGCGACTGCATCAGGGGACGGAGGGCCGCTCCAGGGCTCAGCCAACGTCCTGTGGGCAGCGGCGTGCCCCGGTCCAGGCGCTGGCGCAGGCCGGTGCGGGGATCCAGCGAAAACCAGGCGGCCTGTACCCGCGGATCCAGGGGTAGAGGCGCGCCTTCGGCCTTCAGGCGCTCGGCCTGGCGCATCATCAGTTGTTCAAGGTCAAGGGAGCGCCAGCGTTCCAACTCAGCCTGGATGGGATCGCGGACCGCGGGATCCGTGGGCGAAAAGGGCCGGAGGCCGCGCTCCCAGAGCGGTTGTCCCAGGGCCAGCACATGGCCGCGGAGCGTGGGCTCGCCAGGGGCGGGTAGGGGGCCCCACAAACCGGTGGCCTCGGCCTGGTGTCCCGGCGTCCAGGGCAGCCACCCGGTGGCCGTTCCCGCCCGTGCGTCGAACCGGAAGCGGTGCCGCGTCAGTCGGCCCGCCTTCCAGCCCACCACGGAGGCCACCTCGGCGCGGTCGTGGTCCTCGTCCGCCAGCCAGTAGACCGCCTCGGCCCCAGTGCGGCGGGCCTCGGCCAGGGCCGCCAGGGCTTTGGCCACGGAGAGGGCAGGGCTCCAGCCGGCCCCGATCTGTTGTCCGGTGGCGATGATGGGCGTCTGGCTCACGGGCGTGTCCTCCCGTCCGGTTCGAGCCTTCCCCACTTGCGGATCAGCATCATCATGGGCCCAGCCTACCCGATATGCGCGCCTCCCCGGCCATGCCATGCTCGTCAGCATGTGGAGCGTGGAACCCTGGCTTCCCCCCGTCGCACCGGCTCTGGCCCGCCTCGCCATGGAGGCCGCGGACGAGGCGGGTGTCGCCACGTTGCGGTCCTGGCCCGAAGTCCGCATGGGAGGTGTCGCCTTTGGGGATCTGCCCCCATTCTTGTGTTGGCGTGGCCAAAGTGGGGACCAATGGCACCTCATCCTGCTCCAGGCCCGTGAGGTCGGGGCCCTGGTCCCAGGGGCGCGCACGGCGCCCCTGCCCGTGAACTGGCTCGAGGCGCTGGATCTTGAAGCCCTGGCCCGGCCCCTGGCACGCCATCCGGATTTTCCAGGCGGAGCGTCCATCCACGTCATCCATCTGCCTGGCGGGGATTCTTTCCAGGTCCGCACCTATGGTCGGCCAGCCTCGGAGCTCGTGGCTGAGGTTCTGAAACGCACCAGTCACATCCAGACCTGGCATCCAGCCGATCAGGGGCCATCGGGAGCGCGCCATGCTCAGCCTTGATTTCTCCACCCTGAAGGAAGCGGCCATGGCCGTGGCCCTTGGTTTGATGATGGGGCTGGAACGGGAACGCAGCGGTTTTGAGCGGACCCAGGGGAGCCGCGACGAACCCCAGCGTCGGGAATCGGATCACATTGAATCCCTGCACGGCAGCCTCGGGGCGCGCACTTTCGCCCTCCTGACGCTGCTCGGCTGGATCTCCGTGAAGGTGGGGGGTGACGGTCTGGCGATGCCCATCGCCGTGCAGGCGTTCGTCGCGCTCCTGGTGGGGCTCTTCTACCACCAGACCAGCTCGCCGGATCGCGGACTCACCACCGAAGTCGCCGCCCTGGCGGCCCCCCTGTTGGGCATGCTCCTCACCCGGGATGCGTTGTTGGCGGTGGCCCTGGCGGTGATCGTGACCCTGCTCCTATTGTCCAAGCCCTGGATCCGGGCCTGGATCCCCCGCCTGCACCGCGAGGACCTGACCTCCGCCATGCAGCTCCTCATCGTCTTCGCCATCATGCTCCCGCTGCTGCCCTCCAGGACCCTGGATCCCTGGGGGGTGCTCTCTCCCCAGAAGGTCGGGTGGATGGTGGCCCTCATCGCCGCGGTGGATTTCCTTGGCTACGCCCTCAACCGCGTGTTGGGGTCCAGGCGGGGGGCCGTGCTGACCGGGCTGGTGGGCGGCATGGTCAGCTCGACCGTGGTGACCGTGGCCATGTCCCGGCAGGCCAAAGACGACCCCTCGTTCCGGGGGCCCGGCCAAGTGGCCGTGATCCTGGCTTGCGCGGTGATGGGTGTCCGGGTGGCCATCCTGGCGGGCGTGGTGGGCGGCCAGGACCTTGTTCGACCCTTGCTGCTGCCGATTGCCGCCATGGTGGTGACGCTCCTGGCCGCGGCCTGGTGGACCTTTCGACCGAGCGCCACCGGTGGCGCCGGCCCGGAGGAGATGCCGCTACGGAATCCCTTCCAACTCAAACGGGCCCTGGGCTGGGGCTTGGCGCTGGCCACGGTCATGCTGGTGTCGGCGGCGGCCCGCGCGTGGTTCGGCGACCGGGGCCTCATCATGGCGGCCGGTCTTTCCGGATTGGCGGACGTGGACCCCATCACCCTCGCGGTGAGCAGTCAGATGCACACGACCGGCCTGCCAGCGGGCACCGCTGTCTTGGCCATCGTGATGGCGATCGCTTCAAACACGCTCGCGAAGGCGGGATTCGCATGGATCTCTGGTGGACGCGCCTTCGGCCTGCGCCTGACGGCCATGCTGGCGGCCTCCCTGGTCGCGGCCCTGGCGATGGTGGCCGTCAAGTTGTAGTCGCTATTTCCCGCGGTTGCTCATGCGCGTGTGCGCGACGCCGGTCTTGCCCTGAGGCCGGGCCGAGGCCTTGGCCACGGGCTTGGGGTGGGAGTCGGCCTTCGGTTTTCCGGTGTTGGCCACGGAAACCGGCTTGTCCGCGGCCTGGACCTGCTTCAGGAGATCGGCGGGGACGAGTGGCTTGGTCATATGGTACTCCTGGCTTCGAGTCTAGCGCAGCCCGCCAGCGCACTCACGGGCGCAGATGTGATTGGCTTCAACGCCGGACTGGGCGTGCCGGGGTTAAGCTGGGCCAGAGGAGGCACGGATCGGGCTTTCAGGGGGGCGAGCCATGATGGCGACGGCAGGGAATGGAATGGTGGAGGCGGCTCTGGGAGCCTTTGATGCCTGGCGCGAAGTCTCGCGGTTGGACCGACGGAGGCTCATCGAAGCCTGGTTGGGGCAGTTGGCCGTGGTGCGGGAGGAACTGGCGCGGTTTCTCACCGAGGAGACCGGCAAGCCCATCACCCTCGCCCGGGGTGAGGTGGGCCGGGCGGAAGCCACCCTGCGGGCCACCGCCGAGGCCGTGGCCGGTTTCGGCGAGGAGGCCGTGCCCTATGACCTGATGGCGGGCGCCGAAGGTTGCCGGGCGCTCCTCCGGCGCTTCCCCGTGGGGCCGATCCTGGCGATCACGCCCTTCAACTTCCCCGTGAACCTGGCGGTCCACAAGCTTGGGCCCGCCCTGGCCGCGGGGTGCAGTGTCATCTGGAAGCCCTGCCCCCAGGCGCCAAGAACCTCGAAGCTGCTCTGGGAGAGCTTCGAAGTCGCCCGCCGACGGGTGGATGCGCCCGTGAACCTGCTGCAGATGGCCTCGCCGGATCCCGTCGCTGCCGAGCAACTGGCGAAAGATCCCCGCATCGCCGCCGTGAGCTTCACCGGTTCCGAGCGGGTGGGGCGGCACCTGGAGCAAGTCCTGGCCGGCAAGCGACTGCTGTTGGAGTTGGGTGGCAACGGCGCGGTGGTGGTGGACGAGGGCGTGGACGCGGCGGCCGTGGCCTGTCAGGTGGCTCCCGCCGCCGTGGCCGGAGCCGGGCAGAGCTGTTCCAAGGCCCAGCGGATCTACGTGCATCGCGCCCTCTGGGACACCTTCGTCCCGGCCTTCGTGGCGGCCGTGAAGATACTCCCCGTGGGCGATCCCATGGATCCTGCCACCGTGGTTGGGCCTCTCATCGATGAAGCCACGGCCCGCCGAATGGATGAAGGCCTGGACCGTGCCGTGGCCGCTGGCGCAGAAGTTCTGTTGCGCGGGGCCCGGCAGGGTGCGCTCCTCCCGCCGGCCATTCTGACCGGGCTGCCGGAAGACGATCCCTTCCAGTGCGAGGAGGCCTTCGCTCCCATCACCGTGCTGACACCCGTGGACAGCTTCGAGGAAGGCCTCGACCGCGCGGCCGCCACGCGCTTCGGCTTGCGGGCAAGTGCCTACAGCCGGGATCAGCGGCACCTCCGCCAGGCGGAAACGAAGCTCCGCGCCGGTGGCGTGCTCCTCAACCTCCCGCCCACCTTCCGGCTGGACGCCGCTCCCTTCGGCGGCGTGCGGGCCAGTGGCAACGGCTTCGAAGGTCCCCGCTGGGCGATGGAGGGCTTCACGGAAGGCCGCCTCATCGTCGAGGGCCCGGCCCTGTAAGAATCAAGCTGGAGCCGACCCATGTCCCTGTCCATGCCCTTCAATGCCGGTGACCTCGTGGTGGTGGTGCTCCATTCCCCGCGGGAGCGCCTGTGGGGGCGGATCCTGGGCCTGGAGGCCGCCGGCATCGCCGTTCGGGGTGTCGACCTCGTCCCCTGGGAGGAGGTCCTGACCCTCGTGCGCACAGGCGAGGTCGAGCAGGTGGCCCTCAGCACCCGCTTCCTGCCCATGCACCGGGTCGAGACCCTGTACCTCGACGAAGCCAGTTCCGGCGCTCCCAGCCTCGCGGACACCTTCCGCAACCGCACGGGTCAGGATCCCCGTGTCTTCCTGGCCGATCCGCCCTCGCCCAAAGCCGCATCCCGCCATCGGAGGAATCCATGAGCCACGCCAATCACGCCCGCTGGATGGCGCGTTTCCGTGACCGCGCGAAAACCTTGAAACGGCATATCGTCCTGCCCGAAGGCCGGGACGACCGGACGCTTCAGGCCGCCCAGCTGCTGCTGGACCAGGGGCTCTGCCGGCTCACCCTCCTGGGCGATCCAGCCGACATGACGAAGCGGGGGACGGCCCTGGGCCTGTCTTTGAAAGGGGCCGCGCTGGTGGATCCCGCCACCAGCTCCCTGCTTCCGGAATTGGCCGGGGCCTATTACGAGCGGCGCAAGGCCAAGGGCATCACCGAGGCTCAGGCCCTGGAAGCGGTGAACAACCCCCTCTGGTTCGGCGCGATGATGGTGCATGGTGGGGCCTGCAATGGCATGGTGGCCGGTGCCCTGAACACCACCGCGGAGACCGTGCGGGCCTGCCTCCAGGCCATCGGCGCCGCCCCGGGCATCAAGACCGTGTCCAGTTTCTTCCTGATGATCCATCCCGACACCGCCTTTGGTGAGCAGGGCGCCATGATCTTCGCGGACTGTGCCGTGGTGCCGGATCCCACGCCCGAGCAACTGGCGGATATCGCCTTGGCCTCCGCGGAGAACGCCCGTCGGGTCATGGACGTGGAACCCCGCGTGGCCCTCCTCAGCTTCTCCACCCGCGGGTCCGCCGAGCACGCCCGGGTGGATAAGGTGCGCGCCGCCCTGGCCATCATCAAAGCGAAGGCGCCTAGCCTGGCCGTGGACGGGGAACTGCAGGCCGACGCGGCCCTGCTGGCGTCCGTGGGTCAGCGGAAGGCGCCGGGGTCGCCCGTGGCGGGTCGGGCCAACGTGCTGGTCTTCCCGGATCTGGACGCAGGCAACATCTCGTACAAGCTCACCGAGCGCCTGGGCGGCGCCGTGGCCCTGGGCCCGCTGCTCCAGGGCCTGGCCCGCCCGGCCAACGACTTGAGCCGCGGGTGCAGCGCCCAGGACATCGCAGACGTGGCAGTACTGACGGCCCTCCAGTGAAGCGGATCGCCCTCTTCATCTCCGGCACCGGCGGCAACGCCCTGAACCTGCTTCAGGCCTGCCGCGAGGGCCGTGTGCCTGCCCTTCCCGTGCTGGGCCTCGCCTCCAGCGCCAAGGCTGGCGGACTGCCCCGGCTCGAGGCTGAAGGGCTGCCCACGGTGACCGTGACCCGGCGGGACTTCGAGTCGGACGCGGCGTTTTCGGAGGCCTGCTACCAGGCCGCCGAGGCCGCGGGGGCGGAGGTCATCTGCCTCTGCGGCTGGCTGAAGATGCTGGTCGTGCCCCGCCGTTGGGAAGGTCGGATCCTCAATATCCATCCCGGTCTGCTACCCCGGTTCGGGGGACCCGGCATGTATGGCATGCACGTCCACCGGGCCGTGCTGAAGGCTGGTGAGGCGGAATCCGGGGCCACGGTGCACCTCGTGGACGCGGAGTATGACCACGGCCGGATCCTGGACCAGGTGCGGGTGCCCGTTCTTCCTGGCGATACGCCCGAAGACTTGCAGAAGCGGGTCTATGCCGCGGAAATGGACCTGTATCCGAAGGCGCTGCGGGCATATCTGATCGAACAGCCCTAGACTGTCCGCATGATTTCCCTCCTCACTGCCGATGAGATGCGGGCCGCGGAGCGCCAGGCCATCGAGGGCTGGGGTATCCCCTCCCTGGTGCTCCAGGAACACGCGGCGCTAGGCGCCTTGGCCCTGCTCCCCCCAGGGCAGCCAATCCATGTGCTGGCAGGCCCTGGCAACAATGGGGGCGACGCCTTGGCCCTGGCCCGGCTCGCCCGCCTGGAGGGGCGCGAAGTTTCGGTGTGGTCCCCAACCGCCCAGCCCGGGTGGCGCGGCGACGCCGCCCACCAGGCCCGGCTCTGGAAGGGGCTCGGCGGGGAGATCCGCACGTCGGCAACCCCGTTGGAGGTCATGGCGGTCTGGCGGGGCTGGGTGGTGGATGGGCTGTTTGGCCTGGGCACCACGCGGCCCCTGGAAGGGGTGGCCCTGGCCTGGGTGCGGGCCCTGAATGCCTCGGGTTTGCCGGTGCTGGCCCTGGATCTGCCTTCGGGACTGGACCCCAGCGCGGCGGAGATCCCTGGCGAGGCGGTCCGCGCCACGCGGACCGCCTGCTTTGGGCTGCACAAGGTCTGTCACGGCCTCATGCCGGCCCGGGAGGCATGCGGCGAGATCACCGTGGTTCCCATTCCGCTGGATCGGCCTCCACAGGCAGCCCTGTCGCTCCTGGAGCGTCCGATCCTGCCCCCGAGGGCTTGGGACGCCCACAAGGGTAGCTTTGGGCATGTGGCTATCCGGGCTGGAAGCCTGGGCATGAGCGGCGCAGCCGTGCTCTCGGCCTTGGGCGCTCTGCGTGTGGGCGCGGGCCTCGTGACCGTGCTGACCGAGCCCGAGGTGCGGGCCGAGGTGGCCGCCCAAGTGCCGGAGGCCATGGTGCGGCCTTGGCAGGGGACGGTGCCGCCCGAGGCGGATGTCCTTCTCGTCGGCCCGGGCGGCATCTCCCAGGTGCCCGACTGGGAGGGGCCCCTGGTGCTGGATGCCTCGGCCTTGAAAGAGGGCGAAGGGAAACGCTGGATGGAGCGGCCCGGCACGGCCATCACGCCCCACCCCGGCGAGTTCGCGCGGCTGTTCCGGCTCCCCCGGCCGATGCTGATGGACGAGCGCCTGGCCCAGGCCCGGCAGGTGTCTGTCGGGAAACCCGGGGTCCTGCTGCTCAAGGGCGCCCAGAGCGTCCTCGCCGGTGGCGCCCGCGACGAGCTGTGGATCAATCCCACGGGTCATCCGGGGCTTGCCACCGGAGGCAGCGGCGACCTGCTGGCAGGCATGGTGGCTGGCTTCCGCGCCCAGGGCCTCCCCATGCGGGAGGCGGTGGCCGCGGCCGCATGGTTCCACGGCGCCGCGGCCGATTGCCTTCCCGGCGCCGGCCTGCTGCCGCGTGACTTGGCGGACCAGCTTCCGGAGCTGCTGCGTGGCTGAACGCTACCTCGCCGACGATGTCGCAACCGAGGCCCTGGGCGAAGCCCTGGCCCGACTCACGCCGCCAGGCGGCACCTGGCTTCTGCGCGGCGAACTGGGGGCCGGCAAAACCACCTGGACCCGAGGTTTCCTGCGGGGGCTGGGGGGCGATCCCGACGAGGTGGCCTCGCCCACCTACGCGGTGCTCCACCGCTACGAGCTTCCGGTGGGGCGCCTCTTCCATCTGGATCTCTACCGCCCCGGTCCAGAGGGCGCCTGGGCCCTGGGGCTCGAGGAGGTCATCGACTCCGGGGACCGGCTGGTGGTGGAGTGGGCTGGTCAAGACGGCCCCTGGCCCTCGGCCTGGGTGGCCGACCTGTTGCTGACTCCCGCAGGTGTGGGGCGCCTGGCTGAATGGACACTCCCTGGCGAGACCACCGGACGATGATGGGTCATGAACCTCGCCCTGGTCCTCTCCCTGCTTGCGTGCCTCACAGCCATCGTGGTCGCCTGGGCCGCCCTGCGACGAACCTCGCCGGATCCAACGCTCTTCGAGGCCTTGCGGCGCCACGCCGAGGACCTGGCTTCGAGAAACCGCTCTGAATCCCACCAGGCGCTCACCGCCCAACTTCGACCCCTGGCCGCGGAACTGGGTGAGCTGCGCACGGCCCAGGTCGAGAAGCTGGCCGAAGGCTTCCGGCAGCTCACGGCCGCGGTCCAGGAGGCGCTCCGGGCCTCCCGATCGGAGCAGGGGGCCCAGCTGAGCCTGGTCCAGCAACAGGTCCAGCAGCGACTGGAGGCCATCCAGGCGTCGAACGAGGCGAAGCTCGAGCAGATGCGACGCACCGTGGACGAGCAGCTGCACGAGGCCCTGGAGAAGCGTCTGGGGGAGAGCTTCAACCTGGTGGCCCAACGCCTGGAGCAGGTGCAACGAGGCCTGGGCGAGATGCAGGGGCTGGCCCAGGACGTGGGTGGCCTCAAGCGGGCGCTGACCAATGTGAAAGCCCGCGGCGTGCTGGGCGAGGCCCAGTTGGGGGCGCTGCTGGAACAGTTCCTCTCTCCGGGGCAGTACCAGGCCAATGTCCATATCCGGCCGCGGTCGGCGGAAGTGGTCGAGTTCGCGGTGAAGCTGCCTGGACCCGACGACAACGGCCCGGTCTGGCTGCCCATCGACGCCAAGTTCCCCCTGGAGGACTACCAGCGCCTGATGGAGGCCTATGAGGTGGGCGATCTGGTGGCTGTCGAGGCCGCTGGGAAAGCCCTGGAGGTCAGGCTGCTTTCGCAGGCCCGCGACATCCGCGACAAATACATCGCGCCGCCGCACAGCACGGACTTCGGGCTGCTCTTTCTCCCCTTCGAGGGGCTCTATGCGGAGGTGCTGCGCCGCCAGGGCCTCTTCGAGCGGTTACAGCGGGAATGCAAGGTCATTCTGGTGGGCCCCACCACCCTCACGGCCTTCCTCAACAGCCTCCAGGTGGGCTTCAAGACCCTGGCCATCAGCCGGCAGACCAGCGAGATCTGGAAGGTGCTTGGGCAGGTGAAAGCGGAGTTCGGCCGCTTCGGGACAGCCCTGGCGGTGGTGCAGAAGAAGCTGGAGGAAGCCAGCGGCAAGCTGGGCGATGTGGCCGCCCGGCGGGATCAGATGGAAAAGAGATTGGCGGGGGTGGAGGCGGCTCCAGAAGCCGATTCCGTGGGCCTACCCGGCGAATTGCCGAATTCGACAATGCCTGTTTTGTCCAATTCGCAGGAATAAATCACTTCACAATTCGCCGGATTGCCTTAGGATACGGGCCAATCCGGGGGTGCGATGCTGAAGGGACGTGAACGTCACGGGGCGGGCGAGGTGATCGCCGTCGACCGGAACTACGTCCCCATGCAGGAAGTGAGCCGAAGGCGCGCCCTCTGTGCCGTGGTGTCGGGGCGTGCCCACGTGCTCAACCCAGCCACTTTCGAACGCCACGGGAACCTGGAAGGCAGTCTCGAACTCATCATCTTTCCGCATGCGCAGGCCTGCAGCGATTCCAAGCTTCTCATCGGGCGCCTGGAGCGCCGTGTGCTGCGCCGGGATCACTACCTCTGCCAGTACGAAGGCTGCCAGCGGAAGGCCACCACCGTCGATCACGTGGTCCCGTTGTGCCAGGGGGGATCCACCACCTGGCAGAACCTGGTGGGCTGCTGCCTGCCCTGCAATCAAACCAAAGGCGGCCGCACCCCCGATCAGGCCGGGATGATCCTCAAGCGCCAGCCGAAGGGCCCCCGGGCGCACCTCTTCGAGCGCTTCGAGGAACTGCTCAAGCGGGCCAGCGCGGCCTGATCGGTCACCCATCAACCAGTGATGGCGCGGGTCTTCAGATGCAGTTCGGCCCATTCTCGGGCGGCATCGCTTCTGCGGGTGATGCCCCCGCCCGTCCAATAGGTGAGGGCCTCACCCGCGATCTGAGCGGTGCGGATGGGCAGAGTCAGGTCCAAGTCGCCGTTTGGTGCGATCCAGCCCAGGGCGCCGCAGTAGAACCCCCTGGGCGCGGCCTCGGTCTGCGCGAGATGGGCGCAGACCGCGTGCTTGGGCGCCCCGGTGACGCTGCCTCCAGGGAGGACGGCCCGGAACAGGTCGGCCAAGCCCAGCCCAGAACGGGCCTGGGCTTCCACGGTGGTCACCAGATGCTGCACCGTAGGATAGGGCTCCACGGTCATGGCCTGGGTCACGGCGACGCTCCCCGTCCTGGCCACGCGGCCCAAGTCGTTGCGCACCAGGTCCACGATCATGGTGTGTTCGGCGCGTTCCTTGGGGTCGGCAGCGAGGGCTTCGGCAGCCCCCCGGTCCAGCTGCGGGTCGCCTGTGAGGGGGGCGCTGCCCTTGATGGGTTGGGACCAGAGCCGGTCCCCCCGGCGGGAGAGGAGCCGCTCCATGCTCAGGCTGAGGAGGCGGACATCGCCCAGATCCAAGAGGGCGCCAAAGGGTGGGCGGGCCTTTTGAAAGGTCCGGAAGGCCAGGTCGATCGGGTCGCCATGGAATACGGAATCGAAGGGAACACAGAGGTTGGTCACATAGAAACCACCCTCCAGGATCCGCTCGCGGATCGCCTCCACGGCGGTCCGATGGTGAGCCTCGTTCCAGCGGGGCTGGAGTACCAGAGGAACCGGGGCCGGAGCGACTTCGGCCCGCAGGAGGGGCGCCCAGGCGGTTGGATCAGGGGGTGTGTCTTCCCAGGACCACAGTTCGGTCGAGCCCTCCCGAATACGCAGCGCCTGCCAGATGCCTCGCCAATGCTGCCCCAGGGTGCCGGGTGGCAGGGCCTGGCGGGGCAGGGAAGCTTCGTCACAGGCCAGTTCGAAGGACGCCGCGCCGATCCAGGGACCCGGGTGCCCCTGAAGGGCCGATTCCAGAGCCTCCCAGGGTGTTCCAGGGCGCGTCCGGCCATTCAGGTCGGTGACCCAGGCGGCGCCCCCCCACCTGGAGGTGAGGACCGGGCCGCAAGGCAGGCCCAGGAGCCCATCCCCGGTGCCCCCCGTGTGCAGCCAAGCCGCTCCCCGTCTGAGGAGGGCCTGGGCGCAGGCCGGCCAGGGCCCAGGGAGGGGGAAGGGCAGGCGGTGCCGAGGGCTGAGGTCCATGTGGGGTATCATCCCATTGGACGCTGGAACTGACTCAATTAGCTAGTGTTGAAAAAGTAGTCGCTAATAAATTGCCGACCCATGACAAATAGCGATGAAAAACAGGCTTTTCTTTTTTCCATCCAGGATCTAGGCTCTTGGGCCAGGAGGAACTTCCATGCCTTCAGTGGATATCAGCTCTCAGACCGGAAAGGATTTCGCCGGAGATGCCTTGATCGTTCCCGTGTTCTCCGGGCGCGAACGCCATCGTCTGCCGCTCGCCATCAGCAAGGTCGCGCGTCAGGTGATGGATGAAGAGGATTTCAAGGCGGACTATCTCGAAGTTGTGCCACTCCATCACCCCAATGGTGTCAAGGAGAGCCGCTGGATGGTGCTCGTCGGTCTGGGCGACGAAGAGAAGGTGACGCTCAACAAGATCCGCAAGGCGGTGGGAAGTGCTGGCCGCTTCTGTCTCAAGAAGAAGTGGAAGAAGATCGGCGTGCTGTCTCCATCCACGTCCACCCTTGATCACGATGCCGTGCAGGCGGCCGTGGCCGAGGGCGCCCTGCTGGCGAACTATGACCTCGTGGCCTTCAAGGGTGGGAAGCAGGAGCCGAAGCAGTTCACCTCCATCGAAATCTTCACCAATGGCGACGACACGCGGAAGGCCCGCCGGAAGCTGCCCGTGATCGAAGCCGGTGTCGCGGCTTGCCACCGCGTCCGTGACCTGGCCAATACCCCCGCGGGCGATCTTTATCCCGAAGCGTTCGCTGAAATGGCAGTGAAGCTGGCCAAGCAGCACAAGCTCCACTGCGAGGTGCTGGATGTGCCGGCCCTCGAAAAAGGTGGCTTCCGCGCAGTACTGGCCGTAGGCCAGGGCAGTGTGCGTCCCCCGCGAGTGGTGAAACTCGAGTACAAGCCCAAAGAGAAACCCAAAAAGCACATCGTGCTGGTGGGCAAGGGTGTCTGCTTCGATTCAGGCGGCCTGTCCCTCAAGGATGCCTCCAGCATGGAGACCATGAAGGACGACATGACCGGGGCGGCCATTGTCCTGGCCACCCTGGCGGCCTGTGCCCAGTTGGAGGTGCCGGTCCAGGTGACGGGCCTCATGGGCCTGGCCGAGAACATGCCTTCTGGTTCCAGCTACAAGCCTGGCGACGTCCTCCGCAGCCGCAGCGGCAAGACCGTCGAAGTGCTCAACACCGACGCCGAGGGGCGGCTGGTGCTGGCCGACCTGCTCCACCTCGCCGGAGAACTGGGTGCGGATCACGTGGTGGACCTGGCAACGCTCACCGGGGCGGCCCTGGTCGCCATGGGCGATGGCGTATCGGCGATCATGGGCACGGACCAGAAGCTGGTGGACCGGCTCCTGGATGCGGGGAGCAGCGCGGGCGAGCACCTCTGGCAGCTGCCTCTGGTGGAGGAGTATGCCGAACTGCTCAAGAGTCCGCTGGCCGACCTGAAGAACATCACAGGCATCCGCTGGGGCGGCACCATCACCGCCGGCCTCTTCCTCCGGGAATTCGTGGGGGGCGCTTCCTGGGCCCACATCGACCTCGCCGGCAGCTGGTCAGGCAAGGAGCGGGACTACCGTACCCACGGTGCCAGCGGGGAGGGCCCCCGGTTCCTCCTTGAATGGCTCATGGATTGAACCTCGGATCACGAGGTCGAAAAGGGGGCACCGCCCCCTTTTTTTCAAATAGGTGAAGATATCCCTCTTGACCGCAGGGCACGGATGGGGATTTATTGAGGACTGCCTTCAACCCACCTGAGCGCCCAACCCCTTCGGAGTTCCCATGGAAGCGATGGAGACCCTCACCAAGGCTGACCTCTCCCGGCACCTGATGGAGCGGCTCGAACTGGGGAAGAAGGATGCGGATCTCCTGGTCAACACCTTCCTGGAGAGCATCATCGAATCCCTCAAGACCGGCGAAGGCGTGGAACTTCGCGGGTTCGGAAGCTTCCGCCTGCGGGATCGGCGGGCCCGACAGGGCCGGAACCCGCGCAGCGGCGAGAGCATCCAGGTTCGCGAAACAACACCTTCCTGGAGAGCATCATCGAATCCCTCAAGACCGGCGAAGGCGTGGAACTTCGCGGGTTCGGAAGCTTCCGCCTGCGGGATCGGCGGGCCCGACAGGGCCGGAACCCGCGCAGCGGCGAGAGCATCCAGGTTCCGCCGAAACGGGTGGTCTATTTCAAGCTGGGCAAGGAGCTTCGCAGCAAGCTCATTGACGAGTAGCCCTTCAACCCACCCTCCTCGGAGTCCCCATGCGTTCCCGCAAGCTACTCCTGGCCTTGTTGGCCGTGCTCGCTGTGGCGACCCCGGCCCTTGCCCAGAAGAAACTGTCCAAAGAGGAGAAGGCGAAGCTCCCGCGCATCGCCATCCTGGAGTTCAAGGCCGCCCCGGATGCCTGGCATGGCTGGCGCTTCGGCGGCTGGGGCAACCAGATGGGGACGATCTCGAATCAGCTCCGGGACCTCTTCACCACCGAGATCATGGAGAAGGGCAGAAACAAGATCCGCGTCATCGAGCGTGAACGGCTCTCCGAAATCCGCGGGGAGCTGAACTTCCAACAGAGTGGTGAGGTGGATACCGCCACCGTTCAGAAAATCGGCAAGCTGCTCGGCGTGAAGTACCTGATGACCGGCAAGATCACCCGGTTCGCCTACAAGGAAGGGGGTTTCGGCACCGGCTGGGGCGTAGGCGCGCTGGTGAGCAAGGTCACGGGCGATGGCATGGCCGGCGCCGTGGCGGGCAGCGTGAAGGTGAAGAAGGCCTCCTTCACGGGCCGCCTCGACATCCGACTCATCGAGGTGGAGACCGGAGAGATCCTGGGTGCCTGGAAGGACGAGGACAAGCTTTCCGACACCAGCGTGAAGGTGGCGGGTACCGGCGCCGAGGTCCAGTACGACGAGGAGCTGGTGAACAAGGTTTTTGAACCCATCGTCCAGCGCATCACGCCCAAGCTGCTGCGCGCCACGGTCGCGGCCAACGAAGACGACTAGAGCCTCATTCTTTTCAATGGTTCGCAGGGGGCCTTCCGGGGCCCCTTGCCGCGTCCGAGAACCACGTGTTCACGGCTTCCCGGATGGTTGCCGCGTAGTCAGGCCCCAACACCTCGGCGCAATGCAGGTGCCAGGTCGGCACTTCGACCACCCGGATCGAGGTGAAGCGGGCCGCCAACGCCCGCTGGACCTCTGGAGGCGCGAGCCGGTCCTGGGTGGCGAGGAAGCATAGGCTGGGCGTGGCGAGGTGGGAGTCCGCGGTCCGGCGCAGCAGATCCGTCGCCGCCGGATCATAGCCACCCATGCGGCCGGCCAGCCGGCTGGCCAGGGCTCCGATTGGCGGCGCGAGGACATGCCACCACCTGTCCCTGGGACCGCGCACCAGGCGCTCGGCGAAGCTCCGGCTGCTGGCGGGTGCGCCTTCCCAGATGAGCCCTGCCAGGGGGCCTCTGCCTTCCCGCTCCAGGTCGGCCAAAGCCATCAAACCCACGGAGGCACCCAGGCTCCGGCCCATCAGGAGAATCCTCTGGCGTGGGGTGCCGGAGGTTTCAAGATGATGGACGATGCGGACCACATCCTGGGATTCGGCCACGCCAAAGGTGACCGCGGGTGCCGGGCCGCCCTTCCGCAAAGCATCATCCCGTCGGCGGTAGGTGAAGATCATGGCATCAAGCCCAGGAAACCACCTCAGGGCCGGGCTGGTGCCCCAGCGATCATCTCCGAAGCCATGGAGCAGCAGTACCACGCCGGGCGAAGGCTTGTGCCGCCGCAAATGCCAGACCTGCAGGCCGTCCACTTCCTCGGAGGACCAGTCACCCCCGGGATCCCCGTCCCCGCCAGCCGCGAGGCCCCGGTAGGTGGCTTCCACCCGCGCCAGGGGCTGCGGATGGTAGAAGGGCGGGTCCACCAGTTCCCGGGCTACCCGCCAGGCCTTCCACACCATGAATCCCCCGACGGCGAGGAAGGGCAGGGCACCGAGGGAGATCCAGGTCCGCCGCCTCACCAGTAGCCCGTGGTGATCAGCACCGTCGCGGTGGGGTCGGCGACCCGGCATTGGCAGCTGAGTCGTTGATCGGGTCCTGCCCCGTGCCGTTCCAGGACTTGGGATTCATGGGGTCGGGGCGCGGAGAGGTGGATGCCCCCTTCCAAGGCCGTGATCATGCATCGGGCGCAGACGCCCTGGCCGGAGCAAGCGGAGGCCACCGGCAGGCCGGCGGCCAGACAGCGGTTCATCAGGGATCCCCGCCCGCCAATGATGAGGTCCGCCCGGTGGGTGCGGGCCATAAGCGCCATCGCTACTTGAGGAGCGTCGCGGTCACGCCTGCCAGCCCCTCGGCGGTGGGCAGGGGATCGGGTTTGCCGTAGAGGACGGCATTCAGCTTCTGGACCAGCGTGATCTGGTAGATCCCTTTGTCAGTGCCCATGTCCAACTCGCCGAGATCGGGGCTGAAAGTCTCGCCCTGGCTGGTGAGGAAGAAGCGGTGCTTGCCGGAGGCCAGACCTTTCACCACGAGGCTGGTCGCGCCTTTCGGCTGCTGCTGAACCGGGATGCGGGCACCATCGAGGTTCAATTCCACCGGGCCTTGCACCTTGCGGGTGAATCGGAACACGACGGTTCCTGCCTGGATGGGAGACTTGGGAGTCAGGGGAACCTTGCGGCATCCCAGGAAGGAAATGGCTCCCAGCGCCAACAAGGCGGGAACGAGGGGGTGAAGCTTCATGAAACCTCCGGAACCTTGATGATATGCGATGAGTGGCCACCGGGTCTCATGGAGGGAGGCTCCGGGAAGTTCATGCTGACTCCAGGTGGATGAGCCTCTATTCTGGGGGATTGAACCTGAGAGGTGAACCATGATCCGCGTGCTCTTCCAGACCGACAAGGGCGACATCAACCTGGAGTTGTTCCCGAAGGAAGCCCCGGGCACCGTGGCGAACTTCGTGAAGCTGGTCGAGACTGGCTTCTACGATGGCTTGGCCTTCCACCGCGTCATCCCCGACTTCGTCATCCAGGGCGGCTGCCCCAACACCCGCGCCGGCGCCTCGGGCATGCCCGGTACCGGTGGCCCCGGCTGGAAGATCAAGTGCGAGACGGCGGGCAATCCCCACAAGCACAAGCTGGGTGCCCTTTCCATGGCGCATGCGGGTCCGAACACGGGTGGAAGCCAGTTCTTCATCTGCAATGGCAGCGCCCCCAGCCATCTTGATGGCGTGCACACGGTCTTTGGCCAGTGCGTCTCGGATGCCGACATCAAGGTGGTCCAGGCCATCAAGGCCAATGACCGCATTGTCAAGGCGACGGTCACTGAGGCCTGATCAGGCTTTTCGCCCCTCGCAGAATCGGGCGGCACAGCCGCCCGATTCTGCGTAGAGAAAGGCAGGTGGGGCATGAAAGAACGCTGCGGATGGTGTGGCGAGGATCCGCTCTACATCGCCTACCACGACGAGGAATGGGGCGTCCCTCAGCACGATGACCGGCGCCTCTTCGAGAAACTGGTGTTGGAAGGCGCCCAGGCCGGGCTCAGCTGGATCACGGTGCTGCGTAAGCGGGAGGCCTACCGGCGGGTCTTTTTCGGGTTCGACCCCGTCAGAGTCGCCGCCATGACCGACCCGGAGTTGGAGGCCGCCCTCCAGGATCCGGGAATCGTGCGCAACCGCCTGAAGGTCTTCTCCGCCCGGGGGAATGCCCTGGCCTTCCTGGCGGTGCAGCGGGAGTTCGGCAGCTTCGATGTCTTCCTGTGGGCCTTCGTGGGCGGTAAGCCGAAGGTCAACCATCCGCGCTCTCTGGCGGAGGTCCCGGCCGTGTCTCCGGAGGCCGAGGCCTTGAGCCGGGCGCTCAAGAAGCGGGGCTTCACCTTCGTGGGGCCCACGATCATGTATGCCTACCTGCAGTCCCTGGGCCTCGTGGATGACCATGTGGCCACCTGCTGGAAGCGCCGAGGGCCTGACTCGCGCTAGACTGGAAGGCTCGGAGCCCTCGTGTCCAAGCCCTTCTACATCACCACGCCCATCTACTACGTCAACGACAGACCTCACATCGGACACACCTACACCACGGTGTTGGCGGATGTGATCGCCCGGTTCCACCGCATGCGCGGGGAAGAGGTGTACTTCCTGACGGGTACCGACGAGCATGGCCAGAAGGTGGAGAAGGCCGCCGCGGCCCGGGGCATCACGCCCAAGCAGCTGGCGGACGAGGTGGTGGCCAACTACACGGACCTCTGGCAGCGCATGGGCATGACCCACTTCCGCTTCATCCGCACCACAGACGAGGATCACAAGGCCCAGGTGCAGCGGCTGTTCAAGCGCCTGCTGGACAAGGGGGACATCTACAAGGCCACTTACAAGGGCCTGTACTCGGTCAGCGACGAGGCTTATGTCACCGAGACCCAGGCCAAGGAACTGCAGGCCCAGGGCCTCGCTCACCAGCTGGTCGAGCTGGAGGAGGAGACCTATTTCTTCCGCCTCAGCGCCTACCAGGACCGCCTGCTGCAGTACTACGAGGAACATCCCGAATTCGTCCAGCCGGACTTCCGCTTCAACGAAGTGAAACGCTTCGTGGAGGGGGGCCTGCAGGACCTCTCCATCAGCCGCACCAGCATCAGCTGGGGCATCCCTGTTCCTGGCGATGAAAAACACGTAATCTATGTCTGGTTCGACGCCCTGTTGAACTACCTCACGGGCTGTCCCGCCAACACCTGGCCACCGGACCTCCAGCTCGTGGGCAAGGACATCCTGCGCTTCCACGCGGTGTACTGGCCGGCCTTCCTCATGGCCGCGGGCATGTTCCAGCCCACCACCATCCTGGCCCACGGCTGGTGGCTCATGGGCGAGGACAAGATGTCCAAGAGCAAGGGCAACGTGGTGCGCCCGGACACCCTGCTGCGCTTCGGCAACGACGCCCTGCGCTTCTACTTCATGCGCGACATGCAGGTGGGCCACGACCGTGGCTTCAGCTACGAGGGTTTCATGGACCGGCTCAACGCCGATCTGGCGAACGGTCTGGGGAACCTGGCCTCTCGTACCCTCAGCATGATCCAGCGCTACCGCGACGGTGTGGTGCCCATGCCCACAGTGTTGGACGAACTGGACCAGGCGATGGCGGATCAGCTGCTGGAAGTCTTTCCCGTGTATCTGGAGAAGGCCCGCGGCAACGACTTCAATGGTGCCCTGGATGCGTTGTGGACCTATCTGCGGGCCCTGGACGGCTACATCGTCAAGGCCGAGCCCTGGAAGTTGGCCAAAGATCCCGCCAACGACCCCAAACTGGACGCCGTCTTGGCGATCCTCTATCGGGCCTTGCGAGCCACGGCCCTGCTGGTAGCGCCTGTGATGCCCGAATTGGCCCAGACCCTGTGGGAATCCCTGGGCCACACCACCCAGGTGGCGGCAACCACCTTCCATGGTTTCGCCCTGGATGGTCCGGCCATCGGCCCCATCGGCGAACCGAAACCCCTGTTCCAGCGCATCGACAAGGAGAAGGAAATGAGCGAATTGGAAGCCGCCGCGACTCCCACGGAAACGAAGCTCAATCTGGATGTTCCGGAAATCCGGGAGACCGTGGACGCCGACACCTTCTTCAAGGTGGACCTGCGCGTAGGCCGGGTGCTCGAGGCCGAGCGCGTCCCCAAGAGCGACAAGCTCATCAAGATGAAGGTGGATATCGGCCTCGAACAACGCACCATCGTGGGCGGCATCGGCAAGGCCTATGAGCCGGCCGACCTGCTCAACCGCCTGGTGGTGGTGGTGGCGAACCTGGCACCCCGAAAACTCATGGGCATCGAAAGCCACGGCATGCTGCTGGCCGCCAGCGACAACGCCAGCAAACCCTACCTGGTGGCTCCGCCGAATGATGCACAACCCGGGTTCTTGGTGAAGTGAGGCAACCTGTTTTCAACTTCGAGGCCGAGCTCCTCACGGATGCGCCCTACGAGCACATCGTTGGGCGCATCCGGCATGAATCCCCGACGGCCTTCAAGAGCCTGCGCTCCCTGCGGGGCTGGGCCCCACTGGAGGATGGCGAGGGACGCCTGGTGCTGCGCTGGACTCGGACGGTGGCGGGGGCGGTTGAATCCGGAGAACTGATCCTCGCCCCGGATCCCAGGGGCGCCCATCTCCGCCTGGAGGGTCGCATGAAGGGTTGGTCCGCCTTCCTGCTGTTCGGCCTGCTTCGGTGGCGGACCGACCGCCTGCTGGATCGCTTCGTGGAGGAGCTGTGACAGCCGTGCTCTGGATGAAGTCGAGCTGCACGACCTGCCGCAACGCCAAGGCAAGACTGGCGGAACTGGGCATCGAGGTGGAGATCCGGGACTACTTCAAGAAGCCTCTGGCGGCGGTTGAGCTGGAAGGTCTGCTGCCCGCCGATCCCACGCCCATGCTCGGGACGAAAAGCCCCAGGTACAAAGAACTTGGTCTGAAGGATCGAAAGCTGACCAAGGCCGAGGCCATCGCCCTCATGGTCGAGGACAACAACCTGCTCAAGCGGCCCATCCTCGTGCATCCCAAAGGCGTGATCATTGGATTCGATTCCGTCGCCTATGAGAAGCTGTTCCCCTGAGGGAGGAACCATGCGCTTTTACAGCTGGAACGTGAACGGCTTCCGGTCGGTCCTCAAGAAGGGCTTCATGGACTGGCTGGAGGTGGGGGAACCCGATGTGCTCTCCCTCCAGGAGATCCGCTGCGAGTGGGAGGAAGTTGACCTTGCCGTGCGGCGCCAGATTGAAAGCGCTTACGACGTCAGCTGGTTCCCTGCTACGAGCAAGAAGGGCTACGCCGGCTCCGCGACGCTCGCCAAGAAGGACCTCGGCTTCACTCATGGCAAGGGCCTGGGCATTGATGGCTACGACGCCGAAGGCCGCATGATCATCTCGCGGAAAGACAAGCTCGTCTTCATCGCGGGCTACTTCCCCAATGCCTCCCAGGGCCTGGTGCGACTGCCCCTCAAGCGCCAATTCGCGAAGGACCTCGCGGCCATCGTCGCGAAACACCATCAGGCGGGCGACCAGGTGATCCTCACCGGGGACATGAATGTGGCCCCCGAGGAGATCGACCTCGCCCGCCCCAAGGACAACGTCAAGAATCCGGGTTTCACGCCGGAGGAGCGCGAGGACTTCAAGCTCTACCTGGGGGCGGGCCTGGTGGATGTGTTGCGGGAGCGCAATCCGGGCGTGCCTGGCCTCTACACCTGGTGGACTGCCCGGGGCGGCGCCCGGGAGCGGAATGTGGGTTGGAGGATCGACCTGTTCCTGGCCAGCCGGACCCTGATGGACCGAGTCAAAGACGCCCGCATCCACGCCGATGTGCTGGGTTCGGATCACTGCCCCATCAGTTTGGAATTGCTCTGAGTTTTCCCTTGCTTCAAAAAGCGGGGCCCCAACCGGGGCCCCGCTTTTTGAAGCAGATGACTACTTGATGCGTTTCAGGGACGGATCTTTGAGCATCTCCCGGGCGGTCGCGGCGTTCTTGCCGGTGGGCGCGAGCTCGATGTATTTTTCGAGATGCTGCTTGGTCCCCCGCAGGTTGTTCTCGCCAAATTCAACCATGGCCAGCAGGTAGTGGGCCTCGGCGTACTTGGGGTCCACTTCCAGGGCCTTCAGGAACTGGGCCTTGGCTTCCTTGGTCTTGCCCGCGTTGAAGGCCTCGACGCCTTTGTTGTAGATCAAATCAGGATTGGGCCCCTGGATAGCCTCCAGCATGGCGGTGTACTTCTGCTCGGCCGCCTTGTCGGCCTTGGCCTTGCTAGTCTCGATAAGGCCGGCGATTACGCGCTCGTCCTTCGGGCTCCGCTCAAGGGCCTTCAGGAGGTAAGGCTCAGCTTCCTCTTTCTTGGTGCCCGCCTGAGCCATGCAGATGCCCAGCACCCGCTCGATCTTAAGGAGTTCAGGCGCCAACTCGGCCTTGGCCTCTTCGTCCTTCAGCTTGGTCAGGGCGTCGGTCAGGGTCTTGTAGGCCTTGTCCACCTGGGGCAGGGCCTCCTCATACTTGCCCTCGTTGTAGAGCG
>CAVPLE010000108.1:0-42485 GCA_963705865.1 uncultured Holophagaceae bacterium | reverse complement strand
AGCGTGCTGTCGGCCGGCAGGACACCCAACTGGTTCTCAGCCGATTCTGGTCGTCCTACGAGATGGAAGAAGAGGTGGGTGGCGTCCAAGTAGTCGTCGCGACGTGGCAGAAGATCAACGCACGAGCCGTCGGCAACGACTCGGTCACGGTCGGCCGAGGCTCCGATCGTCATCATCGACGAGGCTCACGGTGCCTATACTCCCTCCTATACGACGATTCTTGAGTGGTTGGGGCGGTCCACGCGAGAGCGGACAAACCCCTGGTGGGATTGACGGCGACGCCGTTCAGAGGACGCCGTGAAAGCGCGCAGACGGAGCTGCTGCTTCGCAGGTTCGGCGACAACTGCTTGGACGAGGGCGTTTTCGGAGAAGAACTGCCGCAGGTGCGGCTTCAGCGCGACCGAGTGCTCGCCCGTGCGCGTCTGGAGATCCTTGACGGCGTGTCCATCGACCTTTCTGATCGGGAGGTCGAAGAATTCAAGGAAATGGGTTGGCTCGCCAAGAGCGCCGAGATCCGCTTGGGACGGAACTAGGATCGCACACGCACGATCGTGGAATCCATCATGGGCAAGCCCGAACACTGGCAGATCGTCGTTTTTGGGGCATCGGTGGAAAACGCGCAGACACTCAACCTTGCTGACGTTGCAAGGACGTTCCGCAGCGTCGATCGATCAGGACACGAGCCCCGAGGATCGTCGAGTGGCGATCGAGCGGTTTAATAAGTCGGGCCAGCTGAAGGTGCTCACGAACTATGCGGTGCTGTCTCAGGGATTTCGATGCGCCCAAGACCGATGCCGTGTACATCACCCGACCGACCAGCAGCGAGGTTCGCTATCTGCAGATGGTAGGCCGAGGTCTTCGCGGCCTGAAGAACGGCGGCACGAAGCCAGCCAGTTGTCGCCCTGGAGGCGGCTGCTGGCGCTGCCAGGCGTGGTGTTGTGCATGATGTTGGTCAGATTCGGCACGATGAAAGAAAAACGGGGCACGGTGTTGTTGGTGAGATCGCGCGCCAACTCTGGGTAAGGCCGCACGTGATTGGTGCAGTATTGGAGATTCGTCCTGATGGTGTCGAAAAAAACGGCCGGATTGTGACGCACCGCATATTCCCCGTTGTCGGTATCGGGAACCGTCGCGCCGGTGATGTTCTCCTGGTAGGTCTTCCACGAAATGCCCGCCGCGTCGAGCTGGTGAAAGAGCGTGTTGGTGGAACTCTGGTGATTGATGCTGGGCGGGTTGTCGTTCTGGATGCCGAAGTTGGTGCCGGAAACGAGCCAGAGATAATTGGGCTCGCTGGGATGATTGCTGCGCGGGGTAAAATATTGACTGCTGGAGGAAGCCATCGGCAGAAGGGTGTTGTTGATATAAGGGCAATAGGAACTGCCCAGAATCGTGCTCCAATCGTGGTTCTCCATCATGATCAGAAAGACCGTCTTGATGCCGTTGATCGCATTGCGGGTGGGGTTGGGAACAAGGGGCGAGCAATACGATGAGTCGAAGCAGATGTACATACAAAGTCGACGACCAGGAGATGCAGTCCCGGATTCAGGCATTGCTCCGGGCCATCACCCCCGTTAACGGGGCCCCGGCGCCGCAGGTGTTGCAGGCCCACGCACCCACCGCGCCCGCAGCTGCACGCTGAGGCCATCTCAACCCTTCCAAGGCGCCCTGGCGATCAGCCAGGGCGGTCTGGGTCAGGCCACCTCAGCACCGGAGTGATTCCCAGGCGATCAGCCAGGTATCCAGCACCCCTCTGAAATGGCTTCTCGGCGGCCCCGGCAGGTAGATGGCCCGGATGGGCACGTGGGCCCAGCGCAGCTTCCAATCCGAGGCCTTCATGGCAATCTCCATCTCGATGGCGAAGCCGGTCGAGCGGAGCTCCAACCGGTCCAGCACCTTCTTGCGGATCAGGCGGAAGCCACTCTGGCTGTCCTCCCAGGTCACGCCAGCGATGCGGCCCAGGGTCCAGGTGCCCAGCGCGTTGGTGCGCCAACGTTTGGGCGGGATTCGCGCCCGATCCTGGAACCGCGAGCCGATGACAAAGTCGGCATCAGAGTGGGTGGCGAGATGATCCAGGAACCGCCGCAGGTCCGCCGGATCGTGTTGGCCATCCGCGTCCAGGAACAGGTAGAAGTCGAAATCATCGGGGCGCAACCGCGCGATACCTGCCCGCATGGCCTGGCCCTTGCCGCCACCCTGACCCGGTTCCAGACGCAGCACCTCGGCGCCCTGGGAGGCTGCCACGGCCCCGGTGCGATCCGTGGAACCGTCGTCCACCACCAGAACACGGTGGAGGCCGAAGGGCTTCAGTCCCTCCAGCACCGGTCCGATGTGATCCGCTTCGTCGCGGGCGGCAAGAATCGCGGCGATCTTCACCGGCGCCCGCCCCGCTTCATTGGCGCGGAGGGATGGGGCTGGCCATAGGACGCGGCAAAGGCACTCTTCTGCATGGCCCCGGCCCGGGGATCCACGGTCAGCCGGTAGGTGCGCTCAGGACTTTCGGCCACTGGCACTTCGACCGCGAAGACTCGTCCATGGTCGGAGGCCAACACGGTCACCTTCCCGCCGGGTCCTGGTTCCGCGAGGCCCCGCTGAACTTCCGCCGCGGTCGTGGTGCGCCACCCATCCACGGCGACGATCTCCATGCCGAAGCTGAGGCCAACCTTGGCCGCAGGGCTGTCTGGAATGACGTTCTGGATGGTGGGACCGTTGGCAGCCAGCACGAGGCCCGTCCAGGCCCTGGCCCGCCGCGAGGAAACGGGATCCTTGGCCTCTTCGGGAGCGAGCGCTTCCCAGGGCGCCGTGGCTTCCATCACCAGGCCGAAGGCCCGGCGCAGGTGGGTGGCATCCAGCTCGGCACGGCCGGAAATGTAAGCTTCCCAGAACGGCTCAGGATCTCGGCCCGAAAGCTCCAGGAAGCCGCGGCGCACATCCACATCGGTGAGTCCGCGCTCGCCATGCCGGGCCCAGAGCAGGGCGAAGAGATCCGCCACCCCGGCCTTCCCCTTGCTGCCTTCGCGGATGGTCGCATCCATGAGCCAGGCCACCATCTCGCCCTTGTCGTAGTAGCTGACCGAGCTGTTGGGGCTGAACTCGTGCTGCTTGTAGAAGCGGATCCAGGCGTCCCAGCTGGACTCCTCCAGGCTCTGTTCCAGGCGGCCGGGGCGCTGCACCTGCTCGCTCCAGCACTTGGCCAGCTCCTTCGAGCAATGGTTCCAGGGCACCACACCGGCCCTCAGCACGATCACGTGCTCCATGTAGGAGGTGAGCCCTTCGTGGAACCAGAGCATCTTCGTGGGATTCTCACGGCTGTAGTCGAAGGGGCCCAGCACGGGATCATGCAGGCGCTTCACGTTCCAGGCGTGGAAGAACTCGTGGGCCACCAGCCGGTAGAGGGCGTGGTAGCCATCGGGCTTGTCGAAGGCGTGACTGTCGGCGATGAGGCTGGTGCAGTCCTTGTGTTCCAGGCCCCCACGCGATTTGGGCGTGAAGGTGAAGAAGAAGACGTAGCGCTTGAAGGGGAACCCGCCAAAGATGGCACCCGCCGCCTCGACGATCTTCCGGGTGGCCTCGGTCATGCGACCCTCGTCGCCGTTGTGTCGACCGGTGAAGACCAGCTCGAAGGCCGTGCCGCCGGCCTTGAAGCTGCGGGCGCGGAAGACCCCCAGCTCAAAAGGCGAATCCACCAGCGTGTCGAAATTCTTGGCCAGGTACGCGCCCTGTTTCCGCGGCAGGGCCGAGGCCACCTTCCAATCCGCGGGGAAGCCCTCGAAGCGCACCTCCACCGGCCGGTCCAGCTGGTTTTCCAGGTAGAGGAAGGTGGCCGCGGGAATGATCTGGGCGTGGGTGGCATCCACGTGGTTGGTGCGCACGGTGAGGTCGTTCCCGTAGACGCGGTAGCGGAGCGTGAGGTCCCGCCTGGCGTCCGGTAGCTGCCAGCGCTGTTTGTCCAGTTTCTCCAGGGGGCGTTCCTTCCGCCCCTCCTGGATGCGCACCCGGTCCACGAACCGCGCATAGTCGCGCACCAGGTACGAACCCGGGGTCCAGGCGGGCATGGCCGCTACGGCGCCGGAGGCCAAGGCCTCCGCGGGAAGTGTCAGTTCCACTTCGAAGAGATGCTGGGACAGGTCCAGCGGACGGAGAATGGCCCGGATCGGGGCGAGCTTGGCCATGGCGTGTTCCCCAGGATCTCTCAGCCTTGCACGCCGTGGAGCCAGCGGCGGGCCACCCATCGCACTTCGTCCCCGGTGATCTGGTACTGCGGATCCCGGAGCTTCTCTTCGATGAGGGCGCCCACCAGGGAGGTGAACAACAGCACCTCCTTGCGAGCCTGCTCCAGGCCCGTGCCGAAGACATGGTTCATGTAGAGTCCCAGCGGACTCAAGCCCTTCTCCACGAGGGGCATCAGGTCGCGGAAGCCGGAATCCGGTGAGGGCACGGCGATGGAACGCAGGATGAACCCGGTGAATTCCTGGCTCTCCAGGAGCAGGTCGAGATAGGCCTGGACCAGCTTCACACTGGCCTCATCGATGGCCTTCGCGCCCCGGACGGGGGCCGCCAGGAAGGGCTCGACCAGGGCCTGGATGCGCACCGCCATGGCCGAGAGTGAGACGAGGCAGAGCTGGCGGAAGAGGCCCTCCTTGCTGCCGAAGTGGTAGTAGAGGGTGGGCTTCGAAACACCGGCCTCCTCGGCCACCTCCTTCACCTGCACGCCGTCATAGCCTTTGGCCGCGAAGTGGGAGAGCGCCGACAGCAGCAAACGGGCCTTCAGGTCGCCACCTTCGCTGAGGCGGGCCAACGCCTGGTGGAAGCTCGCGCCGGCATGGGCGCCGAGGGCGTCAGGTCCGAAGACCGGCACCATCTCTTTGAGACCATGGTCAGGAACAGTGGACATAGGCTGCCTCGGAGGACACTCCAGGATGCCATGGCCTACCAGTGGTCAGAAGACCTAATGGACGGCAGACCTTCAGTCAAACGACCTAGTGGACCGCAGATTTCCAGGGCTGGTTCCGGATCGTCTCCGCTTCCCGGTCCAGCCACCAGTCCAATCGCTGCTGGGCGACTTCGCGACCGTGCCGCTCCTCCGCCAATCTCCGGTAGACCTGGGCATGGCCCGCCTCGCAGTGTTCCAGCTCCAGCAGGAAGGCCAACCAGGGGGCGCAGCCCAGGGTCGGGTGCGCCTGCGCGGCCTGCTCCAGCAGCCACAACCGTTCGCAGCTGCGGGCCTCAATGATGGCGGCGATCAGGAGCTGGTCCAGCAGACCCTTCGAAGCCAGGCGGTGGAGGGCCTGCGCGTAGTGGTTCCCCCGGTCGGGAAGCAGGGTCCAGCCGAAGCCCTGGAGGCCTTCCAGCACCCGCCGGTAGTGGTCCAGTTCCTCGTCCGCCAGCTTGGCCAGCAAACCAGAGGCGTGGGCCATGTCGCCCAGATGTCGAGCCAGATTCAGGGCCGTGAGGGCCGCCTTCTTTTCGCAGTGGGCGTGGTCCGACAACAGGGCCTCTGGATCCGCCAGGGCCGCCTCGGCCCAGGCTGCAGGGGTTTCGGCCCGGAGGGCCAGCGGCGGCATGAAGGTCGTCATGGCCGTGCTCCAGAGAAGCCATTCAATCCGAGGGCGCAGGCGATGACCACTCCGCCGGCGGCCAGCCTCGGCCAATCCACGACTTCATGGAACACCAGACCCGAGGCCAGGATGGCCAGAGGAATCTTCATGTTGTTGAAGATGGCCAGGGTGCCGATGTCCGTCCGGCGGGCCCCCGCGTTGAAGAGGAAGAAGCCCAACCCCGAGGCCACCACGCCCAGGTAGACCAGCACCGCCCATTGGCGCAGGTTCATGGCCGCGACCTTGGCCCAGGGGATTGAAGGTGCCGCCATGGCCACGGCCACCGCGGAGGCACCGAGGTAGAGGAGGCCCATGAGGTCGCGATCCCGCTTGCCCGAGGCCGGAGCCAGGCGCCGATAGAGGACCTGGCCCAGGGCGAAGCAGAGGTTCGCCCCCTGCATCAGCAGGAACCCCAGGAGGAACCCCCTCCGCCCCAGCCCGGACCACACGCAGATGCCCGTCCCCACCACCGCCAGGGCCGCGGTGGCCAGGAACAGCCAGGAGATCCTGCCCCGCAGGAGATCCGCCGTGAGCGTCACGAACAGGGGCGTGAAGATGGTGAACAGCGCCACCTCCGAGGATTGCAACCAGCGGAAGGAGGCGATGTAGAGCAGGTACATGAGGCCGAACTGCAGGGCCCCGATGCCAGCGAAGACCAGCACCTGCTTCCGGGTCAACCCCTTCACGTCCAGGAAGGGCAGGAACACCAGGGCCGCCAAGAGGGTCCGGGCCGCCGTCACGAACGGGGCCCCCAGATCGCTCACCTGGGCCGTGAGGCCGAAGGACAGGGCCCAGATGACCGAGACGATGAGCAGCAGGGACATGGCGCTCCACAGATGGACTAGGGTTTCAATCGAGGCTTCGCCCCAGTTTCAGGAAGATCTCGCGCCAAGGTTCCGGCAGGACTTCGGCGTCCCGGGCGATGGTGGCCTCGTCTCCCCGGACGAAGGGGCCCGTGCGTCCGGAGGTGCCCAGGGTCGCTACATTCCGCAAGGTTGCCTCCGCCAACGGAAGCAGGCCCCGGCCCGGCAAGGCCACGCCCTGGGCGCGCAGCAGGGCCTCGGCCCCCAGCCACAGCGTGGCTGCGTGGCCCGAAGTGAGCACTGCCGCCGCGTGGTAGAGCGGCTTCAGCTCGGCGGGCAGGTCGAAGGCTGCGAACCCCAGATCGCCGAAGGCGCGACGCAGAAGATCGGGCACCGCTCCCGTGAGTGCCAAGGGCGTGTCCGTCCAATCCCGGGCCACACCATCGAAGCTGGTGAGCGGGTGCGCGCAAGGTACGCCGGGCAGATGCAGACTGCCGGCCAGATGCACGCAGCGCCCGGGGAAGCCCGCGGCCACGTCGGCCACCGCCCGGTCCGGCACGGCGAGGAGCACCAGCCCCTCCGGCCTGGCGCCGTGCTCCAGCAGCGCCACTCGCGACCCCCAGGCCGCCGCCAGCGCGCGACCGGCACGGCCGCGACCCAGGATGGTGAATTCGGGAGACATGGGGATAGTGTGGCGCAAAACAGGGCTGGAGGTAGGAGGCTGGAGGCACTGCTTTCCGGGCGGCCCTGAGGGCCGCGCCAGTCATGGCCTTTGGGCCGCTTGAGATCGGTCGGCGCTGAACCAGACAATCCTCGCGCCGCCCGCGGGCGCATCTGGAATCCTTCCTCCTGCCTCCCACCCCCAGCCTCCAGACTCCCTAAACTGTCCCCATGCACTCCCCCTCCCCCGCCACCTGGGCGCTGCCGCCGGACATCCCCTGGCCGCAATTTTTCCGGATGCTGCGGCATCCTGACCCGCCCCGTGATTGGCTGGAGGCCGCGGCAGCGCTACCGGAGCTGCGGAAGCGCCCGCTCCTGTTGCGCTGGATCGCCCAGCATCCCAAGGCCACGGCCCACCTGCGGGCGGGGCTCATGGCCCGCCTGCCCTGGCGGGCCCTGGCAGCGGTGGCGGTGGATGCGGGGGCCCATCCCCAGGCTCGCCAGCAGGCCACGGAAAAGCTGCAGCAACTCTGGGCCATCATGACCATGGGTGAGCGCCGCAGCCTGGCCCTGCACGCGCCCCGGCCGCTGTGGGCCCTGGTATGGCGGAGCCCTGACACCCGCGTGCTGGCCACCTTCCTCCAGAATCCGAAGCTGGGGATGGAAGCCTTGACGGCCCTCATCCAGCCGCCCCTGCGCCCCGCTCAGGCCGAGGCCCTGGCCACCTCCCGTTGGCGCGAGGCCGCGCCCGTGGCGGACCAGGTGTTGCGGGCCCTGGACCGCGGCCTGGCCCTTCCCGATTCAGGCCTGGCCCTGGGTCATGCCGCCCCCTGGATCAAGGCCATGGATGAAGAGGCCCGCATCCTCGCCGCCAGCCGGATCCTGACGCCCGCCCTGCGGAGGATGGTGCATCCGCGGCGGGAGCATGAGGGCTGATGGCCCTGTGAGTTCGCCCGAGAAGCCCGGTCACTCGAAGATCTTCTCGTCGGGTGCGCCGGCGTTCTCCGCGTCGGCCTCCAGGTCGCGGCCGGGCAGAGGCGCCTTGAGGAACTCACGATAGAACTCGTGCTGGATGACGAGGTCCATGATCTCGTTGGTGCCCGTCCAGATGAGGATGAGCCGGATGTCGCGGAGGAGGCGCTCCAGCGGGTAGACGTTGGTGTAGCCGATGCCGCCCAGCACCTGCATGGCGTGGTTCACCACGGTCCAGGCCGTGTCCGTGGCGAACTTCTTGGACTCGGACACCATGCGGCGGACGCGGCCCGGGGCGATCCCGCCGTGGTCGATGGCGCGGCCGGTCTCCCGGCACAGGGCGCGGGCCGCCTCGAGCTGCGTGAGGGACTCGGCGATCTTGAAGGAGACGCCTTCGAAGCGCCGGATCTCCTGGCCGAAGGCCTTCCGCTTCGCCGCGTAGCGCGCGGCGATCTCGAGGCCGGCCCGGGCCATGCCCAGGGCGCCGCCCGCACTGGTCATGCGCTCGGGGATCATCATCTGGTCGAAGACCTCCGCCCCCTGGCCGATGCCAGCTTCTCCCCCGAGGACATGGGCCACGGGCACCCGGCAGTTCCGGAACCGCAGGCGGCCGGTGCCGCCGCCCCGGGTGCCCATCAGGCCATAGACATGCTCCACGGTCACGCCCTCGCCCCGGTCCACCAGGAACGCCGTGATGGACTGCCGGGGATCGCCGTCCTCCGAGGTGCGGGCGTAGACGAGGAAGAAGTCCGCCCCTTCGGCGCCCACCACGAACCGCTTCTGGCCCTCGAGGATGAAGGAATTCCCATCCCGGACGGCGCGGGTGGCGGCCCCGAAGAAGTCCGAGCCGCCCCGGGGTTCCGTCAGGGCCTCCGCGGGCGCCAGCCGCCCCTCGATCATGGGCGCCAGGTAGCGGCGCCGCTGCTCCTCGGTCCCGAAGTGGACCAGCGCCTCGCCCACGATGGACACCAGCGAGTAGAGGCATCCGAGCGACGTGCCCAGGACTCCGACTTCCTCGAGGGCGACCAGCTCGGCAGTCCAGGGCAGCGCGCGGCCCCCGGGGGCCTCCGGGAACCGCAGTCCCAGGAGCCGCCGCCGCCCAGCCTCCGCGAGGAAATCCTTGGGATACCGCACCCGCTCCGCGTCCATATCCAGCAGGAGGTCCCGGGGCACGGCCTTGACGAAGGCCCGGACCTCCTCTCTCAGTCCACGGGTCTGCTCGTCCAACAGTTCGCCTGGCAAGGTGGTCATGGCGCCTCCGGTCTTTTCAGCAGCGCTTCAGCACCTCGGCCACACAACGCTCGATGCCAGTCCAGACATCCGACAGCCGCGCGTCATCGAACATGTAGGCCGGCGTGGTGACGAGCTTGCAGGCCTCGTCGATGACGATCTCCCGCGAATTGGGCGTGTCCTTGTGATGCTGGCCCAGTTGGTTGACGGCCGCTGCGCAGCCCGCGTCGTTGCCCAGCGTGAGGTCGGCGGAAGCCTTCCCGGAGAGCGCCAGGGCCACGAGGGCCGGGGCGATGCAGATGGCGCCCACCGGCTTCTTCGCGTCGAAGAAGGCCCGCACGAAGGCGGCCACATCCGGCCGCATGTCGGCCTCCGCGCCCTTGAAGGCGAAGCTGCAGTGGTTCTTGGCCACGCCGTAGCCGCCGGGCATCACCAGGGCGTCGTAGTCGCCCGCCTTGGCCTGGGCCAGATCCAGGCACTGGCCCACCCGGGCGATGCGGCTGGACTCCTCCAGGATATTGCGGGTGGCGCCTGGCACGGGCTGGCCCGTGACGTGGTCGATGACGTGGTGCTGGTCCGCGTTGGGCGCGATGCACTGGAAGGCGGCCCCGTGCTGGTCCAGGGCCAGCAGCGTGAGCACCGCCTCGCGCACCTCCGCGCCGTCCAGGTGGCCGCAACCGGCCAGCAGCACCGCGACCTTGGGGGTCTTCGCCATGGGAGCCTCCTGATGGATGGGTCGATTATCCATCGAACATCAAGCGCGGGGAAAGCGTTCGATTAATCTGGACTCATGCACCTTTCCTCCCGCCTTCCGCATGGTTTCGAGCCAAATGCCCTGTCAGCGGCGTTGGCGCGGCTGCATTCCAAACGGCGCGCGATCCTCGACCTGACAGTGTCGAACCCCACCCGCTGCGGGTTCGTCTATCCCGAGGCCGAGCTCCGCGAGGCCCTTTCACGACCCAGCGTGCTGAGCTACGATCCCGATCCGCAGGGTTCGCGGAGTGCCCGCGAGGCCATCGCGGCCCACCACGGGCACGGCCTGCGGGCCGATGACCTGCTGCTCACGGCCTCCACCAGCGAGGGCTACGGCCTGCTCTTCAAGCTGCTGGGCGATCCCGACGACGAGGTGCTGGTACCCAGCCCGAGCTATCCACTCTTCGACTGGCTGGCGCGGCTGGAAGGCCTGCACGCCCGGTCTGTGCCTTCATACTTCCACGACCGCTGGCACCTCGACCTGGGAGCCCTCGAAGCGGCGGTGGGCCCACGCACCCGGGCCATCGTGGTGGTGAACCCCAACAATCCAACGGGACATTTCCTGTCGAACAACGAATGGGCGGGACTGACGGGTCTCTGTGCCAAGAGCGGCCTGGCCCTCATCGTGGACGAAGTCTTCGCGGACTACGTCCTGGAACCTCCTGCCGACCGCCTGCCTACGGCCCTGCTGGATCCCCACCCACCCTGCCCGGTCTTCCTGCTGTCAGGCCTCAGCAAGGTGGCGGCCCTCCCTCAACTCAAGCTCGGCTGGATCGCTGTGCGTGGCCCCGAGGCAGCGGAGTACCGGGAGGCCCTGGCCTTCCTCGCGGACCAATACCTGTCCGTGTCCGCCCCCGTGCAAGCCGCCGCCCCGACCTTGCTGGCCCTGGCGCCCGGAATCCGCGAACAGGTGCTGACCCGCCTGCGGGCCAACCTCGCCGCCCTGGATGCCGCGCTGGCTGCCCAGCCCCAGCTTTCCCGGCTGCCGGTGGAAGGCGGCTGGTCGGTCCTGCTGCGTCGCCCCGCGGTGGATGGCGACGAGGTCTGCGCCCTGCGCCTGCTTGAACAAGCCTCTACGCTGGTGCATCCGGGCTCCTTCTTCGACCTGACCGGCGACGGCCACCTGGTGTTGAGCCTCCTCACGCCGGAAGAAACCTTCCAGGATGGGTTGGTCCGCATCTTCCCCTACCTCTGACCAACCTGCATAATCACCGGGACCCCATGAGCGCCCTCGCCTCCTGCCCCAGCTGCGGTGCCTCCCTGAGCTTCCGGCCCGGGACCATGGTGGCTGTCTGCTCCTACTGCAAGGCCTTGGCGGCCCGCCGGGATCGGGATCCCGAGCTCATCGGCAAGGTGGCGGAGTTGGTGGATACGGGCTCACCACTGGGTCTCGGTGCCACGGGACGCTACACCGGACGCTCGTTCACCCTTGCGGGCCGGGTGCAGCTGAAGCATCCCCTGGGTGGCGTCTGGGACGAGTGGTACCTGGCCCTCGACGATGGCCGCTGGGGCTGGCTGGCGGAGGCCCAAGGCCGCTTCTACCTGACCTTCACCCAGGCGCCCCACGGGTCGCTGCCGGCGCCCGCCGAATTGCAGGTGGGCGGTCTCGCGGACCTGGGCCCCGATGGCCTCTGGACCGTGGGCGAAATCAGTGAGGCCGCTTTCCACAGCGCCGAGGGCGAGATCCCCTGGGCCGTGGAACCAGGCGCCACCTACCGCTACGCGGACCTGTCGGGCCGCAACGGCGCCTTCGCCACCCTCGACTACGGCGAGGAGCCGCCCCTCTTCTTCCTGGGTCGAGAGGTATCCCTGGCGGAACTCGGCATCCAGGGCGGCACGCGAAAACCACCCAAGGTGGGCACTCAGAGTCTCAACTGCCCCAAGTGCGGCGGGGCTTTGGCCCTTCACGCGCCGGACCAGACGCTCCGCGTGGGTTGTCCCAACTGCGGCAGCCTGCTTTCGGCGGAAGGGGGCAAGCTCGCCTTCCTCAAGAGCCTGAAACAGCCGCGCCAGGACGTGGTGATACCTCTTGGCGCGGAGGGGATACTGCTCGGCGAGCCCGTCACCTGCATCGGTCAGCTGAGGCGGAGCTGCAACGTCGAAGGGACGGACTATCCCTGGAATGAATACCTGCTGCTGGACAGCCGTCATGGCTTCCAGTGGCTGGTGCAGAGTGACGGCCACTGGAGTCTTGCCGTCGCTGTGGCCCCAGGTGAAGTCCCCCAGGTCCGCGACGGTCAGAAGAATCTCTGGACCCAGGGCCGCAACTGGCGGCGGTTCCAGGATGTGGAAGCCGTCGTCGAGGGTGTGTGGGGTGAATTCTACTGGGCTGTCGAACAGGGTGAGCGGGTCGAGATGTCCGAGTTTGTGGCCCCGCCCCGCAGCCTCACCCGCGAGCGCCAGGCCCACGCGGGCGGGGGCGGCGAGGTGAACTGGAGCCTCTCCACCTACCTGGAGCCGGGCGGGATCTGGTCGGCTTTCAAGCTTCAAGGCGCGCCACCAGAGCCCACCGGCATCGCCTCCTTCCAGCCCAATCCCCACAAAACCGCCCTGGCGAAATCCGCCCTCTGGCTCGTGGGTGCCCTGGGCTTGCTGCTGCTCCTGGTGATGGTGGAATCCATCACCCACCGCAACACGGAGCTGTTCCACCGGCAGCTGGACCTCTACGGCATGGCGCGGATCCAGCCTGGGGAGGCGGAAGCCGCCCGCCGCGCCATTCCCGCGCGAAGATCCATGCCCGCCCAGGGTCCAGTAGGCCCGGCCGCGGAGGCCCAGGAGCCGGTCTTCTTTTCGGATCCCATCGAGATCAAGGACGGCCACCAGAACCTGGCCGTCACGCTCAGTGCCCCGGTCAACAACAGCTGGATCGGCGTGGATGGGGCCCTGGTGAGCGAGACCACGGGCGTGGCCGAACTCTTCCTGGTGGAGTCGAGTTGGTACCACGGTATCGATGGCGGCGAATCCTGGTCCGAGGGCGACCAAGCCCAGACCGTCTTTCTCAGCGCCGTTCCGGCCGGCAGCTATGTGTTGCGCCTGGCCCCCCAATGGGACGGGAAGGTGCCGCCCGTCAGGGTCATCGATGTTCGGCTCCGCCAGGGGGTCATGCGGTGGCTGTACCCAGGCCTCGCCCTGCTGGCCATCCTCGTGGTGCCCCTGCTCATGCTGTTTCGCATGATGGCCTTCGAAAGCCGCCGGTGGCAGGAGAGCATGTACGCGCCGAACGTTGGCGCCTCCGGGAGTGACGACTGATGCGGATCCTCTACCTGCTCTTCCTCGGTGGTGGCTTCAGCCTGATGGTCGCCAATGGCTTCCTCGGGCGGGAGTTCTTCGGAAACCGGCGGCGCGCGGATCTGCCGCCCAGCGTGCGCCAGACACCAGGCGCCTACCGCACCTTCCTGCACAACAATGGATTCCACGGAGGCAAGTGATGATCACCAGCCAGCCGCTCCACCAGCTCCTCCTCGCCGCCATCTTCTCCATCCTGGGCCTCGTCATCCTCGGCGTGGTCTGGCTCGTGCTCGTGAAGATCCTGCCCTTCTCCCTCCGGAAAGAGATGGAGGATGACCAGAACATCGCCCTCGGCATCGTCCTGGGCAGCCTCATCCTGGGCATCAGCCTCATCATCGCCGCCGCGATCCATGGGTGAATCCGGACCAGAGGCGCATGCACCGACCCTGAAGGCGCCGCTGTTGTTCATCAGCGTGCTGCTCATCGCCAGCTGCGGACTGATCTACGAACTGGTGGCCGGAACGCTGTCGAGCTACCTGCTGGGGGATTCGGTCACGCAGTTCTCCACGGTGATCGGGGTCTACCTGAGCGCCATGGGCCTGGGCTCGTACCTGTCGAAGTTCCTCCAGCGGGGGCTGGCGCGGCGGTTCGTGGACCTGGAACTCGCGGTGGCGCTGGTGGGCGGGTATTCGGCACCCATCCTCTTCCAGGCCTTCGCCCATACCCACGCCTTCCGGGTGGTGCTCTACGGCGTGGTGATGGTCGTGGGCACCCTGGTGGGCCTGGAAATCCCCATCCTCATGCGCATCCTCAAGGACCAGGTGCGCTTCAAGGATCTGATCGCCGGCGTTCTCACGCTCGATTACGTGGGCGCCCTCTTCGCCTCGCTCCTCTTCCCGCTGCTCTTCATGCCCAAGCTGGGTCTGGTGCGCACGAGCCTGATCTTCGGCCTGTTGAACGCCGCGGTGGGGCTCTGGTCCACCTACCTGCTGGCTTCGCAGCTCGGTCCCACCCGGCTGATCCGGCTGCGCTGCCTCGCCATCATGGCCCTGCTCGCGGTGGGACTGGTGTTCGCGGGGAGATTCACGCTGGCCCTGGAGGAGGAGGTCTTCGCGGACGAGATCGTCTACGCCAAGGACAGCCCCTACCAGCGCATCGTGCTCACCCGCGGCCGGGGCAGCTTCCAGCTCTTCCTCAATGGCAACCTGCAGTTCTCCTCAGCGGATGAATACCGCTACCACGAGGCCCTGGTCCACCCCGCCTTCGCCCTGAGGCCGGACGCGAAGCGGGTTCTCATCTGTGGCGGCGGCGACGGTCTCGCCGTGCGCGAGGTGCTGAAGCACACCACGGTCCAGGAGATCGTGCTCGTGGACCTGGACCCGGCCATGACCGACATGGCGCTCCGGCAGCCCATGGTGCGCGAACTCAACGGGGCGTCCCTGGAAGATCCCCGCGTGAAGGTGATCAACGCCGACGCCATGGTCTGGCTCCAGGAGACCACGGGCCCGCCCTTTGACATCGCCTTCGTGGATTTCCCCGACCCCAACACCTACGCCTTGGGGAAGCTCTACACTTCCCGCTTCTACCGGCTGCTCCAGCGCCGCCTCACCGACGATGCCATGGTCGCGGTGCAGAGCACCTCGCCCCTCATGGCGCGGGAATCCTTCTGGTGCATCGCCACCACCATGGAGGCCGCGGGTTTCAAGGTGCATCCCTACCACCTGGCGGTGCCTTCCTTCGGCGTCTGGGGCTTTGCCCTGGCCTCGAAGCGCGACTTCGACATTCCCACCCATGTGCTGCCTGGCCTGCGCCACCTGTCGGACGCGGCCACGGCGGCCATGTTCGCCTTCCCCAAGGACATGGACCGCGTACCAACGGAAGTGAACCGTCTGGACAACCAGGTGCTCGTCCACCTCTACGCCCGGGAGTGGCGACGGTGGTCGTGATGGAGCTGCACCGTCTTTGCATTGGGACCCATTCCATGGTGGAAAAGAATGGGAACCGCAGATGTCGCAGATGGCGCAGATGAAAAGGCAGGATCCTCTGCTTTATCTGCGGCCATCTGCGTCATCTGCGGTTTCAAATCCCCATTCTTGTTCCTGCCCTTGGCCCGAGTTCCGCCTATGAAGCGCCGCGATTTCCTCGCAGCCACAGCGGCCTCGGCGATTCCCCTGGCCTGCCGGCGCAAGCCCGAGTTCCCCTTCACCGGAGAGCTCGTGGGCCCGGATCTCCCAATGGGCCACTGGCTGCGCGGAGGCGCCTTCGCGGACCCGGAGCAGTTCGAGCCGGTCTCCGTGCTCATCGTGGGCGGAGGGGCGGCGGGCCTCAGCGCCGCCTGGCGGCTGGCGAGGGCCGGGCTGGATGACTTCCGCGTACTGGAACTGGAACCTGAACCAGGCGGAACTTCCAGGTCTGGTCGCAACCATGTGAGCGCCTTCCCCTGGGCCGCCCACTACCTGCCGGTCCCCGACCGGGGCAACCACGCGGTACTCCGCCTGCTCGACGAATGCGGCATCCTCCATGGCTTCGACGCCAAGGGTGATCCCGTCTTCGCTGAAGAAGCCACCGTGCGCGCGCCGGAGGAGCGGGTCTTCGCCTTTGGCCAGTGGTGGGAGGGGCTCTATCTCCGGGCCGGCGCCAGCCCCGAAGATGAGCGCCAGTACCACGCCTTCTTCGGCGAAGTCGATCGCTGGGCGGCCTTCCGCGACGCGAAGGGCCGCCCCGCCTTCAGCATCCCGCGCTCCCGCTGCTCGGACGCACCCGAGGCGGTGGCCCTGGACGGACTCTCCTTCGCCGCCTGGCTCGATGCTCGCGGTTTCTCGTCACCCCGCCTGCGTTGGCTGCTGGACTACGCCTGCCGGGATGACTACGGTTCCCGGCTGGACACCACCAGCGCCTGGGCGGGCCTCTTCTACTTCGCGGCCCGAAAGCAGGGCCCCGGTGAGGACTCGCGCCCCCTGCTCACCTGGCCCGAGGGCAATGGGTTTCTCATCAATCACCTGCGCCGGGCCAGTGGTGGCCGGTTGCACTGCGGCGTGATGGCCACCGCCATCCGCGAAGCGAAGGACGGGCTCCTGGTCACCGCCTGGGACAACGTGGACCAGCGGCGGGTGGGCTGGAAGGCGAAGCATGTGATCTTCGCCGGTCCGCAGCACGTGGCGAAGCATGTCATCGCGGGCCTGGCCGAAGCGCGGCCGGCCGCGGCCCGCATCCGCAACGCCCCATGGCTGGTGGCCAATCTCACCCTGCGGGCACGCCCCCAGGAACCCACCTTCCCTCTGGCCTGGGACAATGTGCTGCGCGACAGCGAAGCCCTGGGCTACGTGGCGGCCACCCACCAGAGCCTGCACGACTACGGGCCCAGCGTCTGGACCTGGTACCGGCCCTTCACGGGCCCCGACTGCGACGCCGAGCGGGCGCGCCTGCGCTCCCTGGACTGGTCTGCCTGCGCACGCATGGTGATGGATGATCTGCGCGCCGCCCACCCGGATCTGGAAGGCCTGGTGGCACGGCTCGACGTGATGCGCTGGGGCCACGCCATGGTGCGCCCGGCACCGGGCCTGATGTGGGATCCCGCCTTCCTGGCGCTCTCCCGACCCTTCGGACGCATCCACTTCGCCCACACGGAACTCAGCGGCTTGGCCCTCTTCGAGGAAGCACAGGATCACGGCCTCCGCGCCGCGGAAGAGGTTCTGGCCGCTTCAGGAAGCCGCGGCGAGAGCTGGCGCTAGCTCCTGCACTTTCTCCACCAGCCGGGCCTCACCCTGGGCGGGGATGGTGACGATCCAGATCCAGTCGTAGGTGCCCAGCGACCAGTAGGGCACGGGCCCCTTCACACCCAGGGCGCGGACGAGTTTCTTCATGAGGTCGTGGTGCCAGCACACGATCATGGTGCGACCCCGCTGGGCGCGGAGGATCTCCACCGCCAGGGCTTCGCTGCCGTCCTTCGGGCGGATCAAGGGGACCAGGCCGAGCTTCGAGGCGGTGGGGGCGAGGGTCTGCCGCGTGCGCTTCAGCTCCGAGGTGTAGAGCGCCGCGGGATGGTAGCCCGCCAGGACAGGCACCAGGCCCTCGGCCCGGTGCTGGCCGGCTTCGGCCAGGGGTGAATCTCCGTCAAAGATCGACTGGCGTTCCGCATGTCGGATCAGGACCACCGTGGTGTCCTGGGCGGCGAGCCCCACCGCGCACAGGAACAGGCAGGCAAGGAAGCATCCGGATCGGGCAGCGGTCATGAAGGACTCCGTATTCCAGATTAACGGAGGCCCGGCTCCTCTGTGATGGCGGGCACATGCTCTCCCAGCGCTGTGGAAGGTCCCGACGCCTGTAGCGATCTGTTTCTTCACAGGACTCTCCGTATTGGCGGCCTCGAGCCTGCGTCCTCGTGTGATAACACCATTCATTGTTTTCTTTATGAGCCATTTGGAATGATCTCATCACGCTTGACGCTCCCAGCCAGGGGGTGAGCATGGGATCCAACCAACCCTTACTCAGATTCAGCTCCACCTCCCCGGAGGAAGGTCGATGTCCACCGCCCAGGTTCCACCCCTGAAGGCCTCGCCGGGCGAAGCCCCGTCGGCCGGCGTGGAGTCTCGCCTCACGGCGCTGGCAGAGCTGGTCCAGGGACTCGAGACCAGGGTCAGAGCCCTGGAGTCCGCCATCCAGGTGATGCCAGCTCCCGCGCTGGAGTTCCCGGCCCCACCCCGGATGGAAGAAGGCCCCCTGCTTGACGCCGCCCTGCCCAGCCCCACACGGATCCTCGGCCTCATCGGCCGGGTCTGCCTCATCCTCGGCGGGGCCTACCTCATCCGGGCCCTGGTGGACGCCGGCACTCTTCCTCACGGGGTCGGTGTGGCCTTCGGGCTCGCCTATGCCGCCGTCTGGGCCATTCTGGGACATCGCGCCAAGCGCCCGCTGGATGCCGCCTTCCGCACCCTCGCCTCCATCCTCATCGCCTATCCGCTGATCATCGAATCCACCACCCACTTCGGCATCCTGGCGCCGGGGTTGGCGGCCCTCATCCTGGTCGCCGCCGCTTCGTTGCATGCCGCCGTGGCCTGGCGTAGGGATCTTCATGCCATTCTCTGGATGGCCACCCTGGCGGCGCTGGGCTCGGGATTCATCGTGATGATGGCCCAGCGGGCCATCGAACCTTTCGCCGCGGCGTTTCTCGCGCTGGGCGCCGGTGCCCTGTGGCTCACCTACGGGCGGCGCTGGCACGGGCTCCGCTGGCCCACGGCCCTGGCGGCCGATGCCGGGGTACTGATCCTCACCACCCTCGCCACCTGGCCTGGTGGGGCCCAGGGCGTTTACCGCGGCCTGTCCCTGAACCGGGCCCTGCTCCTGGCCCTCGCCCTCGCGGCGATCTACATCGGGAGCTTCGCGGTCAGGATGCTCCGGCGACGGCGAGTGGTGAACGCCTTCGAGTACGTTCAGACCGCCCTCGTGCTCCTGGTGGGCTTCGGGGGTGCCGTGCGCGTTTCCTTGGCCTCCGGCTCGGGCACGGCCCTCCTTGGTGCCGGGGCTTCTTTGGCGGGCGTGGGCTGTTGCCTCGCCGCCTTCCCCTTCGTGGACGACCTGGAGGAGACCCGGGCGAACTTCAACTTCTTCACCTTCCTGGCGCTGATCTTCCTCCTGCTGGGTGGCACCTTCGCCCTGCCACTGCCCCTGTTCGCCACCTTCAGCGGAATCCTGGGGCTGGCGGCCATGATGGCCGCGCTCCGCATGCGCCGGAAAATCCTGGTCTACCAGAGCGGCATCTACCTGACGGCCTCCGCCCTGGCCTCCGGGCTGGCTGCCTGGGCCCTGCATGTGTTCATGGCCCCTGCCACACCGACCACCCCTGCCTCTCCCGCAAGCCTGGTCAGCCTGGTCGCTCTGTTCGCCACCCTGGCATGCTTCCTGGCCCGCCGGCCACCAGATCCAGTCACGGTCACGATGCGGCCAGCCATCCTGGTGATGGGCGCCTTGGCGGCGGCGGGCCTTGGTGCCTTGGCGATCTGGGCCTGCTGCGGCGGCAGGGCGCCCGATCCCGGTGGTCTGGCCCTGGCCCGCACCCTGGTGCTGTCCGCTCTCGCCATCGCCCTGGCCTGGCTGGGGCGCCGGGTGCCCGTGCTGGAACTGCGGTGGATGGTCTATCCGCTCCTGGCCATCACCACCCTCAAGTTCCTGTTCGAAGACCTGGCGGTGGGACGCCCTATGACCCTCTTCCTGGCCTTCATGGGTTTCGGAGCCACGCTCATCCTGGCGCCGCGCCTCCTGAGGAATCCCGCCGCCCCGGGCGTGGATGAAGACGGGGAGGACGCCCCATGACGAACCGCCACCAGCCCCGTTGCCTAAGCTCGATTCCACCGCCGCCCCGCGGCCCAGCTCCACGAAAGGAACCACCCATGCGCTTCCCGACACTGTCCACGCTGGCGCCCGGTCTGCTGATCCTCCTGGGATCGGCGGCCTTCGCGGGCCCGCCCGCCACCAAGGAACCCCCTGAAATCAAGGCGGACGCCCCCGCCCAGGAGGGCATCCAGGTGCCCAAACCGCCCTTCAGCGAAGGCATCTTCCCCTGCACCTCCTGCCACGACGGCAAGAGCATGAAGCCAAACCTCAAACGTCGCGTGCTGACCGACATGCACACGGACATCGTCCTGAACCACGGACCGGCGAGCCGCTGGTGCCTGGACTGCCATGACGCCAACAACCGCGACAGCCTCCACCTGGCCAGCGGCGAGAAGGTCCCGTTCACCGCCTCCTACCTGCTCTGTGGACAGTGCCACGGGGACAAGTTGCGCGACTGGCGGGTGGGCGTCCACGGCAAGCGCACCGGCGACTGGAACGGACTCAAGCAGTACCTGCTCTGCGTCAACTGCCATAACCCGCACTCGCCAAGGTTCAAGGCGCTGAAACCCATGCCGGCGCCGACGCCACCCGAACAGATCAAGCTCCGGAAAGGGGGTGCCCGATGACGGACCAGAAAACCGTGTGCCCCTCCGGGGGCTGTGATGCTTCCGTGTCTGCCGGCGGCAGCCGCCGCGAGTTCCTCGGCGCGGCCACGGCCGCCATGGCCGCCGCCCTCACGGGCTGCGGCACGCTCAGCAAGGAGGAATTCCTCCAGCACAACTTCAAAGAGTTGTCGAAGGACGAGGTCCTCTCGGTCATCGACCGCCTGGAGAAGGAATACAAGGCGAAGTACGGCAAGGAGGTGAAGGTCGCCAACACCCCACCCATCCCGGGTGTGATCTTCGGCTACGCCCTGGACCTCAGCCGCTGCATCGGCTGCCGCCGCTGCGTGCATGCCTGCGTGAAGGAGAACAACCAGTCCAGGGATCCTCAGATCCAGTGGATCCGCGTGCTCCAGATGGACAAGGAGGAGGGCGTCAACCTCCAGCACGCCGAACAGTACTACAACCCGGAGGAAGTGCCCGAGGAAGGCCACTTCTACATGCCGGTCCAGTGCCAACAGTGCAAGAAGCCGCCCTGTGTGAAGGTCTGCCCGGTAGGCGCCACCTGGCGCGAGAAGGACGGCATCACGGTGGTGGACTACAACTGGTGCATCGGCTGCCGCTACTGCATGGCCGCCTGCCCCTACGGAGCGCGACACTTCAACTGGGGCGAACCGAACCTGCCCGCGGACGAGGTGAACCCCAAGACGCACTACCTGGGGAACCGACCGCGGCCCAAGGGCGTGGTGGAGAAGTGCACCTTCTGCATCCAGCGCACCCGCAACGGCCAGTACCCCGCCTGCGTGGAGATCTGCCCCACGGGCTCCCGCAAGTTCGGGAACCTGCTCGACAAGGACAGTGAGATCCGCTACATCCTGGAAAACAAGCGCGTCTTCAAGTTCAAGGAAGACCTGAACACCCAACCCAACTTCTTCTACTTCTACGGGGTGTGAGGCCATGTTCACGCTGAGAAACTTCTCGGGATTCATCTCCGACACGCTCCGTCTGGTCTCCAAGGGCGGCCGCCTCTACTACGCCTGGGTCGGCTTCCTCCTGCTCCTCATCGCCATCGGGGCCGGCGCCTACATCGGCCAGCTCAACAACGGCCTCATCGTCACCAAGATGCGGGATCAGGTCTCCTGGGGCTTCTACATCGGCAACTTCACCTTCCTGGTGGGCGTGGCCGCCGCCGCCATCATGCTGGTCATCCCGGCCTACATCTACGACTGGGAGCCCATCAAGGAGATCACCATCCTGGGCGAGATGCTGGCCATCAGCGCCCTCATCATGTGCCTGGGCTTCGTGATGGTGGACATCGGCCGACCCGACCGGTTCTGGCACATCATCCCACTGGTGGGACGTCTGAACTGGCCCCAGTCCATGCTGGCGTGGGACGTGATCGTGCTGAACCTCTACCTGCTGTTGAACTGGTTCGTGGTCACCTACCTGCTCTTCTGCGCCTACACCGAGCGGCACTACGTGAAGAAGCTGGTGCTGCCCCTGGTGCTGCTCTCCATCCCCATGGCCGTGAGCATCCACACCGTCACGGCCTACCTCTACAACGGCCTGGCCGCACGGCCTTTCTGGAACTCCGCCATCCTCGCGCCCCGATTCCTGGCGTCCGCCTTCTGCTCGGGCCCCGCCATCCTGCTCATCCTGCTCCAGGTGCTGCGGAAGACCACCAAGCTGAGCATCAAGGACGAGGCCATCTTCAAGATCGCGGAGCTCATGGCCTACACCATGGGCTTCAACCTCTTCCTCACCGCGGCCGAGGCCTTCAAGGAGCTGTACCTCGGGCACCGAGCACATGGTGTACTTCCAGTACCTCCTCTTTGGGCTCAAGGGCCACACCACGCTGGTGCCCTACGCCTGGGCCTCGATCCTCTGTGGCCTGGCCGCCTTCATCCTCTTCCTGGTCCCCCGCACCCGCACCAACTGGGTGACGCTCAATATCGGCTGCGTGCTCATCTACGCCAGTGTCTACATCGAGAAGGGCATGGGCCTCATCATCCCGGGCCTCACGCCGGACGTGCTGGGGGAGATCTACGTCTACCGTCCCTCTTTTACCGAGATCGCCGTGGCGGCGGGTATCTTCGCCATCGGCTTCCTGGTCTTCACCCTGATGCTCAAGGCTGCCGTGCCCATGATGCTGGGTGAGTTCACGGTCACCAAGGGAAGAACCCCGAGGGAGGTCCCACCCCAACAGGCCTAGATTCCAGGATCCTCGTCGCGATCCTCATCGGGGTTCGCGACGAGGATCGCTGCGAAGCGCTCCAGATTCGTCAGGAAAAGATCCACCAGGCGGGGATCGAAGTGGAGGCCCCGCCCCCTCTGAATGAGCCCCACGACTTGGTCTTCGGGCCAGGAGTCCTTGTAGTGCCGGCGGCTGCTGGCCGCATCGAAGACATCCACCAGGGTGGTGATTCGGGCCTCGATGGGAATGGACTCACCCTTGAGGCCCTTCGGGTAGCCCGTGCCGTCCCATTTTTCATGGTGGCCGATGGCGATGCGGGCCCCCATCTGGATGAACGGCACCTTCGATCCCTTCAGGATGGTGGCGCCCATGGTCGTATGCCGCCGCATGGTCACCCACTCCTCCTCGGTGAGGGATCCGGGTTTCTGGAGGATGGCGTCCGGCACGCCGACCTTCCCGATGTCATGCATGGGCGCGGCGGCCCGGATGGTGTCGATGGCATCCTCGTCCCAACCCAACAGCCGCCCCATCTCCGCGGCATAGAGGCCGATTCGGCGAACATGCGTGCCCGTCTCGTGATCGCGATGCTCACTGGCGGAAATGAGCCGGAGGGCGACTTCTTCGCGAGAGGCGCGGATCTGTTCGGTCTGCTGGCGGACCTTCCGCGCCAGCTGGGCCTCGCGATCCCGGAAGGCGATCTCGAGCATGCGTCGCCGCAGGGCCGCGTTCACCTGTACCACGATCTCCCTGGGCTGGAAGGGCTTCAGAATGTAGCCGAAGGCGCCCTGCTGGAGGCACTCGATGGCGGTCTCCGCCGCCTCCGTGGAACTCACCATCACCACGGAGATGTCCGGGATACGGGGCTGGAGAGCTTTCACCAGATCAAGCCCCGAGGCGCCAGGCATCTGGATGTCACTGAGCACCAGGTCCGATGGCTCCTCCTCCAGGGCCTTGAGGGCGCCCGGCACGTCCCCTGCCACCCGGCAGCGGTAGCCGGCCTTGGTGAGGATCCGCTCGAGCGATAGGCGGATGATGGGCAGGTCATCCACGATCAGGATGCTGACCTGCTGGGGTACCACCTGGATTTCGTCGCCCATGGACCTTCCCTGGATCGAACTTCAGCCGCACGCCTGTTGGATGACAGGCGTGATTGATGATCGCATAGCCAGAAAAAACCACGAAACTTCCTTGCCCGGGCTTAGGACGTCTTGCCTCGAACAAGTCTTAGCGAGCCCACGCCAGGGAATCGCGCTTGGCCTTGTAGTGGGCCCCCAGTTCCAGCACGATGGCTCGCTCGCAAAGCTCCAGCGCCGCATGGAAATCCCCCAACTCACTGTGGGCCTGGATGCCCCGCTCAAAGCAAGTCAAGCCTTCCAGCGACCGCCGATATTCATGCGGGAAAGCCATCTCCAGATCGCCCAGATACCCGAGCACTGACGCCACGGAGCCGGCGCACTCCTCCCACGATCCGCATTGAGCCTGGGCATCCGCCATCAGATCGTAGGCGATGGCCTTCACGGCGTTCGGCAGGCTGGCCTGCCCTTCGAACGTGCGGCGCAGGTACTTCAGGGCGGATCCCGGTCCGCTGAAGGCCGCTTCGCGGTGGCCCGCCAGCAGATCCTCGAGGACATCCTTCACCGACTTGCGGACGGGTTCCTGTCGCTTGGCCACTACTCGTACTCGATGGTGGCGGGCGGTTTCGAGGTGATGTCGTAGACCACCCGGTTGATGCCCTTGACCTCGCGGACGATGCGCTGGGCGATCCGATCCATCAGCTCATGGGGAAGACGGGCCCAATCCGCCGTCATGAAATCCTCGCTGGTGACGGCACGCAAGGCGCACATCCACTCGAAGGTGCGCTCGTCGCCCATGATGCCCACGGTCTGCACGGGCAGCAGCACGGCGAAAGCCTGGCTGGTGCGGCCGTACCAGCCGCTTTCCCGCAGCTCCTGCAGAAAGATGGCGTCAGCGTTCTGCAGGATGGTGGCTCGCTCCCGAGTGATGGCGCCCGGCAGGCGCACGGCCAACCCCGGTCCCGGGAAGGGATGCCGCTGGTTCATCTCCTCAGGGAGGCCCAGGGCCAGACCCGTGGCGCGCACCTCGTCCTTGAACAGCTCGCGCAGGGGCTCCACCAGCTTGAGCTTCATGCGCTCCGGCAGGCCGCCCACGTTGTGGTGCGACTTCACCAGGATGGCGCCGCCGATGCCGCTGGACTCGATCACATCGGGATAGGTGGTGCCCTGGCCCAGGAAGTCGGCCTTCACCTTCCCGGCTTCGCGTTCGAAGACTTCGATGAACTTCCCGCCGATGATCTTCCGCTTCTGCTCGGGGTCGGTGATGTCCTTGAGCGCCCCCAGGAATTCATCCGAGGCATCCACCCAGATCACGTTGAGTTCGAAGGGCTCGAAGTAGGTTTGCACCTGCGTCATCTCATCCTTGCGCATGAGGCCGTGATCCACGAACACGCAGGTGAGCTGCTTGCCGATGGCCTTGTGCAGCAGCAGCGCCGCCACGCTGGAATCCACGCCCCCACTGAGGCCCAGCACCACGGTGCCCTGCCCCACCTGCCCGCGGATGGCCTTCACCTTTTCCTCGATGAAGTTGCCGGCGTTCCAGTCGAGCGCCATGCCGCAGTGCTTGAGGAAATTCAGCAGCAGGGGCGTGCCCTGGGTGCTGTGGGTGACTTCGGGGTGGAACTGGAGGCAGTAGATCTCACGCTTGGGATCTTCCATGGCCGCCACGGGCACCCTCGGCGTCGTTGCCGTGACGGTGAAGCCCGCCGGGGCGACTTCCACATGGTCGCCATGGCTCATCCACACCTGCTGGGCGTGGGGCAGTCCCTCGAAGAGCATGGATCCCTCGGGCATGGCCTGGATCTCCGCCTTGCCGTACTCCCGGCTCGCGGAGCGGTGCAGCTGGCCTCCGAGGTTGCGCGCCAGGAGCTGCTGGCCATAACAGATGCCAAGGATGGGGACGCCAAGGCCCAGGATGGCCGGATCCAGATCCGGCGCCCCGGGCTCCAGCACCGAATTGGGCCCGCCGGACAGGATCACGCCCTTGAGGTCCGCTCCCGCGATCTCCTGCGCCGTGGCGCCGCTGTTGTAGACCAGACCGAAGGCCCCCAGCTCCCGCAGCCGCCGCGTGATGAGCCGCGTGTACTGGCTGCCGTAGTCGATGATCGCGATGCGTTCGTGGTGCATGGGTCTCCTGCGGGGGCCCCTGGGTAGCTGGACCACCCCGGAGGCCACCTCCAGTGTGCCCGATCCAGTGCCGTCGTGGCGCCTCGTCGGCGCGTTCAGTGCCCGGCCTTCCTTGCCTTGAGGGCCTGCAGGAGCGACTTGAGCGAGGGCTTCTCGTACTGGCCCTTGGCCTTGGGGAGGGCCACCTGGACCATTTGGATGGCGTCATCCAGCCGCCCTTCCAGGATGGCTATCTGAACTTGCCCGGCGAGGGCTGCCAACGAGTCGGGCAGCCAGAATTTCAAGGGCTTCGCCCCATTGACGGCCAGGGGCGCGGATGGACCCAGGGCGCCACCGGGTTCCGCCGGAGGTGGGGCCACTGGTCGCGCCGCGAGCTGGTCCCTGAACCTGGCCAGATGCTCCTGGTAGGACTGAAGCATATCCCGCTCTCGCTGGCTCGACGCCATCCGAGCGGCCTGCCGGCCCACCTCCTCGGCCTCGCGGATCCGGCCCATGCTCATGAGGAGCGATCCGAAATTCAGACGCAGCACCAAGTCGCTGGGACTGAGCTTCACCGCCTCTAGACCTTCCTGGACGGCAGGTTCCTGCGCCTCGGGCCGTTGGGCCAGTTCGCGGCCCAAAGCCAGGTGGAGGTCCGGGAAATCGGGTTGCAAGGCCAGCCCGCGCCTCAGCCAGGCCTCGACTTGGCCGGTGTCCGCCTGAGATCCCTGGGGCAGGCGCGCCAGGTGGTACGGCACGCGGAAGTCCTGACTGCCCAGTTCCAGAGCACGCGCCAGGGCTCCCCGGGCCTCCTCGTATCGGCCCTGGCGGAGGCAGGCCATGCCCCAGGCGGCCTGGGTCGCGGCCTGCCCGGGCGCGAGGCCCTTCGCCTGTTCCGCCAGCGCGGCGCCAGCCTGGAGCTGGTCCGAGTGAAGCAAGAACTCCGCCCGCACGGCCAGGGCCTCGGCCTCGTCCACCGGACGAACCTGGAAATCCACTCCTGTCAGGGCCACCTTCAGAGGCAGATTCCAGAAGCTGAACACCGACTTGGTGGCGTATCGGGCCACATCGTTCTCGAGCTTCTTCAGATCTCCGAACCCCGCGCGCGCCGCGGACAAGGCATCGGGCTCGCGCTCGAGGGCCTGGAGGAACCGTCCGAGCAGGCCCGCCTTCCGTGCCTCCTCGTCCAGGAACAGGTGGTGGACCAGGGCCCAGCTCTGGGCATAGAAGATGTTCGCCTTGCTGCCTTCCTGGTAGTACGGCGAATCCCGGGTGACGGTGAGCAGCCCTTCCAGGGGCATGCGCACACCCTGGAGGGTCCGGAGGTGGCCCAGGGGCACGCGACCGAGAAAGACATCCTTGGTGCGGACCTGCGTGGCGCCATAGAAATCGGCGATGCCCTCGTCGAACCAGGCCGGCAGCTCGGGAAAGTTCTGGTGCACCACGCAATGGGTGTACTCGTGGAAGACGACAAAGAAGGGCTGGTCGTCCTGCAGGTTCACGTCCATCCGCACCAGGGCGTAGTTCCGCTCCTGCCCTTGCCAAAAGAGACCGCCGGGGCGCTTCGGATCCTTTCCCTCGAACTGCCGCGGCACGAACCGGCGCATGGATTCCGCGTCCCGTGAGACCAGGATGATCATGGGCCTGTGGAGGTCCACCTGGAGGCCCGGGAGCACCACCGAGAACACGGAGCGCATGGCCTCGAATCCCCGGAGGACCTCCCGCGCCTCCGCCTCGCTCGCGTCGCTGTAGGCGATGAAATGCGGGGACCGAACCTCCAGCCAGGTCTCCTTGCGGGCCGCCCGCAGGGTGGGCCCCGCCATTGCCAGAAGCGCCAGCAGCGAGCAGGCGAGCCATCGCCTCGAAGCCATCCGAACGGCCGTGACCTGCGCTTTGCGAATCGTCATGGAGCCACCAACCTTTATAGGGAGAGTTGGCTGATGGTACCTCGACCGGAACCTACTGCCAGAGGCTGAAATCCGCCACGCGGAGGAAGGCCCGGCGCAGCCGGTGAAGCAGACTAAGGCGGGCGGCGCGGAGGGCCGGGTCCTCGCACTTCACCATGACGGTGTTGAAGAAAGCTTCCAGGGGCTCGGCCAGGTCCGCGAGGGCCGCGAGGAGGGCCTTCTGGTCGGCCGTGGCTTCGAGCCTGCTGAGGTGTTCTGCCAGCACCTTTTCTTCGTCCTGCGTCAGCAGGGCGCCGTCGAAATCGCCGCCGGCGATTTCGTCCTTCAGGATGTTCCCGATGCGCTTGGCACTCTGGGCCAGGGAGGCGAAGCGGACGTCCTCGGCAAAGGCGGACAGGGCCTCGCAGCGGGCCTTCAGGTCCACCAGGTCTGCCCAACCTGCAGCCAGTGCCGAGCGCCGCACAGAGCCCGCGTACCCGGCCACCTCCAGCTGGTAGGCCACACGGTCCTTGAAGAAAGCCAGCAGGGCTTCGGCGGTTTCGGGGACCGGCTTGGTGGCCTTCGGGCCCACGGCACGGAGGGCTGCGGCGATGAGGTCGGCGGGCGTGAAGGCCCAGCCGCGCTCCCACAGGATGCGCACGAGGCCCTGGCCGGCGCGGCGCAGGGCGAGGGGATCCTTGGAGCCGCTGGGGATGAGCCCGACGGCGAAGCAGCCGGCCACGGTGTCCAGCTTGTCGCAGAGGGACAACAGGCAACCCATGGGCGTGCTGGGAATGGCATCGTCGGCACCGACGGGTCGGTAGTGCTCCTTCACCGCCATCCAGACGTCCTCGTGGGCGCCCTCGTGCTTGAGGTATTCGCCGCCCATGATGCCCTGAAGTTCCGGGAACTCGCCCACCATCAGCGTGCGGAGGTCGCACTTGGCCATGCGGGCCGCCTCCAGGGCGCGGTCGATGTGATCGGTGTCATCCGACATCCGGGACGCGAGGTTCTTCACCAGTGCCACCACACGGCCGGTCTTGTCGTGGTAGCTGCCCAATTCCCGCTGGAAAGTGAGAGCTTTGAGCTTTTCCAAACGGGCCGAAAGCGGCAGCTTTTGGTCCTCCGCGAAGAAGAACCGGGCATCGTAGAGCCGCGCCTTCAGCACCCACTCGTTGCCGGCCTTCACGAAGCCCGCGGGATCGTCGGTGCGGTTGGCGGCCGTGAGGAAGCAGGGCAGCAGCGCGCCGTCCGAACCCTCGATGCAGAAGCTCTTCTGGTGCTCGCGGAGGCTGGTGACCAGCACTTCCTTGGGCAGCTCCAGGAAATCAGCCGGGAAATCGCCCCGCACGATCTTGGGGAACTCCACGATCTCCGCGAGAGTGTCCAGCAGCTCTGCGTCGGCGACCACGCGACCACCCACCTCGGCGGCCAGGGTATCCAGCTGCTGGGCGATGCGCGTCCGGCGGGTCTCCACGCTCACGACGACACCCGCGGCCTCCAGGACCGATTCATAGGCTTCGGGTGTGGCAATCGTCACCGGGGCGGGGTGCTGGCGGTGGTAGAGCCGGTGCCCCCAGGTGGTGTTCGTGGCCGTGACACCATCCACCGTGATGGGTACGACCTGCTCGCCGAAGAGGCACAGGATGTTGCGGATGGGACGGACGAACTCGAACTCGGAATTGCCCCAGCGCATGGCCTTGGGCACGTGCAGCCCCGCGATGAGTCCCGGCAGAGCCTCTGCCAGCAGGTCCACCGTCGGGCGGCCCTGCTTCGTGATCGTCACCACCGCGCAGGGTTCCTTCTTCCCGGCGGGCTGCTCGAAGCGTACCGAGCTGAAATCCACAGCCCACTTCTCAGCGAATTTCAGCCCCTGGATCGTAGGCTTCCCGTCCTCGCCCACGCACATACGCTGGGGCGGACCCACCTGGGTTTCGGTCTGGTCGGGCTGGGCAAGAGAAAGCGGCTGGGTGATCCAAGCAAGTTTTCGAGGGCTGTAATAACGATAGATTGATTCATCTGCCTCATATTCTTCTTCGGTAAATTGCCGAAATTCGCCATTCGATCCTGGGGGGTATTTCGATCCGCCCCGACCGTAGTGGCTCCATAGACCGCTTTCCACAAGGAGCCCCCCAAGACGATCAGAAAGTTCCTCACTCAGCGGTCCGAGAAACCGCGCCGGAATCTCCTCGCAGTGCAGCTCCAACAGGAAGGTTTTCGTGCCGCTCACTTCGCACCCCCCTTCCCTGCAGCCGCGCGTTTCTTATCTGCGCCATCTGCGGTTAATTCCTTCGCAGTTTCAAATTCCAGATACCCCTTCGCGCATCCACACGCCAGGTCCCGCACGCGCTTGATGATGCCGGGGCGCTCGGTGGTGCTCACGGCGCCGCGGGCGTCCAGCACGTTGAACGTGTGGCTCATCTTGAGGGCCTGCTCGTAGGCGCTATGGAAGTGGCCGTGGTCTTTCAGCAGCCGCCAGCCTTCCTTCTCGAAGGCGTCGAAGAGGGTGCGGTGCAGATCGATGTCCGCGTGCTCGAAGCTGTAGGCGCTGAGCTCGAACTCTTCGCGCTGGCGCATCTGGCCGTAGGTGACGGGGAACACGCCGTCGTCCGTCTTCACCTCGCCATGCACCAGGTCGAAGATGTTGTCATAGCCACCCAGGAACATGCAGATGCGCTCGATGCCGTAGGTCAGCTCGGCGCTCACGGGCCGGCAGTCCAGGCCGCCCACCTGCTGGAAGTAGGTGAACTGGCTGATCTCCATGCCGTCCAGCACCACTTGCCAGCCCACGCCCCAGGCGCCCAGGGAAGGCGATTCCCAATTGTCTTCCTCGAAACGGAGGTCGTGCTTGGTGAGGTCGATGCCCAGGGCTTCCAGGCTCTCGATGTAGAGGTCCTGCACCTTGGCCGGGCTGGGCTTGAGGATCACCTGGAACTGCAGGTGCTTGTAGACGCGGAAGGGATTCTCGCCGTAGCGGCCGTCTGCCGGGCGCCGCGAGGGCTCCACGTAGGCCACGTTCCAGGGTTTGCTCCCGAGGGCGCCGAAAAAGGTGAGCGGGTTCATGGTACCCGCGCCCTTTTCCAGATCGTAGGGCTGGCCGATGAGGCAGCCACGGTCAGCCCAGAACCGCTGGAGGCGGAGGATCAGTTCCTGGATGTGCATGGGGGCTCGCCAAAACGAGCATTGTAGCGGGTTTTCGGCACTTTAGTAAGCTGGAGGCATGGTGATACGACCCGCCCTTCCCGCTGAAGCCCAGGACCTGGCGGTCCTGGGTAGGCGCCTCTGGCGCGAAACCTATGCGGGGATGATTCCCGAATCCAACCTGGCCCTGCACCTGGCGGCAACCTTCGGGGCGGAACAGCAGGCCGCGGAGCTGGCCGATCCGTCCTGCCAGACGCTGGTGATCGAGGATCGCGGCAATCTCCTGGGTTACGCCCTGCTTCGGGCCTGCCACCCCGAGCATGAAAACACCGCTTTCCACTTCGTCAATCCGCTCGAAGTGGCCCGGTTCTATGTGGATGCCACGCAGCACGGGCAAGGGGCCGCCCAGCAGCTGATGGCGGCCGCCCTGGATCATGCAACCTCGGCCGGCCACGACGGCGTCTGGCTCCAGGTCTGGGAGCGGAATGCCCGCGCCATCCGGTTCTACGCCAAGGCCGGGTTCACCGATGCAGGGGAGGCCACCTTCCGCGTGGGTGAGCAGGTGGATCGGGATCGGCTGCTGGTGCATGAGTTGATGGTTCGTCCACTGTGATGGTCGTCAGCCCGACACCTTGCTAGAATCCCCGTTTCCCGGGGCACTGCATGACCCGAAAGATCGCACTCCTGGCCATTGGTGGAAACGCGCTTCTGAAAGAGAAGGAGCGCGGGCTCCAAGAGGAGCAGCTGGAGAACGCCCGGGAGACGGCGGAGATGCTGGCGCGGGTGGTGGCCGAGGGCTACGCCCTGTGCGTGGTGCATGGCAACGGGCCCCAGGTGGGCAACCTGCTCATCCAGCAGGAGGCCGGCTCGGGCCAGATTCCGCCCTACACCCTGGACATCTGCGGCGCCATGACCCAGGGCTCCATGGGCTACATGCTGGAGCGCATGCTCATCAACCGGCTGCGCTTCATGAACCTCGACGCGCCCGTGACGTCCGTGCTCACCGAGGTGGTGGTGGACAAGGAAGACAAGGGCTTCCAGGACCCGACGAAACCGGTGGGCCCCTTCTACCCCGAGTTCCGCGCCCTGGAGCTGATGCGGTCCAAGCGGTGGAAGATGAAAGAGGATTCGGGCCGCGGCTGGCGCAAGGTGGTGCCCTCGCCCCGACCCATTGAAATCGTCCAGCTCGACGCCATCAAGACCCTGCTCCAATCCGGCAGCTCCGTCATCGCGGGCGGTGGCGGCGGCATCCCCGTGATCCGCGACGCCAGCGGCTTCCTGGTGGGCGTGGAGGCCGTCATCGACAAGGACCGCCTCAGCGCCCTGCTGGCGGCCCAGCTTGGGGCCGACCTCTTCATCATCCTCACGGGCGTGGCCAAGGTGGCCATCGACTTCGGCAAGCCCGCTCAAGCCTGGATGGACCGCATCACGGCGAGTGAAGCCCGGAAGCACCTGGCCGAGGGCCAGTTCCCGCCCGGCAGCATGGGCCCCAAGATCGAAAGCGCCCTGGCCTACCTAGAAGACGGCGGCCACGAAGTGCTCATCACCACCGCCGAGGCCCTGGCCACCGAGGACCCCGCCACCGTGGGGACACGGATCGTGCGCGACTGAAGCTCCAAACCAGAGGAGGGCCCACCGTCCTGGTGTCCCGAAGCCCTTCACCCTTTTTGGAGATGAGGCAGACGCTTCAGGACATGCCAGGGACGATGGGGTCCGATTCCGAAGTCAGTGGCTCATCTTGATGTCCACGGGGTTCTTGAAGGTGTCGTAGAGGGGCGAGGTTCGGATCACCTTCTCGTGGAGTTCCTGGATCTGGGCCGGGGTGCCATTGCAGGCGAGGTTCACCTTCACGCGGATCTGGGACAGTCCCGGCCGGATCTTATTGTCCAATTCCAGGAAGCCCTGGAGATCGGAATCCGTCTCCATGTCGAAGCTCAGGCTGCTGATGTCCAGGCCCATGGCCGTGGCGTTGTAGGCGTAGGTCACGCTCAGGCAGGCGCTGAGGGCATGCAGCGCCGCCTCGCCGGCATTGGGGGCCAGGTCCGTGCCCAGCAGGGCCTCGGGCTCGTCGGCTTCCAGGAACATCGGTGTGGCCCGCTTGTGCTCCATCCCAGCCCCATAGAGCGAATCGAAGGTGCTCTGGGAGTGGGCCCCGTTGATCCATTTGGCCTTGGACCGGAAGGTGAACTTGGCGAGGGCGGGGTTGGCCTTCACCATCGAGACGGTGGTGTTGAGGGCATCCACATTCACGCCGTTGTGGATGGTTGCGATGCTGCCCATGAATCCTCCTGCTGGACTAGGCGCTGTCCCAGACGGCGGTCGGGCCTCCGACGGGAAGCGCATATAGGACACCCACAAGGGTCCCGCAAGCCACGGGGCCCCCTGGAAAGAGACTCCCAAGATGGGCCCGATTGAGCCTGAAACAAGGTCTCAAAATTCAAACCAGGGGCTTGATTGTCCTTCTATCAAAGGCTCAGCTACTTCGGAGCTGGTGCCAGCTTGGCGGCCTCCACCGCTTGCTTGGCCCTGGTCCGTTCCGTCTCGCTGGGCGTGCCCCATACGGCCCCCCAGGAGCCCCGCCACGACCAGCGTCCGCCACCGTCCGGCCTGCCGGAAGGAGGGTCCCGCCACGCCCCATGCCGCCTCCCCTACCTGCTCTCCACGAACCCGTCCGCATAGTCGATCACCGTCACCACCCGGTAATCCCGGTGCGGCGCGGAGCCGGCGCCGGCCTGATGAAGCTCCGGATTGAAGAGGTTGTGCCGGTGGCCGCGGCTGGCCACGCCATCATCGATCAGCAGCTGGAGCACCACCTCGCGGGCGGTCTCCTCGCCCGTGCTGATGTTCTCCGCGACCAGCCCCTGCCACCGGCCCAGCCGGTTCAGGCGATCCGAGAGGCGGCTGCCGTCCGCGCCCACATGTTCGATCGAGCCGCGGGGGCCGATGTCCTGCGCGTGCAGGCGGGCCGCTCGGGCCAATCCTTCGTTGAAGCGCAGCGGCCCCACCGGCCGGGCCGACTCCAGGAAGGCGATGGCTTCGTCCAGCGCCGCCACCCCTTCGTCCGTGCGCAACGGCACCCGCCCGGGCCGTTTCCAGAGGGTGCCCACAAAGTACGGTCGCAGCTCCCGCAGATACCTCGCGTAGGCCTTCGGCCGCACACGGACATCGCTCATCTCCTGGACCACCGCCCGATCAAAGGCCGTGGCCTTCCCCGGCGCAGCCGGAACCGCCTGAGCCGGAAGCAGCAGCGTGACAAGAGCTAGCGCGACGATCCTCATGGGCACCTCGGAAAGACCCCGAAGTATAGGCGCCGTGCCATGAAGAAAAGCAGGACAGGATGAACAGGATTGAAAGATGGATTAACAGGATCTGATTATCGGCGAGACTCAGCCATCCCTTTTCGAGATCAAAAGCTGAAACCACAGATGACACAGATTGCACAGATGGGCGCCGACCCAACGCGCATGGGCCCGCCGAAGGCGGCCTCCGGCACTGCCGGAGGTCAGTGTGGGCGCCGGTGCCGCGCCCCCAAAAAAGCGCGACCCCGGCGCCCACACTAGAGCCCATGCCTGCGAAGCACCCACCAGAACAGCCCAGTGATTCGTTCATTTAATCTGTGTGAATCGGTGGAATCTGTGGACCCACGGTCTTTCCTGCGCCATCTGCGGTTTCATGTGTTGCAGGCGACGGTTGAACCACCAGCAGGAATCCTGTTAATCCTTCAGTCCATCCTGTTAATCCTGTCTGCCCATTTTCAGATCGCCGGTCCATCGATTTCGGCGAAGAGGGGATGCGTGAGGTAGCGCTCCCCGGTGTCGCAGAGAATGGCCACCACGGTCTTGCCCTCGCCCAGCTCCTTCGCCACTTCCAGCGCCGCGAAGACGATGGCGCCGGTGCTGATGCCCGTGAGCAGGCCCTCCTCGCGGGCCAGGCGGCGGGTGATGGCGATGGCATCGTCATAGCCCACGGGGCGGACGCGCTGGAAGGCCTTCTTGTTGAGGATGCCCGGCACGAAATTCGGCCCCAGGCCCTGGAGCTTGTGTGGACCAGCCTTTCCCTCGCTCAGCAGGGGCGAGGTATCGGGTTCCACGGCCACCACCAGGGTGCCGGGCTTCTTTTCGGCCAGCACTTCGCCCACGCCGGTCACGGTGCCGCCGGTGCCCACACCCGCCACGAAGGCATCCAGCTCCGGCACCTGCTCGAGGATTTCCAGAGCCGTCGTGCGGCGGTGGACGGCGGGGTTCGCGGGATTGTCGAACTGGCGCACCAGGAAGTAGGACGGATCGGCGTCCGCCAGTTCCTGGGCCTTGTCCACGGCGGCCTTCATGCCCCCGGAACCCGGTGTCAGCACCAGCTCCGCGCCGTAGGCCTTCAACAAGGAGCGCCGCTCTTGGGTCATGGTGTCAGGCATCACCAGCGTGATCTTGTAGCCCTTGGCCGCCGCCACGAAGGCCAGGCCGATGCCGGTGTTGCCGCTGGTGGCCTCCAGCAGCCGCATGCCAGGCTTCAGCGCGCCGCGGGTCTCGGCGTCCTGGATCATGCTCAGGGCGATGCGGTCCTTCACGCTGCCGCCTGGATTGGCGCTCTCCAGCTTCACGTAGACCTTGGCCGAGCCCTTCGGCACCAGGCGGTTCAGCCGCACCACGGGGGTGTAGCCCACCAGTTCGTAGGCATGCTCGACGCGATTGGGGCGGTTGGTGGGGCGGGTCGGCTGGCTCATGGTCGGGGCTCCTTCAGGCTTCGGGCGCGGCCCGGATCCTGAAGTATGGAAAGGAAATGTTAATTGTCAAGTTTGTCAATTGATTTAGTTATGTATTTGGTTAAACTGGCCTGGGAGGTTTCATGGTGAAGGGGTCGGCCAAGGGGCGCTACGGGTTGCTGCTCATGGTGGAGCTGGCGCTCCAGGCGGGGCGCGGGCCGGTCCTGGTGGCGGACATCGCCGAGCGCCAGGCGCTTCCTGTCAAATTCCTCCGGGTGCTGTTGGGCAGCCTCAAGGCCGCCGGTCTGGTCAAGGTGCAGCGCGGCCCCAGCGGCGGCTGCGAGCTGACGCGGCACCCCAGCCACATCACCGCCCTGGACGTGCTGGAAGCCCTCGAAGGCAGCTTCGTCGCCGGCGGCCTGCCCGCCGACGCGACCCACGGCGCCCGGGCGGTGCGTGAGCTCTGGTCCCGCAGCACGGAAGCCGCCCGCGCCATCCTCCGCGGCACCACCCTCGCCGACCTGGCCGACCGGCACCAGGCGCTGGAGGTGGACAGCCAGGGGTACTCGATCTGATGCCTGCCGGAGCCTAGCCCGGCGGAAGCGGCCGCAGCGCCAACGCCCGCTGGAGGGCATCCTGGAACTCCGCCAGCCGATAGGGCTTCTTGAGGAGCCCGGCCAGCCCCTCGACGAACAGGTCCGTATCCGAAACGTTGTAGCCGCTGCTGAGTACCACCGGGACAGTGCTGTCGATTTTCCGCATTTCCCGGAAGGCTTGCTGCCCATCCATGCCCGGCATGATGAGGTCCATGAGTACCATGGCCAGCTCCCCATGGTGCAGGCGAAAGAGCTCCACGGCCTCCAGGCCATCGCTGGCTTCAAGGACCGAGAACCCAAAGTGCTCCGCCATGCTCCGAGCCACCTTGCTCACGGTCAGTTCATCATCAACCACCAAGATCCGGCCCTCCCCCCGCCAAACCGGCGGCGGGGAATCTGGCGGCGGAATGGACGCCGAGTCCACCAGGGCGGGCATGTAGATCTTGAAGGAGGAACCACAGTCAGGCTCGCTCCCCACCCAAAGCCCGCCCCCATGACTGCGGATGATTCCCATCACAGCGGCCAGGCCCAATCCGCGGCCCGTGAATTTCGTCGTGAAGAAGGGTTCAAAGGCCCGCTTCACGACCTCGGGCGCCATCCCCTCTCCCGTATCCACCACCTCCAAGGTGGCATAACGCCCCGGCGTCAAAGGCAAGACCCAGTGGCCGGCCCCGAGAGCCACCTCATCCACCGTCTCGTCCCGAGTCCGGATGGTGATGCGGCCCTCCAGGCCCGTATGGCAAGCTTCGGCAGCGTTGGTGATCAGGTTCATCAGGACCTGGAAGATCTGGGTGGCATCCCCGTGCACCAGGGGAAGTCGCTCCGCCAGGTCGCTGTGGAGGGTGACGTTCCTGGGGATGGAGGCGGTGAAGACCTGGATGGCCTCCTTGGCGACAATGCCGAAGTCAACCTCGGCCATCACGGGCTTGCCGGTCCCCGCGTAGGCGAGCAGTTGGCGGGTGAGGCTGGCCGCCCGCATCGCGGCCTTTTCGATGGCTTCGAAGTAGGGTGCCACGCTGCGACCCTCTTCCGCGGCCATGGTGCCCAGGTTCGCATTGCCCAGGATGGCGGTGAGGAGGTTGTCGAAGTCGTGGGCGACGCCACCGGCGAGCACGCCGAGGGTCTCCAGCTTCTGGGCCTCCAGAAGCTGGGCTTCGAGGTGAGCGGTATAGGAGATCTGGGCAGCGGCCTGTTCGGCGGCCTGGGCCAGGGTCTGCGCATTGACCGTCGCGACGACCAGGTTTTCGTTTGCTTCCCGCAGCTGCGCGGCGGCCTGCTCCGCCGCATCCGTCATGGCCTGGGCGTTGACGGTCGCGAGGACGAGGCCCTCGTTCGCTTCCCGCAGCAGCTCTTCGCTGATCCCTCTGCTCTCCACCGCCACCAAGCCTGCGCCAGGCGCGCTTTGGTCCGCTCCGGGCGGGGGTCCGGCCGGGCCCGTCTGCCGGGCGCGCTCACGCTCGCTCATCGCGGCTCGCCTGCGTGCGGCTGGGCGAGCGTCAGCGTCGGCTGCCCGCCGAGGAGCCGCTCGTAGTCGGCCACCGGCTCACCGATCACGATGCCTCCATCCGTGACCTCATACTGGCGGAGCTGGTCGCTGTGGTTGCTCCCGCGCACCTTGACGACAGCCATGACACGCTTCAGGCGGCTGTTCATCTCGATGTAGCGCTGGACGATGATCGCATCGGTGAGGAACGCCGACCCATAGGAGCTGAACCGCAGGTCCGTATACCGGTCTTCAAGTTCCGAGGTCATCAGCACCGTCACGCCAAGGCCGGACAGGACGGTGATCATGCGGAACAGCGATTCGCGGAAGTCCTCCCGGAAGGTGGGCGCCACGGCCAATTCGAACCCGGACAGCGAGTCGATCACCACCCGGGTCGCCTTCATTTTCTGGATGAGGTCGATCAGGTGCTGGACGATCTCGTCGATCGACAGGTCCAGCAGCCGGGTGTTGATCAGGCCGATCTTCCCGGCCCGGACCAGCTCGTCGATGGTGTGGGTCCACGACTGGCTCGGCGTCTGCTCGAACGCCACGATCACGCCCGGTTCGCCCAGGCGGACGCCCTCAGAGAGGAAGGCCGTGGCGAGGATCGTCTTCCCCGACCCGGACGGCCCTGCGACCAGCAGCGAATAGCCGGCCGGCAAACCGCCGCCCAGCATGTCATCGAGACAGGGCACGCCCATGGTCAGCCGGCGCTGGGGGGGCGGGCGCCGGGAGGAGAGTCCCGGGGGCCCGCTATCACTGGGGATGCTGGCCGCAGGAAAGACTTCGAGGCCATCGCCGGTGATCCGGAAGGTATGAATCCCGGGGCTGGTCTGCTGGCCGCGCATTTTCAGGACCTGGATCTTCCGCACCATCGAGTTCCGGTAGACGCTCTGATTCAGTGACAGGAGGCCATCGGCCACCGAGGAGACCGGCTGGGCGTCGTTGTCGGACGTGTATTCCCCGATCAGGAAAGCCGTGGCCTGCCATCCGCTCAGCTTGATCCCGAGCTCCTGCATGAACTGCAGGGGGCTCATCGTCGAGTTGGCCTGGTGGCTCGCCTCCAACATGAGAGAACGGAAGGAATCGACGAACACCAGCCCCGGGGAGAAGGCCTTGACCTCCTCCATGATGCGAGCCAGGACCTGGTCGAAATGACCGGTGGTGACATCGTGGCTCAAGTTCACGAACTTGATGGATTGATTGATCTTCCCTGGATCGAAGAAGGAGAACTGCTGCTGGTAGCGGAGCATCTTCCACGGCGGTTCCCCCAGCACGGTGAAGAACAGCGCCCGGCGCTCCGGCGTCGCCAGGGCGAACATGATCTGGTGCGCCAGCGTGGTCTTCCCCGATCCCGGGGGACCGGCGATCAGATTGAAGGAGAACTCCGGAAGGCCGCCGCCCAGGATCGAATCCAGCCCGGGCACGCCCGTGGCAAGCAGACTGATGGTCACTTTTCTTCTCATGGATGGCTCTCCTGTTCGGCCGCAGGCTTCGGAGGCGTCCATACCGGATCCAGCAGACGCTCGGTCAAGGACTCTCCGATCAGGGTTGCCAGCAGCTCGGTGAAGGTCACCAGCAAGGCAAAGCTCCCTGCGGTGCCCACCACCGGATCGATGGCTTCGAGACTCGCCCTGAGGTTCGTCAGGGGGTTGGCGCTGTCATCGGACCCCCCGGCCTTGGAAAGCCAGGGGAAGGCGGCGCTTGTCATCTGCAGCGAGCGGCCGAAGAGGGCATCGACCCCCCGCGCGCCGATGACGGGGGCCAGCCGCGCCGACATCTGGCCCCAGGTGCGGAGGGTGGCCTCAGCCACGCCGTGGGCGTCCGGGGCGATTCCGGCCGACAGCGCCAAGGTCCTTTGTATCGAATCGCGACACATGGTTTCCTGACCCTTAACGGTTACTGACATTTTGAAATTCCGGAAAGGGAATGGGCGCGGCGATGGCACCGGTGGATCGATGGATGAGGCGCCAGATTCCTTCGCTGACTCAGGCCGAGGCAACCCTGACCAATTCCGAGCAAATCTGCTTCTCCCATTCCCTGATCTCCTTGCGCAAACAACTGACATGGAAGTAATGAGAGTCCCTCCTGTTTACTTGGGCACGATTTGGGCCACAAGTTATGGCCAATAAAATGAATTATTTATAGGACGCCTCTTTATCAGTAAAGCGGCTCATCCAATCAATATGGATTACACGCCTCTTCAATTTGAGGGACCCGCCGGAACCGCCGAATTGCCCCGGCGGGCCGATGAACCAGGGGATCAACGCGGACTTCTTACGGGAACCGTGGTTCCAGAGGGGTGCTCCCGGCTGGGTGCACCCCTCTGGAACCACGGTAAGTCGCCCCGCAGTCGACCTGCGGCAGGTGGGAAAACGGCCTCAGGGCTTGAGGTCCACCACCATCCCCTCGGTCAGGGCCTGCCCCTTCTCCTTCACGTCAGCGCCACGGTAGAGGGTCCAGCCGGGGAGGCCCCGCGGGATGGCCTTGGTCATGGCCCACTGCTGGACGCGGCTGTTGGAGAGCACGAGCACCAGCATGCGCTTGGCGTTCCAGGGGTTGGGGAAGGCGACCAGGAGACCGTCGTCGGCGCGTCCGTAGGTGCGGCCTTGCCATTTGAACCAGCCTGAACCGGCATCGAAAGGCAGCTTGCCCTCGGCCTGGAGACGGGCGGTGAGGCCATTCTCGGCAGGACCACCGAAGACCAGCAGGTCGTTGGCGGCCAGGTCGGTGTCGCTCACTTCCGCGTCGGGCTTCAGAGGCAGCAACACTTCCGTCATGTTGTCCGCCAGGGCCTCGCGGTAGTTCAGGGCGAGGGTGCGCTGAGCCTCTACTTCGCGGGCCGTGCCAAAGACCAGCAGCGTGGCGCTCCAGTCGTCCAGCACGTTGCCTGGCACCCAGAAGTTGGCGCGGGGCATGGGGAGGTCGCTCCCCGCGTTGAACACCAGGCGCGTGGGCCGCGCCTCGCTCTGGAAGGTGAATGCGGCCTTGGCGTCCTTCACCTCCACCCGTTCCAGCTTCGCCCCCTTCTCCGTTTCCACGCTCGCGAAGGCCACGAAGGGATAGGCGAAACCCGTCTGTTCGACCGTCAGTTTCACCGCATACCCTTCGCCCACTTTCTCGAGGCGGGCCTGGACTTTGGGCGCTGGAAGGTCGGCGCGTTCGAGCCAAGGCTTCAGGATCGGCGCCACGTCCTGACCGGCGCCCTCAGACAGGGCCTTCAGAAGGTCGGCCGTGGTCGCGGCCTTGCCTCCGAAACGCCCATGGGTGGTCTGCATGGCCTTGGCGAACGCGGCATTGCCCAGGTGCAGGCGCAACTGGTGCAAGGCGAAGACACCACGGATGCGGGGGATCTGGTAGGCGCCGTAACGGCCGTAGTCCGTCGTGGTGGCCAGCGGGGCCTTGGCGCCCTCCTTGGCATCCAGCCACAGGTGGCGGGTGCCGAGCTCCGCCAGGGCCGCACTCTGGGTTTCGAAGGCCTTGGCCGGGGCCGCGGGCAGGTGTTTCAGCTGTTGCCAATAGGCGGCCGAGGCACTGACGAACCAGTTCTCAGCGTCTGAACTCGGCTTGACAGTGCCTGTCCATAGCTTTTTCGAATCGAAGCTGTACGCCTCCTTCACCCCCGCCACATCCGGCGAAGGCGCAGCCTTCGAAAGCTTTTCCTCACTCCAGGCCGCTTTCGCGGCCTGGAGCTTCCCGGAAACCCAGATGGGACTGAACGCCGTATACCCGTAGGTGAGGTGCGGCGTGGCGCCCGGCAGATCCGCGATCCAGCGGCCGCCCACCATCTTCTCCCGCTGGGTGGTTTTGCCCTGGTGGGCGATGAAGACGAGCTTTTCCGCCATCTCGGCGGTGGTGAGCTTGGCATCGCAGGCATGGGGCCGGTTGATGGGACTGGTGGCCATGAGGCGGGTGGCGATATCGATGTCGAAGCCGGTCCCGCCATAGGCCTTGAAGGCCTTCTGGAAGGCGATGTCGCGGTTCCAGGTGTTGAAGGCCAGATCCGCCGGGGCGTTGTCGGGATTTCCGACGTACTCACCGCGGACAGCCAGGTCGCGGTTGTTGTTGTTGGCCCAGATGAAGTCCTTGTGGTCGCCCGGCGTGTCGGCCGGCTTGCCCTTCGATCCGCGTGCGCCAGAGGCGCGTCTTCTCGGTGCCCAGCAGGAAGCAGGCGCCTTCGTCGGTCTTGGTGTCGGCCATGGTCCAGTCGTTGGTGTAGAGGCCATTGTTCTGGTTGAAGAGCATCGCGGTGGCTTCGTCGATGCCCGAGGCATACTGGGCGGCCTTGCGGATGCGATTACTCTGGGGCGTCCCGTCTGGATTGAAGGGCGTCTGGCCCACAGTGGTCTCGCCCATCACCAGGCCCGAGGTGTTCAGGTACCAGTCCGTGCCGCTGTGGATGCCACCCGCGAAGGTCTGCATCACGAAGCGGTGGCCCTTGTCGGGTGCCACATCCAGCATCACGTTCCATTCGGTGCCGGTGTAGCCGTTCCACATGAACATCTGGGTGAAGAGGAACCGGCCGCTCTTGGTCGCGCCCTTGGTGGCCACGAAGGAGGAGCAGTGGTCCCCTTCTCCGCCCCTGGCCATTTCGTCCTCACCGGTCATGAAGGTGCGGCCTGTGAGCGGGTTGGGCGCATGGGCCAGGCCCTCTTGGAGCTGGCCCATGTCCACGATGCTGTTGAGGGTGACCACGTCGAGCAGATCGATGCCCCGGCCACGGAAGGTCGCACCGGCCTTCGCGGCACCATCGGCGATGCCCTTCATCTCCTCCAGGAACTCCACGTCGTACTTGCGGAGGAAGAGGGCATCGGCAGGACCACCAGCGGCGTCGGATCGCGTTCGTCATGCCCGACCAGCTGCTCGGCGAGCAGCGCGATGTCCTCCAGCGTGCGCGCGAACAATCCGACGTGATCGAGCGTGCGCGAGAGCTTGAGGATGCCGTGCCGCGAAATCAACCCGTGCGTCGGCTTGAAGCCGTAAACACCGCAGAACGCCGCCGGCCGGATCACCGAACCGTTGGTCTGGGTGCCGAGGGCGAGCGGCGCCATGCCCGCGGCGACAGCGGCCGCCGAGCCCGACGACGACCCGCCGGGGGTGTGCGCGGGATTGTGCGGATTTCAGGCGATTCGTAG
>CAVPLE010000107.1:0-22232 GCA_963705865.1 uncultured Holophagaceae bacterium | reverse complement strand
TGTGGCGCCTCGTTCAGCGTATTGCTGCCAAGGTTGGCCTCGATGCCGCGAATGGCAAGGTTCATGTGCGCCAGCCGCCAGGTGGTGGGGTTGGACTCCTGCCCGAAGATGGAGATGTCGGTCTTCTTCCCGCCATGGGCCTCCACGAAGCGTTCGGATTGCACGAACATGCCCGCCGAGCCACAGCAGGGGTCGTAGACGCGGCCCTCGAAGGGTTCAAGCATCTCCACCAGCAGGCGCACGATGCAGCGGGGCGTGAAAAACTCGCCGCCGAGCTTGCCCTCGGCCTGGGCGAACTTGCCCAAGAAATACTCGTAGACCCGGCCAAGCGTATCGCGCGCCTTGGCGCGGTCGCCCTTGAAGCCGATATCGGCGATCAGATCGATCAGTCCCTTCATCTTTTCCGGCGCGATGCCGCGGCGGGCGTAGTCGCGCGGCAACTTGCCCTTGAGGTTCGGATTGTCACGCTCGACGGCGAGGATGGCATCGTCAATCAGGGTGGCGATCTCGGGCCGCGCAGCCTGGTTCTGCAGGTTGGTCCAGCGGGATTCCGGCGGCACCCAGAACACCCGCTCGGCGGTGTATTCGTCGCGGTTTTCCAGCAGGCTTTCGAGCTGCTTGCCCGTAATACCGTCGGCTGCCAACTCGACCTTGAGCTCATCGCGACGCGCGTCGAACGAATCGGAGATGTATTTCAAGAACAGCAGGCCGAGTACGACATGCTTGTACTCGGCTGCATCTATCTGCCCGCGCAGGGTGTCGGCCGATTTCCAGAGGATTTCAGCGCGCGCTAGATCAGAGTTGTCTGCTTCATGATTCGCCATCAGGGCTCCTGCTTGATTTCATTCGTACCGAAGCTTCCGGGTGGCGTCTTGTCCGTTGCTCGGAATACCTAACGGACAAAATGGACAGATGCAAACAGTCACCGATGGTGTGAAAGCGAGCGATGGGAACCATCATTGCACTACCAGGCAGACCGTGAGGAATTTGGAGCATCAACTTGCCTCTCCAAGCAGCCCCCACACCGCCGCCTCGGCGGCCTTCCGCAGGGCTTCGGCGTCGGGGAAGGCGCTGGATTCCAGGGGGGTGCCCACAGTGATGCGGTAGGGGCCGCCCGTTACGCGCCAGTCGCCCTTGGGTAGGATCTCCGGACCGCCATGGATGGCGAAGGGCACCACGGGCACGCCGGCCTCGAAGGCCAGGGCGAAGGCGCCCTTCTTGAAGGGCAGCAGGCGACCGTCCGAGCTGCGGGTGCCCTCGGGGAAGGCCACGATGCTCTGCCCCGCGCGGATGCGGTCCGCAGCCTTCTCCAGGCCCCGCAGGGCGGCAGTGCGGTCGCGGCGGTCGATGAAGATGAAATCCGCCAGCCAGATCACCCAGCCGAGGAAGGGCACCCGCGCCAGTTCTCGCTTGGCCACGAACACGGGGCGGCAAGGCAGCGTGGAGATCATCAGCGGCGGGTCGAACAGCGACGTGTGGTTGCCGACGAACACAGCGGGACGCCCGCCGCTGCGGAGGTCATGCGGCAGCGCCTCCCAGCCCTCCAGTTCCCGGCGGATGCCGAACGCCCGCGCCGTACCGCGGATGTAGCGGGGCGCCACGAGCCAGAAGGCCCCTGGGCCGCCCAGGAAGGGCGCCAGCAGGAAACAGAGGCACACAGAGAGTGCCAGCGCCAGGGCACCGAGGATCCAGACCAGGAGGGGACGGAGAAAGGGGCGGCTCATCACCTACGGCTGCTGCGGCAGCAGCACGGCGTCCTTGAGCCACACGGGGTACTGGGGCACCCCGGACTGGCCCTTGCGCCACTCCGTCCTCACCTTCTCGATCTTGTCCACCACGTCCATGCCCGACACCACCCGGCCGAAGACGCAGTAGCCGTAGCCATCTTCGCTCATGTCCCGGTGGTCGAGGGATTTGTTGTCCACGGTATTGATGTAGAACTGAGCGGTGGCGCTGTGGGGGGAGCCCGTGCGCGCCATGGCGAGGGTGCCGCGGGTGTTCTTCAGGCCGGCCCGGAAGGTCTGGGGCGCCTCATTGACGATGGGCGCGCGGGTGGGCTTCTCGTCCAAGTTCTCCAGCAGGCCGCCACCCTGGACCATGAAACCCTCGATGACGCGGTGGAAGATGGTGCCCTTGTAGTGGCCCTCCTTCACGTACTGGAGGAAGTTGGCCACGGTTTCCGGCGCCAGGGCGGGCTCCAGCTCCACCACGATGGGCCCGTAACTGGTGAGCAGCTGCACCCGGGGTTTGGCCACCGGTGTTGGAAGAGGGGCGGCCGAGGGAGCCGGGGTGGTCGGGGGCACCGGGACCGGAGTCTGGGCGGCCAGCGCCACGGTGAGGGAGAGGCAGAGCAGCAGACGGGACACGGGGACTCCTGGGTGTTCCCTTCATTCTGCCGCGAACCGGAAGGAAGTCCCCGGTATGGTTGTTCAATGCCTTTTCTCGACCTTCCACCCTGGATCTTGAGCCTCTTCCTGGCGCCCTTCGGGCTGCTGCTGGGTTCCTTCTCCAACGTGCTCATCCACCGGCTGCCCCAGGAGGCGCCGGAGGATCGCAACGTGGTGACGAAACCCAGCCATTGCCCTTCGTGCAAGGCGAAGATCAAGCCCTGGCACAACGTGCCCCTCTTTGGCTGGCTGTGGCTGCGGGGGAAATGCGCGGCCTGCGGCTGGCGCATCCCCGTCCGCTACCCGCTGGTGGAGCTGCTGGGTGGCCTGATCCTCGGCGGCGCACACTGGTTCTTCCCCTTCGGCACCCTGATCTGGTTCAAGGCGGTGATCTGCGCCTACGCGCTGGTGGTGTTGTTCTTCACGGATTTCACGGAGATGATCCTGCCGGACGTGCTCCAATTCCCCCTGATGGCGCTCGGTGTGCTGTTCGCCCTGCCCCAGCTGGCCTGGCCGGAAGCACTCATGAAAGCCTGGGGGCGCGGCGACACGCTCATCCAGGCCCTGGCCTTCCACAACGGCCTCCAGCCCGCCCCGGCCTACCACGGCTTCGAGCCCACGGTCACCTGGCAGGCCAGCCTTCTCGGCCTGGTCATCGGGTACGGCGCCCCCGCCCTGTTGAACCTGATCTACAAGGCCATCCGCAAGACCGATGGCCTGGGCATGGGCGACTTCAAGATGCTGGCCTGGCTGGGCGCCTTCTGGGGCTGGGCTCCCATGCTGGGGATCCTCTTCCTGGGCGCGGGCCTGGGCGCCGCCGTGGGCCTGCCCCTCATGCTCACCCGCCGCACCGGCGGCCAGACCATGCTGCCCTTCGGCTGCTTCCTGGCCCTGGCCACACCGGTGGTGGTGTTCTTTGGGCGGGCGCTGTGGCTGGGTTACCTTGGGGTGGTGGGCTGACCTGACCGGTTCCGCACCCAGACTCATTGAATGGGAAGCAGCCTGGCTCCTGGCGGAACAGCTCCCTGTCGCTACACTTTGGGCCTTCCCTTCCTTCGCAGGACACCATGGCCTCCCCCTTCCGCAGGCCCCCCCTTCATGACGACCTCGGCCTGGGCCTCCAGGCGGGCCCCGGTCGTGGGGTCAACAAGGACGGTTCCTTTAACGTGCGCCGCCTGGGCCTGCCCCGCTTCCGGGCCTACGACCTCTACCACCACCTCATCACCATGGGCTGGGGTCCCTTCCTGGGACTCCTGTTCCTGGCCTTTCTCGCCAGCTCCGCGGCGGCCCTGGAGTCCCTTCTCGGCCTCCTCAGCTTCGCCCTGGCCACGGGCCTCCTGTATGGGCGGTTCTCCCGGCCTCAGGCCTGCCTGCGCTTCAGCACCAGTGCCGTGGTGGCCCCCTATCGGCAGATCACGGGCTTCATGTTCCGCCTCGTCAACATGCGCAGCAACCAGCTCATCGAAGTGGAAGCCACGGTGAGTCTGTCCTTCGAGGATCCGGGCTCCGGCATGCGCCGGTACACCCTGCTGCCGCTTGAGCGCTCGAAGATCCACCTCTTCCCATCCAACTGGACCGTGGTGCACCCCATCAGCGAGGGAAGCCCCCTTCATACCCATTCGCGTTCAATCGTAAAAGAATCCACCACGGAGGCACAGAGCATGGGCACACGGTAGGCGGCGGGCCAGGATGTCCCAAAAGGATCCGGGCCCGCCGCCTACCGTGGCTTCCGGCTTGGCCGGAAGCGGCCTTCGGCCTGCCCATGACGGAGGATCACCGAGGCCTCCGTGCCTCCTCTGTGGCCTCGGTGTCTCCGTGGTGGATCTCTATCTTTGAACGCTACCTGGTATCAGGGCATGACGTCCGAGGAGGTGCGTTGGGGGGCCCGGTTCAAGCCCATGATCTTCACGACGGCGGACGGCATGACCGAACTGGATGTGGGACGCCTGGATGCCTTTTGGAGGAGACGGTCAGGCCCCCTGGCTCAGCTCCATGAGGACCCCCCCCGTTTCCGCCGGGTGGATGAAGGCCACGCGGCAGCCGTGAGCGCCGTTCCGGGGCTTCTCATCGATCATGCGGACGCCCTTGGCCAGGAGCTGGGCCACGGCGGCATCGATGTCGTCCACCTCGAAGCAGACGTGGTGGATGCCGGGGCCGCGCTTCGCCAGGAACTTGCCGATGGGACCTTCGGGATCGGTGCTCTCCAGGAATTCCAGGGTGCTTTCGCCCACGGGGAAGAAGGCCGTCGCCACCTTCTGCTCGGGCACGGCCTCGGTGTGGTCGGCGGTCATGTCGAAGAGCCGCGCCATGCGCGCCATGGCCTCGTCCAGACCCGTCGCCGCGATACCCAGGTGATTGATGCGCAGAAGCTTCATGTGGGACTCCCGTACCCCAGTGTACGGGACCTGAGCTGTAGCGACCTCAGTGCTGGCAGGCCGGGGCCATGCCCAAGGTCACCGTGCCGTCTGCCACCTGCACCTTGCCCTTGCTGCCCAGGAAGGCGATGACGCCGTCGAAGTCGAAGATGTCCCCATGGCAGTTGCAGTAGGTGGCCGCCCCGCCGTGGGCGGCGATGGAGGCGGCGCGCAGATCCTCCAGTCGGCAGCTCCCGCCCTTCCCCACCAGGAGGGACAGCAGGTCATGGCCGTAGAGAGGTTCGCTCATGAGGGTCTCCAGTTCAGGAGTCGCAGCTCCTGAATCCAGTGTACCGGGGTTGGCGGTGATCGGGATCACGCACCCTGAAGGGCCAGTCCCACTTCCCGCAACAGAGGCTCGGGGCTTAGGTTCCGGGCCAGGTTCCGCAGGGAGTCCAGGGCGGCCTCCTGGGGAGGCCGCAGGTCCCGGGGCTGGGCCGCGAGGGGTTCCATGGCCTCCCGCCAGGGTTCCAGCGCCGGGGCTTCCCCGGCACGGAGCCGCGCCAGGTCCGCCAGCAGGCGCAGGAGCAGCTCCAGGGGCTGGCGCAGCTGCTCGCCCTGGGCCACGGGCGAATCCCGTTCGGGCAGCAAGGCCTGGCCGGCGTCACTGAAGGAACGCCCCCCCAGCAAGGCGAGCCAGGCCTCCACCTGGGCCTCGGCCCGGCGGAAGGCGGCTTCGTCCAGGAAGCGCAGGCCACCCTCCCCCAGGGCGGTCCAGCGGGGACGGTCGACCTCGGTCCAGCCGTTCCCGAGCGCGACGGCCCAGGCCTCCTCCGGGCCCAGGGGCGCGAAGGGGATGCGCTCGCAGCGGCTGCGGATGGTCTGGAGCAGGGCTTCGGGACGGTGCGACACCAGGATGAAGTGGGTGCCCTCGGGCGGCTCCTCGAGGGTCTTCAGCAGGAGGTTGGCGCTGTTCTCGTTGAGACGGTGGGCTTCCTCCACGAGGATCCAGCGATGGCAGCCCACGGGGGGCGCCAGGGAGGCCCATTCGATGACGCCCCGGCTGAACCGGGGCTGGCGATCGGAATCGAGCCCCTCGCGGATCTGGTCGATGCGAATGACCCCCGCCCGGCCTTCGGGAACGATGCGCAGCAGGTTGGGCAGTTCGAAGGGCAGGTCATCGCCCATCACCATGCGGCAGCCCTCGCACTGGCCGCAGGCGTTGCGGCGAAAGCAGAGCTCGCGCCGGGCGAGCTCCAAGGCCACGCGGCGCTTGCCGACCCCCTCGGGTCCCGTGAAGAGCAGCGAGCCGCGGATCCGCCCCCCCTGGAGGCGATCCAGCAGGCGCTGGCGGATGGCGTGGTGGCCGACGAGGTCCCGGGCGAACATCAATCCACCTGGAACCCGGCGCTACGCAGGAGCGGCGCCACCCGGGCCCAGATGGACGCTTCCACCTGATCCACCGGATCCCGCGCCGGCACGAGGGCCACCCGGGCAGGATGGGCCTGGGCGATGACCAGGAAGCGGTTCCGCACCTTCCGGTGGAAGTCCAGGGCCGCCTGGTCGAAGCGGGTTTCCGCGAACTCCCCGCCCAACGACAGGTTGCGGACCTCCACCCGCTGGAGCGAGACCTCCGGATCCATGTCCAGCAGCACGGTGAGGTTCGGGCGCAGGCCCCGCAGCACGATCTCGCTGAGGCGGTCCAGGGTGGCTTCGGACACGCCGCTGGCGCCCTGGTAGGCCCGGGTCGAATCCTCGAAGCGATCCACCAGCACCACCTTGTCCTCCGCCAGGGCGGGCCGGATCACCTTCTCCAGGTGCTGGGCCCGGTCCGCGTAGAAAAGCAGCAGTTCGGCATCCGCGCACCAGGTTTCGCCACTGGCGTGGGGCTCGAGGAGCAGGCGTCGGAGTTCCCGGCCGAGGGTCGTGCCGCCCGGCTCCTTGGAAACCACCAGGGGCAGGCCGAGATGCCGCAGCCGCTCGGAGAGCCTTAGCATCTGGGTGGACTTCCCAGAACCCTCAACGCCTTCGATGGTGATGAACACGCCCCGCAAGCGGACCTCCGTCCGATGAGGATACCCGGTGGCCGGGCCTTCGCGGATTGGCCGCCTTCCGCGGCAGTGCTATCCTGCTTGAAACTCCAGGAGTTCCAGGTGGCCGAAGCGATCCATTGCCCCAGCTGCTCCACTCGATACCGCCTGCATCCTGAGCGGTTGAAACCTTTCATCCGCCGGGCCCGCTGCTTCTCCTGCGGCGAAGTGTTCCCCCTGCGTGACGTGGCACTGCTCGCGCCGCCGGTGACCGCTGCCGCCACGGCCAGTTTCGACCTGACGGACGTGGCTGCCGCCCTGGAGCAGAGGCCGGCCCCCCACCCCGAGGAGGTCCCGGCCGCTCCCTCCTCCCTGACCCTGGGCGATCTGGAGAGCACGGACGCCGAAATCCTGGAAAAGACCCTGTCGGGCATCTCGGCCCCCCTTCCCGGGATTCCGGGCGAGGCCGCGCCGATCGAAGCGACCCCGACGGAGGTGGCCCAAATCGCCGCGCCCCCAGTCGCCCCCGCGGCCCCCGCAGCCCCGGTGCCGGAAGTCGGCGAGGACACCCTGACCGGCACCTACAGCTCCGCCCGGGATGCCATCAGCAAGTTGTTCGCCGGCATGCCGGACCTGCCCTCAGGGCCGAAGGCCCCCAAGGAAACCTCCTCCACCGACATGGAAGCCACGCTGTCGGCCCTGGAGGCCACCCTGGGCCAGGGTGGCGGCACCCCCCCCGGATTGCCGCCCCGATCGGATGGCGACGAACCCACATCCTCGGGCCACGTCCCGGGGGGGATCCAGGCGCCCGCCACCACCACGCTGCGCCTCTCCCAGGAAGACCTCATGGCCGCCCTGCGCACGGGTGCGCCGAGCCAGCCCATGGCTGCGCCGAGCCAGCCCACGGAGGCGCTGCGGCCCTCGGACCTGATGGCCCCCCTGCCGGCACCTCCGGCTCCGGCCACCCCGCCGCCCGCTGAACAGGCTCCGATCGAGGACACTGGATCCGAACGGCTGCGCCTGAAGATCGGCAGGGAGATCTACCCCAGCCTCACCATGGACCAATTGGCCGCCTGGATCGTGGAGGGCCGGATCCTGGAGCACCACCTGGTGGCCAGGCAACACAGCGAGAACTGGCTGGAGGCCCACAAGGTCCCCGGTCTGCGCCCGGTCTTTGAACGCCTGCGGCGCGAGCGCGGGGACGCTGGCTCCTCCATTGATTCCCCCATCCTGGAGATCGCTCCCAAAAAGAGCCTCTTCGGTGGCCTCTTCGGGAAGAACTGACATGCAGACCCTCGCCCTCACCGCCCTCCTCTGCCTGGCCCAGGTCCCGGCCACCCAGCCGCCCACGGCCGCCCCCCCCGCGCCTGCCCCTGCCGCCGAGGTCTCCCTCTCCTACTACGCCGAGACCCTGCCCTTCGCCTGGGATCGCGTCATCCCGCTGACGGTGAACGTGGACGGCCTCAAGGTCACCAGCATCTTCTTCAACCGGCGGGAGGTGAAGCCGGGGTTCTTCAACATCCTCCAAGGCGCCGAGTTCGGCACCCGGGCGCAGGTCGAGGTCACGAACACCGGCAAGTACCCCAAGGTCCCCGGTTTCGCCGTGGCCGTGCTGGACAAGGATGGCAAGCTGCTGGGCGTGGCCTCCGGCGGGACCAAGATCGGCACCATCAAGCCCGGCGAGACCGAGACCTTCGACCTGAACTTCACCCAGGTGAAAGAACGCCTCGCCAGGGGCGACCGGTTCCTGCTGGCCATCGAACTTCGGAACTAATTCGCTTCCTGCTCGTGGTAGTGGGCCAGCAGCTCGGCGGGGGTGACGGTGGCCGTGCCGACTTTGGCGACGACCAGGCCGGCGGCGGCATTGGCCAGCATGGCCGCCTCCCGCCAGTCCGCGCCGGCGGCGATGGCCGCGCTGAAGGCCGCGATGACGGTGTCGCCGGCGCCGCTCACATCGAAGACTTCCCGGGCCTCGGTGGGCACCATCCAGGGCGCCCGGTGATCGCTGTCTGGCGCGAAGAGAGCCATGCCCCGCTCGCTGCGGGTCACCAGCAGGCCCTGCAGGCCCAGCTCGGCCACCAACGCGCCGCCAGCCTCGGCCACCTCCGCATCCGACCTGGCGGGCCGCTGGGTCAGTTCCGAGGTCTCCTTGGTGTTGGGCGTCATGAGCGTCGCGCCCCGGTAGAGGGCCTTGTGAGCCGGCTTGGGATCCACGATCCAGGGCAGGCCCTTGGCCGCGCAGAGTTCCCGCACCGTCGCCATGATCGGCTCGTTCACCGCGCCCTTGGCGTAGTCCGACACGATCAGGGCGGAGGCCTCGTTCAAGGCGCGTTCCAGCCGGTCCTGCAGACCCATCAGCACGGCGGCCTCCGGCGGCCCGGCCTCCTCGCGGTCGATGCGGAGCATCTGCTGTTGCTGGCCGATGACGCGGGTCTTGATGATGGTCGGGCGGGAGGGATCCAGCACCAGCCCGGAGATGGAGATGCCCAGGCGGCCCAGCAGGCCCAGCAGCCGGTCGCCCGCGGTGTCCTTCTGGAGCGTGCCGATGAGCAGGGGATCCACCCCCAGGGCCTTGAGGTTGGCCGCCACATTGGCCGCCCCGCCCAGCACCGCCTGCTCGCGCACCACGCGCACGATGGGTACTGGCGCCTCCGGCGAGATGCGGCTCACCTCGCCGAATAGGTACTCATCCAGCATCACATCGCCCAGCACGGCCACCTTGCGGCCTTCCATGCGGCGGAGCAGCGACTCGGCCTGGGCGCGGTCAAGCCTCACAGGTCCACCTGCTTCGCCTGATCCACCAGCATCACGGGGATGCCGTCCTCGATGGGGTAGAGCAGGCCGCACCTCTGGCAGTGCAGGCCCTCGGCCTTCTCCACGAGGTCGCCGTGGCAGGCCGGGCAGCAGAGGATCTCGAGAAGGCGCGGATCGAGCGGCATGGGATCAGCTTATCGGAATTGGCCCCAGGAGGTGACCGTCCGCCCGAACACCACACTGAGGCCTGGGATCACCGGAAGAACACGAACGTCTCGATGAGGAACAGCGGCAACAGCACCGCCGCCGACCAGCCCATGTAGGCGAGGAAGGTCGGCATCTCCAGGCCGCTGTGCTCGGCGATGGCCTTCACCATGAAGTTGGGCCCGTTGCCGATGTAGGTGTTGGCGCCCATGAACACCGATCCACAGGCCACGGCCTTCAGCAGCGCTGGAGAGGTCTGGGCCAGGGCGCCGAGGGAGGCGCCGCCCCCTCCTGCCATCACGCCTGCCTTGGCGGCGGCGAGCGAGGCGAAGGTGAGGTAGGTCGGGGCGTTGTCCAGGACGCTGCTCAGGAGCCCGCTCACCCAGAAGAAGTGCCAGGGCCGGTCCAGGGGCAGGAGGGCCGCGTGGGCCCGCAGGAGGTCCAGGGCGGGAAGCATGGCGCCGAAGATCCCCAGAAAGAGCCCCGCCACCTCGCCAAGGGGCTCAAAGCTGAAGTGGTTCCGCCGGAAGGGCTCTTCGCCAGAAGGGTGGGCCTTTCTCGCAAGGGCCAAGGCCACGATGCCCCCCAGCGCCAGGATCTGGGCGACCTTGCATAGGGCCTCCGCCCGCGCGTCGCCCCAGCCCGGCCGCAGGGCGGGGAGGAGCAGCTGGCCCGCACCCAGCACCACGGCGAGAATGCCCAGGAGGAGCCCCACATTCACCCAACCCTGGATGTGGAGGGGCCGCTCCGCCTGCCGGAGATCCTCCGCCAGGGCATGCTTGGTCTCCATCTCCTCCCGGTGGAAGACGATCTCATCCAGGAAATGGAAGATGGTCAGCAGAAGGGCCTGAAGCAGCGCCCACTGGGGCAACAGGCCCAGGGTCCAGGTGAAGGGCACGCCTTTGAGAAAACCCAGGTAGAGCGGGGGGTCGCCCAGGGGTGTCAGCAGGCCGCCGGTGTTCGATACGACGAAGATGAAGAAGACCACCACGTGCGTCTTGTGGCGCCGCCGGCGGTTGGCATGGAGCAGCGGGCGGATCAGGACCATGCTGGCTCCCGTGGTGCCCATCACGTTCGCCAGCAGGGCTCCCACGGCGAGGAAGACCGTGTTCAGCCAGGGCAACCCGGAAAACGCCCCCGAGAGGTGGATGCCGCCGCTCACCACGTAGAGCGAGGCCAGCAGGGCCATGAAGGCCAGATAGTCCAGGAGGGTTTCCAGCAGCCGCGCTGGATCTCCCGTCACGGCGAAGTGGAAGCCGACGCCCACCAGGCCACAGACCGCGGCCAGTACCCACTTGTTCCGCAGGTGCGCCCACCAGCCGGAGAGCTTCGGAACCAGTGGAAAGCAGGCGATGGCCGCGAGGAGGAGGAGGAAGGGCGCGAATCCAGCCGCGGAGGACCAGGGCCCGAGACCTTGAAAGGCTTCCAGCCCTGTTCCACCGGCCATAGATGTCTCCGGAAGCACGGCGCCCGATTCAGAAGCTCTTGGCGATGGTGAAGGTCACGGTGCCCTTCCCCAGGTTGCGCCCCATGACGTTCTCGTAGACGGTGACGTCGTTGTCCGCGGCGCGGGATTTGGCGTCCGTATCGGTGGCCGCCAGGGTGAGGACGTAGCCCTTGATCTCCTTCGCGATGCCCAGCTTGTAATCCGAGTAGCTGAACAGCGCGTTGTCACCCGTCACGTAGCTCCCGTTGAAGAAATAGCCTGGGTTCGCCTTGGTTGAGTAAGCCGTCCTGCCTCCATGCGCCAGCACGGTCCATCCACTTCCACCAAGAGGGATGGCCAGGGTGAGATCGGCGTAGCTCGTCCCGCCGGAGTTGTTGACGCCGAACGTGTTCGCGCTGATGACCTGCGAGTACTTCAGGGTGGCCCAGGCGTAGCTCAGGCCCAGGTAGGCCTCGGTGGTGGCGGGGTTCCGGTAGGCGCCGAGATTGTCATAGGTGCCCGGGTAGAGGTAGCGGTAGAGACCCACGTCCAAGGTCCAGTCCTTGGCGAAGCCCCACTTGTAGCCACCGAACAGATCCAGTTCCACCGCCGCGGAGTTCACCTTGCCCGGCTGGTAGAGGGGCGCCCCCACCGCGGCCGGTGACCCCAAGCCGGTCGGGGCGCTGGCGACCCCTGCGTTCTGGTCCGTGAACCAGGAGATGTTGCTGAAGCTCGTGCTGAGGTAGAAACCCGAGGGATGGACCAGGTCCAATTCCGCCTGGACCGTGGGCTTCCCATCGGTCTGGGTGAGCCCGCGGAAGATGTACTGGGAGCCGATGGTGGCCGAACCGCCTAGCGCGAACCCCAGGAGCGCGGGCGGGGGCGGAGTGGCGGGGCTCTGGGCGGCGAGGTCCAGAGCGAGGGCCACCCCCATGGAAAGGGGTTTGAGCAGAGGCATGTGGGGACTCCTGGCGGGGGGGGGTGGAGGCGAGGGCAGAGGCTCCCCCGCCCACGGCCGGCATCAGCCGCGGGTGGGGGCCCTATGCCCGAATGGGGTCAGTGGTGGCGGAGGGGTTCCGGGGTCAGGGCCTCGATATCAAGTTCTCCGGTCCGGATCCGGATCACCTGGTCGAGGGGGCGGACGAAGATCTTCCCGTCACCCACCTCCCCGGTGCGCGCGGCCCCGAGGATGGCCTTGATGGTGACGTCCACGAAGGGTTCCGAGACCGCGATGTCGAGTTGCACTTTTTCATGGAACTCGTACGCCATCTGGGCGCCACGGTAGGTCTCCACGGCGATCTTCTCTCCGCCGTGGCCCGCCACCCGGATGATGGTCAGGCCCGTGACCTCGGCGGCGAAAAGGGCGGATTTCACGTCTTCGAGCCGCTCGGGCCGGATGATGGCCGTGATGAGCTTCATGCCTCACCTCCCAGGGGAGCCGGAACAGGTGTGGGCACCGGCCTGGTCGCGGCGGGTTTCGCGGTTTTGGAGTAGACGAGCACGGGGGTGTTCACCGTGGCGCCGTCGCCTGGATAGGCCGGGGCGGATACTTCATGGAAATCGAGACCGGCCATTTCCTGTTCGGGCGAGACGCGCATGCCGAGGGTCTTGTCCAGCACCTTGAAGAGCGCGTAGCTCGTCACCCCGACCCAGAGGAGGTTGGCGCCGATGCCGATGAACTGCGCGACGAGCTGGCGGCCATCCCCGTAGAAGAGGCCGGTGACCCCGGAGGCGGCGCCGTTCAGGCCCTGGCCGTAGGTGCCATCCGCGAACAGTCCCAGGGCGATGAGCCCCCAGGCCCCGTTCACGCCATGGACGGCGATGGCACCCACCGGATCGTCGATCTTCAAGGTGTTCTCGACGAAGAGGGCCGCCACGACCACCAGCACCCCGGAAATGGCCCCGATGAGCACGGCTGAGGGCGCGGTGACGAAGGCGCAGGGGGCTGTGATGGCCACCATGCCGGCCAGCATGCCGTTCACGGCCATGGACAGATCAGGCGCGCCGAATTTCTTCCAAGTATAGAGGTAGGCCAGCAAAGCGCCTGAGGCCGAGGCCAGCATGGTGTTGGTGGCCACGACGGCGATGCGGAGATCCGTGCCCGCCAGGGTGGAGCCGGCATTGAACCCGAACCACCCGAAGGCCAGGATGAAGCAACCAAGTACCCCCATGGGCAGGTTGTGGCCTGGGATGGCCTGGGCCTTGCCCTTGATGAACTTCCCGATCCGCGGGCCCAGGACGATGGCGCCCGTGAGGGCCATGACGCCGCCGGTGAGATGCACCACGCCGGAACCGGCGAAGTCCACGTAGCCATGGCCAAGACCGAAAGTCTTGCCGAGGGTGGACAGCCAACCCCCGCCCCAGGCCCAGCACCCGAACACCGGGTAGATCAGGCTTGAGGCGACGAAGGCGTAGATGATGAACGCCGACAGCTTCCAGCGTTCAGCCATCGACCCCGTGGGAATGGTCAAGGCGGTGTCCATGAACACCATCTGGAACAGGAACATGGCGAACGCGGAAACGTCGTAGGCCGCGCCCGTGAGGAAGAAGCCCTTGGCACCGAACAGGCCCCAGAGGTTGCCGTGGATCGTGGGCCCGATGAGCTTCGACATGCCTTCCGGAGCGCTGAGGGCCGCCCCCATGGTCGCGCCGGAACCACCCATCTGGAGGGCGTAGCCCACGGCCCAGAACCCCAGGATGCCCAGGCCGTACACCATGAAATTCATCATCATGGTGTGGGCGGCGTTCTTGGCGCGCGTGAAGCCCGTCTCCGCCAGAGCGAACCCAGCCTGCATGAACATCACCAGGAAGCCCGCCAGGAGGACCCACACGAAGTTGAGGGCCACGCGGGTCTGCCCCACCGCGGCGCCGATCTCCTGGAGCGTCGGGGCGCCGGCGGTCTGGGCCGGCACGTTCTGGATGCCACCGGTGGCGCCGCCGTTGGGATCGGCCGCGAAAAGCAGCGGGGAAAGGGCCACAAAGGCCGCTGCCACCGCGAGGGCCCTGTACAGGGTTCGGCGGTTCATGGGAGATCCTCCTTCATTCGGGCAGGGGATCGGTGTGGCCTTTGCCGTGGGAATCCGTTAGGACGGGCCAGGCCACGATCCGTTCCGATCCTCCTTGAGTCCAGGGACCGACCATCGGTCCCTTGTGCCCGAAAGAGAGAGCAGGGAACGTGCCTGTTGGAAATATCGCGAGCAATTTATATTTATAAACTTAAATAATTCGATTTAATTTAAAATCAGCGATCTGTTTTTATCCAAATCGGATCGACAAAAATGTAATTCAATTCGATATATGTGACAAATTTGTAATATCGAATCTCAAGAAGGCCGGAACCGCTCCGGCTCCAGTCCGTACTTCTGGACCTTGTAGTTCAGGATGCGTTCCGTGGTCTGCAGGAGCCGGGCGGCGCGGGAGCGGTTCCCCCGGGCCGATTTCAGGGCGTCCTGCAGCAGATCCCGCTCGAAGGCGGCCACGGCGTCTCCCAGGGCCGCCCCCGGCACGGTGCCGGAGACCTCGGCGGTCTGGAGGGAGGGCGGCAGGTGGTGGGCGTGGATCACGCCGCCTTCGCAGACGAGGATGGCCCGCTCGATGGCGTTCTCCAGCTCCCGCACGTTGCCGGGCCAGTGGTAGGCCGCCAGCATGTCGATGGCCGAGGTGGAGATGCGGCGGACATCCTTGCCCTGGGCCGCGGCGATCTTCTCCACGAAGTGGTCCGCCAGCAGGAGGATGTCCGCCTGGCGCTCCCGCAACGGGGGCATGAAGATCTCGAAGACATGCAGGCGGTAGTAGAGATCCTCCCGGAAGGTCCCGGTCTTCACGGCGGCCTCCAGGTTCCGGTTGGTGGCGGTCAGCAACCGCACGTCCACCTTCACGGGCTTCACGCCGCCCAGGCGCTCGAACTCCCGTTCCTGGAGGACCCGCAGCAACTTCACCTGGGTGGCCGGGGACAGCTCGCCCACTTCATCCAGGAACAGCGTGCCGCCATGGGCCAGCTCGAAGCGGCCCTTCTTCAGCTGACGGGCGTCCGTGAAGGCGCCAGGCTCGTAGCCGAACAGTTCCGACTCGATGAGGGTCTCCGGGAGGGCGCCGCAATTCACCTTCACGAAGGGCTTGTCCGCCCGGGGCGAGTTGTAGTGGAGGGCGTGGGCCACCAGTTCCTTGCCGGTGCCGGACTCGCCGCGGATGAGCACGGTGGTGCTGCTGGGCGCCGCCTGGGCCACCGCCTCGTAGACCCGCTGCATGGCGTGGCTGTGGCCGATGAGGTGGTGCAGCTCGTAGCGCTCGCGCAGCTCCAGGTGGAGCTGCTGGTTCTCCTCCACCAGCCGCTGCCGGTCCGCGGCCACCAGCCGGGCCACCTTCATGGCCAGCCCCATCATGGAGGCCGCGATCTGGAGTAGCTTCGTGTCCCGGTCGAAGTCCCGGCGGCCGTCGTAGGGCACCGTGAGACAGAGGGTCCCCGCCGTCTTGCGGTCCAGGAACACCGGGATGCAGAAGAAAGACATGTCCGACTTCTTCCGCCTCTGGGCCTTGAGCACCCCGGTGCGGTCCAGGAAGAGGGGCTCCAGGCTGGCCTGGGGCACCACGATGGCCTTGCCGGTGGCCAGCACCCGCCCATTGATGCCCTCGCCCACCCGATAGCGGACCCGGGCCACCTCCTGGCTGGACAGGCCCCGGGCCGCCGCGACCCGCAGCGCGCCCCCCTCCTCGTCTGCCAGCAGGATCGCGCCGTTCAGCGCCCCGAAGGCCTCCGCCAGGATCTCCAGCACTCGCGGCAGGGAGGCCCGGATATCGGAGGCCGCCAGAGCCTGGCTCAGCTCGAGCAGGGGCGAGAGGTGAAGGGCATCCTCCGAGGCGGCCATGGGGGCTCCGGCGATAGGTTCTACAAAATTGTGTCAGAAATGAATCATTACGACAATTTTGTATGACTGTTCTCGACGGGACCCCCGAACCCCTGCCTCAGGAGGTTCGCAGATCAGAACCGCTTCTCGATCACGCGCCAATCGATGAGCGGCTTCACGGCGTCCACGTACTTGGCCCGCCCCGTGGCGCCGTAATCCTTCACGTAGGCGTGCTCCCAGACGTCCACGACGAGGAGGGGCTGGGTGCCCACGGCCACGGCGTTCTCGTGGTCCTGGAACCAGGCGTTCATGAGCCGGCCCGTGGCCGGATCCTTCAGGAGGGCGCCCCAGCCGATGCCCGGCATGATGCAGGTGGCCTTGAAGGCGGCCCACCAGGCCTCGAAGGAACCCCAGGCGCCGGCGATGGCCTGGTGAAGGGGGTGTGTCGCGCTGGGCTTGGCGGCGCTATGGGAGAGGGGTTCGAAATAGAGCTCGTGGAGGCGCATGCCACTGAACTCGAATCCCAGGCGCCGGCGGAGTTCCTGCACCATCGGACTGGCTTTGCCCTCCTTCTCCGCGGCGAGCACGTCCGTCAAAAGCGCGTTCGTGCGGGTGACGTAACCCTTGTAGAGGGTGAGGTGCTCGGCCAGCAGTTCCTTGCTCAGGCCGGTCAGCCCCGTGCCGAAATCGAAGGCGCGGGGGACGTAATCGGCCAGGGGGTTCCCAGCGGGCTTCGCGTCGGCGGGACCAAGGCCCTTGGCGTGCAGGCCGGCGCCCACGGCACCGGCGGCGAGGGTTCCAAGAAGGGTGCGACGGTCCATGGCGGCTCCTGAAAAAGGACCCCAGCCTAGCCCAAGTTGATGATCAATCCAAGCAGCTGATAAATATGGATCATTCCAGTAAAAAACAGCATCGCCTCTCTATTTCCGAGATGAACTGCAAGCGCTGCGGGGCCAAGCGGATCCCTGGCCGCCAACCAGACCTTCCTCCCCGACGCCTGTGGCTGCGCTGCCTTGACGGTTCCGCGCTTCCCGGTCCAGGATGGAACACCCTGGACCGCCCATGACCCCCCGCTTCCATACCTATTATTGGTTCCCGCACACGGGTCGTGCGTGGCACGGCGAGGGTCCAGCCTAAAACCTGGAACATCCCACTGACCACCCCGATCCTCCCAAGGGACCGGGGTTTTTCATTTCCTTCCGGAAGGCCCCAGCCATGACCCATCAGGCGCTCGAGAACCTCAACATTGATTCGTTCGACCGCATGTCCTCCCCGGCGGAGGTCCACGCGGCCCTGCCCGTCCCGGACGCCGTGGCCGAGACCGTGGCCGGCGGTCGCCGGGACCTCCAGCGCATCCTGACCCGGGAGGATCCTCGACTCATGGTGGTGGTGGGGCCGTGCAGCATCCACGATCCGGTGGCGGGCCTCGACTATGCGCGGCGGCTCAAGGCGCTGTCGGACGAGGTCGCGGACACGCTGCTGCTGGTGATGCGGGTCTACTTCGAGAAGCCGCGCACCGCCACGGGCTGGAAGGGCTTCATCAACGACCCCCGCATGGACGATTCCTTCCATATCGAAGAAGGCATGCGGAAGGCCCGGGAGTTCCTGCTCCGCATCGGCGAACTCGGCCTGCCCGCCGCCACGGAAGCCCTGGACCCCAACACGCCCCAGTACATCGGCGATCTCATCAGTTGGACGGCCATCGGGGCCCGGACCTCGGAATCCCAGACCCACCGGGAGATGTCCAGCGGCCTGTCCACGCCCGTGGGCTTCAAGAACGCCACGGACGGTGACCTGGCGGCCGCCGTGAACGCCATCCTCTCGGCGTCGCGCCCCCACAGTTTCCTGGGCCTGAACGACCAGGGCTCCGCCGCCATCGTCCGCACCCGGGGCAATGCCCACGGTCACCTGGTGCTGCGCGGCGGCGGGGGCCGCCCCAACTACGACACCGTCAGCATCGCGCTGGCGGAAGTCGCCCTGCGCAAGGCGGGCCTGCCCGAGAACATCGTGGTGGACTGCTCGCACGCCAACAGCCACAAGAACCCCCGCCTCCAGCCCCTGGTCCTCCAGGACTGCGCCCACCAGATCCTGCGCGGGAACCGCTCCATCGTGGGGGCCATGGTGGAGAGCTTTCTCGAGGAGGGCAGCCAGCCCATCCCCGCCGATCTCGCCACCTTGCGCTACGGCTGCTCGGTGACCGATGCCTGCCTGGGCTGGGAGGACACCGCCACCGCGCTCCGGGAGACCCGGGACCTGCTCAAGACGGCGCTGGCGAAACCGAGAACCGCCTTCTGACCGGCCCTCAGCCTTGAGCGAGGGCCTGGCCGGGCCCCTCGAGCACAAAGGCCCTGGCGCTGTCGTCGAGGGCCGCCGCCTGCGACGACAGAACCTCCGACGTGGCCGACATCTCCTCGGCGGACGTCGCATGCCGCTGCACCACCTGGGAGAGTTCCTCAAGGGCGCGGTTGATCTCCCGGACCGTGTGGTCCTGGGCCAAGGCGGCGTCGGCAAAGGCCTGCAGCTTCCGGGCGCTCCGCGTCACCTCGGGCGCCACCCGCGCCAGCAACGCCTCGGCCCGCACGGCGATGCCCACGCTCCGATCGGAGATGGCGCGGATCTCCTTCGCCCCTTCTCGGCTGCGCTCCGCGAGTTTCTGCACCTCGACGGCCACCACCGCGAAGCCGCGCCCGTGGACGCCGGCGCGTGCCGCCTCGATGGCCGCGTTGAGGGCCAGGAGGTTGGTCTGATAGGCGAGGTCCTCCACCATGCCGATCCGCTCGGCGATGTCCCGCATGGCCGTTGAAGTCTCCGCGGCGGCGCTGGTCCCCACCCGCACCTCCTCGGCCACGCCTGCGGCGCGGTCGCTCGCCTTCTTGGCATCCTCCGCGGCCCGGGCCGCGCCCGCGGCCAGCTCCTGCATGGAAGCGGTCAGTTCTTCCACCGAGGCCGCCTGCTCCGAGGAGCCATGGCTCACATCCTGCGAGGTGGCGTTCAGCTGAGTGCTCACCTCCTTGACGACCTCGACGGAGTGCTGGAGCGTGGCCACCAGGGAGGCCACCGCCTCCCGCATGGCGCGCAGGGCGCTGGCCATCGCGCCGGTCTCGTCCTGCGCGGCCTCGAAGGCCCTGAGGGAATCGTCCTCCCGGAAATCGTAGCCGGCCAGGCGGCCGAGGCTGGCGGTGATCGCCAGGATGGGCCGGGCGATCCGGTGCCCGAAGGCCGCCCATGCCGCGACGGTCACGATCAGGCACACGACGACCACGATGAGCAGCACCTGGGTGCGCTGCCGGATGTCGGCCGTGGCGACGGCCCGCTCGGCCGCCACGGCCGCGTCGATGTCGTCCACGTAGTTGCCGGTGCCGATCACCCATCCGAACGAGGGCACCAGGAGCGAATAGGCCCGTTTGGGCGACGGCTCGGTGCCGCCCTGCTTCGGGAACCAGTAGCTGCTGTAGCCGCCGCCGGAGACGCCCGCCTGGATGATGTCCCGCATGTACGGGGTGCCTTTCTTATCCACCGCGTCGATCCGGTTCTTGCCCTCGAGGCTGGGCTGGGTGGCATGCACGACGTTCAGGCCATCCACCGTGTCCGCCCAGAAGTACCCCTCCCCGTCGTACCGGAGACTGCGCAGGAGATCGGCCCCGAGCCGCTTCGCCTCGTCGGCCTTGATCTCGCCCTTCTGCTGGCGCTCGGCGACCGCCTTGAGCATGGAGGCCGCCGTCTCGACCTCGAGGCGCGCGCGCCGGTCGTAGTCGGTGCGCAGGGTCCGCTCGAGCTGCCCGATGCGCTGTTCGGAGGTGCGCCGTCCCTCGATGATGAGATAGGTCCCAAGCGCGAGCCCCGCGATCGAAGCGGTCGCGACCGTGAGGGAGATGATCTTCGCTGCGATGCGCATGCCTGGAGCCTCGTGAGCGTGGACTCCATCATCTGATCACAGGGGTGGAGGCTTTGGTGACGAAACTTCCTCTGGCGGGGCCCGGGACGCTGAACGCGCCCCGGGTGGTTCCCCGCAACCGGGTGGTTCAGGCCTTCAGCGCCCTCGCCGCCAGTTCCAGCACGTCGGTGGTGGCCACGCCTTCATGGTTCGTCTCGCCCGCCGCGTTGTTCAGCATGACGTTGCAGAAGGGGCAGCCCACGGCGATGGTGGTGGCCTTGGTCTCCAGGGCCTGCTCGAAGCGCTCGTGGTTCACGCGCTTGCCCAGGTGCTCCTCCAGCCAGAACCGTCCGCCGCCGGCGCCGCAGCACATGGTGGCTTCGCCGTGCTTTTCCATCTCCGTGAGCTTCACGCCGGGGATGGCGTCCAGGATGGCCCGGGGCGCCTCCACCTGGCCGTTGACGCGGCTGAGGTAGCAGGGATCGTGGTAGGTGAGATCCGCCTCCACGGTCTGCTCGAGCTTGAGCTTCCCGTCGGCCATCAGCTTCGCCACCAGCTCGGTGCCATGCACCACCTCGAAGTCTCCGCCGAAGGCCGGGTACTCGTTCTTCAGGGTGTTCAGGCAGTGGGGGCAGTTGGTGACGACCTTCTTCACGCCGTGGCCCTTGAGGGTCTCGATGTTGGCTTCCGTGGCGGACTGGTACAGGTACTCGTTGCCGAGGCGCCGGGCGGATTCGCAGGTGCAGCTCTCCTCGGTGCCCAGGATGGCGAAGGAGACATCCGCCGCCTTCAGCAGCTTCACCAACGCCTGGGAAACCTTCTGGCCCGCGGCGTCGTAGGAGCCCGCACAACCCACCCAGAACAGGTACTCGGCGTCGGGGTTCTCGGCCACGGTGGGCACCTTGAGGCCCTCGGCCCACTTGGCGCGATCGGCCTGGGCCAGATTCCAGGGGTTGCCCTGGCGTTCCATGCCCTTGAAAGCAGTCTGCGCCTCGGCGGGGAAGTTGCTCTCCTCCAGCGTGAGGTAGCGGCGCATGCCTACGATCTTGTCCACGAAGCTGATCTGCAGGGGGCAGGCCCATTCGCAGTAGCCGCAGCTGGTGCAGGCCCAGATGGTGTCCTGGCTGATCCAGCCTTCGAGTTGTTCTTTGCTCCAGGGGGCCACTTCATCATCGCGCTTCCAGTAGGAACCCTCGGGCACCGGGCCGCCGATGAGCAGGCGGTCCTCGGGCACGGGCTTGTCCTGGCCCATCTGCTCCAGGGGCGTGGCCTTCAGGTAGTCGCGGAGGTCCGTGCCGAAATCCTTCGGACGCAGCGGCTTGCCGGTGAGCGTGGTGGGGCAGTTCTCCAGGCAGCGCCCGCACTCCACGCAGGTGTAGAAGTCCAGCATCTGCTTCCAGGTGAAGTCCTGGATCTTGTTGATGCCGAAGTGTTCGGCCTCCAGGTCCATGGGCTTGAGGTTCTTCTGGGGTTCCAGCTCGCGGAAGTAGATGTTGAAGAGGCTGGTGAAGACATGGAAGTGCTTGGAGTAGGGCAGGAAGTTGGCGAAGAAGTAGAGGGTCGCCAAGTGCAGCCACCACATCGTCTTGAAGAGGACCAGCTGCCCGGCCGGCGCCAGGCCGTCCAGCCAGCCCGCCACCACCAGGCCCGCGGGGGACCAGGCCTTCCAGGTGGGGTTGTGGAGCAGGATGTAGGCGCCATCCGCCAGCAGGTCCGTGACCATCAGGCCGCCGATGAGGCTCAGGGTGGCCCAGGCGTCCCAGGAGTTCTCCAGGCGCCAGGGCTTGGCGACCAGGCGGCGGAAAGTGGCGAGGCCGATGCCCACGAGCACCAGCACTTCGAAGACATCCTTGGTGGTCTGATACCCGAGGCCGAAGACGCCCAGGGCCTCCGTCATGTGGAAGGCCGGGAAGAGCCCTTCCAGCACTAGGCCGATGGAGCGCAGGGCCAGGGCGCAGAAGCCCCAGAAGATGAGGATGTGGTAGAAGCCCGCGTACTTGTCGCGGACCATGCGCTTCTGCATCAGCGCGAGGGTGAAGACGCCCTTGAGGCGCACCCAGGGCTGATCGAACCGGTTGTCCGGCAGCCCCGCCTTCAGGGTGGCGATCCGCAGGCGCATGGTCCAGGCGAAGAACCCGGCCGCGGCGAGCGTCATGATCCAGAACAGCGCGATTTCCAGGGCCTTCATGGCGGTCCCTCCCAGCAGTCAACGTTCAGAAGGGGCTGCGGCGGGGCGCCGCGGGCCATTCCATTGTCTCACCCGGTTATCAGGTATGCGGTCGAAGGGACAGTGTAGCCATGGCCATGACAAACTGAAGTCCCGACCTGGAGTCAGTTTCCGGAGCCCGCCTTGAGTGCC
>CAVPLE010000106.1:0-59987 GCA_963705865.1 uncultured Holophagaceae bacterium | reverse complement strand
TTCTGGGGCGTTTGCTGGTTTGCCTGCGGCAGGCGGAACTGGTGGAGTGGGTGCTTCGTGCTATCGCAAAGCTGGGATGGCTGGAGCTTCTGGCACAGCACAGGCAGGCGGCGCAGTCGTGACGATGGGTGGACAGGGTGGAATTTCACCTTTCGGAGGGGCTGGCGTGAATGACCCTAACGGAGGGGGCTATGCTGCCGCGCAGGCAAATACTGGTTCTGGTGGGGCTGGTGGCATTGTTGGTGTCACCAACAATGGAGCAGGTTCTGGCGGGGGAGCTGGTGAGTATGTTGAACTTTGCATCAACAACCCAGCGGCTTCATATGTGTTTGTTATTGGTGCTGGTGGAACCGCAACGGGAGGTGCTGCATTAAGTGGCGCAGGTGGATCGGGTGTAATAATTGTTGATGAGTATTATGGGATTGATTAAATGGAACTGGGGCTTAGAATTGGGCTTTTTGTAGTAAAAGTTCTATTCGTGCTTGAGAGGCAAGGAGAAAGTCAATGCGGGCAGATGTTGAAGTGGCTATTCGCGCAGTTGCGCCGAAGTTTGGCCTTAGCTTCGCGCATGTTGCGGCGGTGATCGCAGTCGAGAGCAAGGGAAAGCCCTTTGAGCCGGGAGGGATGCCGCTCTTTCTTTTTGAAAGACACCAATTCTACTCCAGACTCCCGAAGGTAAAACGGGCGCAGGCGGTGGAGCTTGGGCTAGCGAATCGTGGTTGGCGGCCGAAGACTCAGTATTGGGATCAGAAGACGGCGCTGGGCAAGGCTGGTGCTGGGGACCGCCTATGAGAAGCGCATCGAGAAAGTGGTGACGCGGGTCAATCCATCGGAATGCTGAGCCGGACGATGGAACCCAGCTGAGTGGCCAGAAGCTCGACGGTGCCACCGTAGGCGGTCATGAGGTGGGCGCAGGAGGGCAAACCGGTGCCGGGTTGTCGGCCCGCCACCGGGGCCGGCTCCTCGGGCCGCAGCCCGGAGAAAGGTTCGAAGGCCCGCTCGATGAGCTCCAGGGGAATGGGGCCGCCGACATCCTCCAGCTCAAGGCGGAAGTGGCGCTTCCCGCCCCAGGACCGGAGAAGGATCGGGCCGGGACTACCCCCCTGGGCATGGGAGACGAGGTGTCCCAGAAGTTCAGTGAAATCCGTATAGACGCCGAAGATCAGATCCCGGGGGGCCTGCAGGTTGAGCTCCAGCGGGAATTCCGGAGCCAGGGTCTCGTCCGCTTGGAAGATCTCCAGTTCCTGGTTTAGCAGATCGTGCAGGTGGATCCATTCGGGTGCGCTCGCCCCGGCCTGACCCGCCCTGCGGAGTATGGCACCCACTAGATCATCCACCTGGACGATGGCGTGCCGGATCGATTCCATGGACTGGTGGCAGGCCTCCCGATCCCCAGTGGGCGGGTTGTCGGTCCGTTCCATGTAAACGGACAGCGTGTGGCTCTCCTCTTTCAGGGTCCGGACCGGCAGCTGAAGACGCTGGGCCATCTGCAGGAAGAGACCGCCTAGGGCGGTTTTCCGGTCCTGGGCGCCTAGGGCGCGCTGGGCGTCCTTGAGGGCCACATAGGTGGATTCAAGCCCTTCGTAGCTGGTGCCGAGGGCACGGCTGGTCTCGTCCAGATGCGCGATGAGCTCGGCGTTCTCCAGGCTCACCTGCAGTAGCCCGGCGTACATGGCCGCCATCTCCATCTCGAAGGGCTGGAAGACCTGTCCGGCGCGATCCGCCGCGAGGAATCCCCACAGGCAATCCTCCCCCGATCGGCTGCGCAGGGGCAGGAGCAGTGCCTGGGCCTTCGGGTCCCACAGCCCGAGATCGATCCCCCGCTCCCAGAGGACGGTCTGGCGAAGGTCCGCGTTCATGAGGACCATGCTCCGGGGGAGGGCCTCCACCCCCATGGCCAAAGGCTGCTCCTTGGGCAGCACGGGAGTCTCCGTGAAGCCGCTGGGCCCCCAGATCCGCCCCTGGAAATAGGCCCCGCTCGAATGGAGGCGGTACGCGCTCAGGTGGTCGAGGGCCAGTTCCTCCCGTAGTTGGCCGAGGACGCGCGACAGGATCTCGTCGGGATCCCGGACGGGGATGGTGTCCTTGCTGAGAGCCAGCAGTCTGGATAGGTGGTGGCTGCGCGCTTCCAGGGCCTCCTGGGCCACCAGGAGTTTCCGGTTGCCCTCCTGGGCCTCCCGGAGCTGGGCTTCGAGGTGTTCAACCACCTGATGGGTGAACTGCCGGAGGGCCACCCCTTCCCGACCCTGCTCGAGCCGGTCCCGATGGCCGCCCAGATAGGACTCCACCTGCCCTACGAAAAGAAAGGGGTCGATGGGTTTGGAGATGAATCCATCACAGCCCGTCACCAGAGCGGTTTCGCGGTCGCTGCGCATGGTCTTGGCCGTGAGCGCGACGATCAGGACTCCATCCATGGTGGGGTTCTGGCGGAGCTTGGTGGCCACCTCGAACCCCGATAGACCCGGCAGGTTGATGTCCAACAGGATCAGGGCCGGCTTGAGCTGCACGGCCAATTCGTAGCCTTTGAGCCCGTCATCCGCCCAGTGCGGCTCGAAGCCAGCCTGCGAAAGGAGACGCTGGACCAGCCGCCAGTTCATGGCGTTGTCTTCGATGCAGAGGATTTTCTGGGCTGTGCCGTTCATGCCGGCCCCCGGGGGGCGAGGGGCATGTCCACGACGAAGACGCTGCCTTCACCCTTGCGGCTGGTGGCTCGGATGCGACCGTTCATCAAGCCCATGAACCGTTGGCTGATGGCCAAGCCCAGGCCGGTGCCACCGAAGCGCCGGGAGATGCTCCCATCCACCTGCTGGAACGGCCGGAACAGCCGACCCAGATCCTCCTCGGTCATCCCGATGCCTGTGTCCTGGATGCTCACGAGGAACCGGTCCTCGACAACCTCCGCTGAGATGCGCACGGATCCGCTCTCGGTAAACTTGATGGCGTTGCCCACGAGGTTGGTGAAGACCTGCCGGAGTCGATCCCGGTCGCCCAGAACCCGGATCGGGCTGTCGGGCCGTTGGTAATCAAGGCGGATGGAGCGGGCCTGGACCAGGCCTGCCGCCATGGCTTTCACCTCGTCGAGCAGCGCCACGGGATCCACCTCCTCCAGCTCCAGCTCCATCTTGCCGGCCTCGATCTTGGAGAGGTCAAGGATCGAGTCGATGAGCCCCAGGAGGGACCGTCCGTTCTGGTAGATGATCTGGAGATCTTCCTTCGCCTCCTCGCCAAGCCGCCCATCGGGATCCTGCATGAGCATTCCCGAGAAGCCGATGATGGAGTTCAGCGGGGTCCGCAGCTCGTGGCTCACGTTCGCCAGGAACTCGTCCTTCAGGCGATCGACTTCCTTCAACTTCTGGTAGCTGGAGAGCAGGCTGTCGTTCAACTCCCGCAGCTCCTGGGTTTTCTCGTGAACCTTCTCTTCCAGGGTGCTGGCCCAGGCCCGGAGCTCCACCCGGCTTTGCTCGAGACCGCGGGTGCGCTCCTGGACAAGTTGTTCGAGATTCGCCCGGATCTCCTCCAGTTCCCAGATGGTCTCCATGAGCTGGCGTGTGCGTTCCTGTACCCGGTATTCCAGCAGGCGGTTCTGGCGCTCGATCTCGTCCCGGGAGACTCGGAGTTTGTCGGTCATCACCTCAAAGGAATGGCTCAGATCCTGGATTTCGTCGCGGGTGTAGACCTTCACTGAGACTGTCTCGAAATGGCCTTGGGCCACCTTCTGCGCAGCCTCCGTGAGCTGGATCACGGGCCTGAGGTAGCGGTTGGAAAGGAAGACCGCCACGCCGATGCCCAGCACCAGGGTCACCAGACCCACGGCCAAGCTGGCGCGGATGTTCTCGCGAACGGCCCGCTGCGTTCCCTCCGTGGTGAAGCCGAGGACGAGCGTGCCGACCTGATCGGCTCGGGGCTCTTCGTAGAAGACCGGCGCCACCGCCACCAGCATGCTGCTTTCCCGGCGCGTGTACGTGTGCGAGATCCCATCCTGCAGAACCTGGCCTGTGGCCCATTCCGGGGTGGTGGGGGTGCTGTCCAGCGCTTCTCCGTTGGCGCCATAGACGGCGCTGAACCGGAAAGAGGGGATGTTCTGGACGCCCTGGAGCACCTTGGCGATGTCCCGGGTGTTCCCCGTGCTCACCGCCGGGCCCAGCGCATAACTCGCCGTCTCAGCCACCTGGCGCGCGCTCAATTCAGCCTGGGTGCGGATCTGCCGCTCCACCCAGCGCGGGTAGTACAGCAGATTGAAGGCGATGAACGAGAGGACCAGAATGCTGATGACAGCGCTCAGCTTGGTCTTGATGGACAGACGATACATGCAGGGGAGCCCGGGATGCGGCTTCCAGCCTAGCAGGTAGCTGGGTTACAGCTTGAAGAGGTTCACTTCCCGGTTGAGCATGTGGACCTGGACGCCCAATTGCTCCACGGCGCCGCTGGAGGCGCCGATGGCGCGCTCGCTTTCCACCGCCTTGCCGAGCACCCGGTTCATGGTCTCTTTCAGGGACAAGACGTAATTCTCCTGCCGGGCCAGGATCTCGTGGAGGCTGCTGGCCAAGGCCCGGACCTGCTCGGTGGCCCTTGCGATCTCGTCGCTACCCGCGCTCTGTTCCCGGGTGGAATCCCGGACCACGCTGGTGGCCTGCTGGACATTCATGGCCAGCGACAGGATGTAGTTGCTGGTCTGCTGCTGCTCCTCGATGACCGAGCGGATCGTCTCCACTTGGTGGTGGATGTTGCGATTGGCTTCGTGGATCAGGCTGGCCTGGCCGCCCTGCTGCAAGGTCTCGCTGAGAATGCTCTCCACCACCCGGTCCATCCCGCCCACGGATTCGAGGATGGCCTGGAGGGCTTCTTCGCTCTGTCCCACGGATTCGGCGCCATCCCGCACGGCGTCGATCCCCAGTTCCACCTGCTGGTAGGCCTTCCGGATCTCAGCCTGGAGCCTCCCGATGATTTGCTGGATCTCCTGGGTGGAACGGCCGGTCTGCTCGGCGAGCTGCTTGATCTCGTCCGCCACCACCGAGAAGCCCTTGGCCTGTCCATCCCCGCCCGTACCGCTCTGGGAGGCGATGATGGCCGCGTTCAGGGCGAGCAGGTTGGTCTGCTGGGCATGGTCCCCGATGTAGTCGAGGATCTTGGCGATGTCGGACCCCTGCTGGAGCAGCGTGCGGGTCGTGGCGTGGAAGTCCTGGACGACCCGGTCGATCACCTGGATCTTGTCCCGGTTCCGGGCCACCACCTCCATGCCCCTGGCGACGGTGTGGATCACGTTCTTGGCGTAACGCTGGGCGATCTTCACGTTGTCGTCGATGGCGGAGGCGCTCTGCTCCAGGTTCTCCGCGAACTCCCGCGTGTGCTCCGCATTACCGGCAAGGTGGTCCACGTTCTTGGCGACATTCTTGATGGAGATGTCGAAGTCCCGGATGGCGGAAGTGATCCCCTCCACCACCATCAGCAGTTCGTCCATGCTCTGGTTGATCTGCTGCACGCTGCCGGCCATCTGCACGATGGTGGCGTTGGTGCTCTCGGAGGCCAGGCTCAGCTCCATGGAACTCGCGCTGATGCTGATGGAAGTGTCAGTCAGGTCGTTGATCTCCTGATGGAAGGACTCGATCAGCTCGCGCTGGCCATGGCTGGACTGCCGGACCCCGTCGGCGGATTCCCGGATCGCGCTGGAGGCCCTGGCCAGATCGCGACTGGCCGCCCGAATCTGAACCACCATGCCCCGCAGGCTCCCCACCATGCGGCCGAAGCCCTGGGCCAGGGAGGCCACTTCATCATCGCTGTAGACCACCTCCAGCGTATCGATGCGCCCTTCCCCGACCCGGTTGGCGTTACGGCTGAGCAGCAGCAGAGGCTGCTGCACGTCGCGCAGGATCAGCTGGATGAAATAGATCAGGAAGATCCCGGCCAGGACCAGGATGGCCAGGTTGGGGCGGAGTGCCTTCCAGATGGCATCTGCATATTCCGCCTCGGGGATCACGGCTCTCAGCTGAGATCCATCAGGTAGCGGCTGCGCCACCACGATGTCTCCGCCTCCCCGGGCCTGGAGGCGGGACCCGAGCAGATTCCCGCCCTTGCTCATCGGAAGTTGGAGCGAGATGCCGCCACCAGCCCCCAGCTTCAGCGTTCCGATAAAGGCATCCAGATCTTCGGGGGTGGTGTTCATTTCTTGGACGAAGGCCACGGAATCGGCGAGGTTGGCCAGCTCATTCGTGGCGTAACTCGTGACTTTGGTGCGGATGGATGATTGGAGGGTGAGCCCCGACACCAGGATGGAGAGCATGAGCACCCCGCCAGTCATGGCCAGGATGCCGAAACCGAACTTGGCCCGCAGGCTGGTGGAAAAGCGGGCTCGCGACTCGGTGAATCCGGGCTGGCCCGCCAGGAGCCGGTAGACCTTCATCAGGTTCTGCTTGGCCAGGAAATACTGGCTGATGGCCGCCAGGGCGGCCAACACCAGAAACATGGCCACCGTCACCGAGCTCACCAGGGTGCTCTGGCCCAGGTAGAGCTTCTCCCAGGGGTAGACACCAGCGCTCAGGCAGATCCCCAGGTAGAAGAACAGCAGGGACGAGGTTTGCGGGAAGCGGGTCAAAGATCGATAGAGATCCGGTCCGAGGGGCCCTCCAGCCAGGGTCCGACCCAAGGGCTGAATCTGGAGCAGGGAGATTCCGGTCGCCAGCCCAAGCAGGCCCAGCGTGGCCGCCATCCCCCCGGGGGAGAGATGGAAATCCGTCGGGGCCGCGAACCAGAACAGTACGAAGCCCACGATGAAGGCCGAAAGCCAGACGAGCCCAGTGCCCCGGCGGAGGCGTGTGAGCACCAGTTCCAGGACGGCCGGGTCCAGCTGGGCGGGCACCTCAACCTTGAGCTCGGGTTGGGGTCCAGAAATGAAATCGGGCTGCGCCATATTCGCGTGTTTCGGCCAAAATCCAGCCTTCCTGTAATTCCAGCGCAGTCTGCCGGTCCGTTTCGAAGACCAGGACCCCTCCGGGGGCTGTCCAGGTCTTCAACCGGGCTGCCATCCGAGCCCACAGAATTCCAGACTGATCGTAGGGAGGATCGAGAAACACCACCGCCTGGCCCTTGAAGGAATCCTGAAGAAGTCGCCGCAGATCAACCCGTAGCGTGCTGATCCCCGTGCCGTCGGCATTCCGGACCAGGCAGGACCATCCCGGCTCGGCAGCCTCCACACACGTGACCGGCCCATACCCTCTGGAATGGGCCTCAAGTCCCACGGCCCCGGTGCCGGCACAGAGATCCAGGAAGGGGCCACTCGGCCAGCGCTGGAGGATCGAAAACAGAGCCTCCCTGGCCCGGTCCGAGGTCGGCCGCACCCGCAGGTCCCCCGCTGGCGGCGCCACGAGCCGGCGTCCCTTCAGGGTTCCGGCGATGATTCGCATGGCCCGGGTCAGTAGGCCCAGCGCAGGAGCGTCGAACCCCAGGTGAAGCCGGCACCGAAGGCGGACAGCACCACCAGGTCGCCCTTGGCCATGCGCTTCTCCTCGAAGGCCTGGTGCAACGCGGTGGGAATGGTGGCCGTGGTGGTGTTGGCATACCGGTCGATGTTCACCATCATGCGGGCAGGATCGAGTTCCAGGCGTTTGGCGGCGGCATCCATGATGCGGATGTTGGCCTGGTGGGGCACGAACAGCTTCAGGTCGCTGCCGCGGAACCCGTTGCGGTCCATGAGCAGCTTGCTATTGTCTGCCATCTCCCGCACCGCGTTCTTGAACACCTCGCTGCCGGCCTGATGGATGTAGTGCTCTTTGGCGGCCACGGTCTCTGCCGTGGCGGGTTTCAGCGAGCCACCGGCAGGCATGAACAGGAAGCAGCCTCCAGAGCCATCGACCTTGTGCTCGAAGTCGAGAATGCCGAGTCCCTCCTCCACGCGCTCCACGATCACGGCGCCGGCGCCATCGCCAAACAGCACCGAGGTGGCCCGGTCTTCGAGGTTGATGATGGTGGACATGATGTCCACGCCGACCAGACCCACTCGGCGGACGGCACCCGCGGCCACCATGCTGGCGGCGGTGGTCAACGCGTAGAGGAAGCCCGAGCAGGCGGCGTTCAGGTCGAAACCGAAGGCGTTGCTGGCTCCCACCATGTCCTGGATGCGACAGGCGGTGGCCGGAAACAGGGTATCGGGGGTCACGGTGGTGACCAGGATCAGGTCCAGTTCCGAGGCCTTGATGCCGCGGTTGTCCAGGGCCATCTGGAGGGCCGGGGCGCCGAGCTGGGAGGCACCTGTGCCCGGCTCGACCCAGCGACGCTCGCGGATGCCGGTGCGCGTCCGGATCCACTCATCGTTCGTCTCCATGATCTTGGACAGGTCGTTGTTGGTGACCACCTTTGGGGGAAAACATTGCCCAGTGGCAGTGATTCCGACGGGGGCAGCAAGACGACGATTCAAGAGAGCCTCCGGGCACGAAACCACCATCATCGCATGGACGGCTCGGCGCGTCAGCGGGCCTTGCGGAGGCGTTGCAGCAGCGCCAGGAGCCGATCTGGATCCACCAAGGCCAAGTCATGGCCCTCCATCCTGCAGAGCCCCGCCAGGACGGGGGCCCATGGGTCCCCTCCCCCAGGATCGAGCCAACCCGCCTCGGGCGACTCCATGGTTCCCGTCAATCCTTCCAGGGGAAGGCCCAACCGGGGCCGGAGGACAGCCATGGCCACCGGAGGCTCCTGCCGGACCGGACCACTCTGGACCGCGGTCCAGTCCAGCACGGGGAGGAATTCCCCCTCATGAAGCACCACGCCCTGGATGCCTGGGGGACCGTTGGGCAGGGGCGTCACCGGAGTAAAGGCCACCACCTCGCGCAGATCGGCCACGCGCAGCAGGATCTCCCGCCCCGCGGCCCTGGCGTGGAGGAGGAGGACCTCAGACACCAGCCACCCGCCGCATGAGGGAGTCCATGGCCAGGCCCATCAACGCCTCCGGATCCAACACCCAGAAGATGCCCTCCTCCTGGAGGCTGCCACCCATGATGCCGGGGGTGTGAGCCATTTCCGGCAGGCTCCGCAGCAGGAGTTCGGACCGTCCCACGACTTCGTCCACCCCCAGCGCGATCTCCAGCCCGGTGTCGGCCGTGGCACCTTGCTGACGAAGCACCACGAGGAGCCGCTGACCCCCTTCCGGCTCGGCCAGTCCGAGGCAGGCCTGGAGCGATTCCATGGGCAGATTCTCCCCCAGGATCTCGACGCGACTCCCACCGGGGAGGGCCGAGGGGCTCGCTTGTACGCGGAGCACATGGCTCAAGGGAATCCCGAAGGCCTGCTGGCCACAGCGGACTTTCAGACAGCCGACCACGGCCCGGGACAGTGGGAGGCTCAACCGCACCAGGCTGCCCCGGCGTGGTTCGCTTGAGATCTGGATCTCGCCCCCGAGCCCTTCCACCTCGGCCCGGACCACGTCCATGCCCACACCCCGGCCGGAGATCTGGGAGGCGCGCTCCTGGGTGGAGAAACCCGGTTCCAATGTCAGGCGATGCAGCTCTTCGGAGGAATGGATCTGGCCTTCCCGGAGCAGGCCCATCGTGATGCCGCGGGCTTCAATACGGGCGAGATCGAAACCACGTCCATCGTCCCGGATATCAAACCGGAGATTACGGCCCCGCTGGGAGGCTGAGATCTTCAGCGAACCCGTTTCGGCCTTGCCGATGGCCACGCGCTCCGAGGGACTTTCGAGGCCGTGGTCGAGGGCATTCCTGACCAGGTGGAGGAAGGGTTCGGTGAGCCGCCCCAAGAGGCTGCGTTCCAGTTCGAGATTCCCACCTTGGAAGGTGAGGCGCACGGGCTTTCCCATGTCCCGACTGAGTGCCTTCACCATGGGCTGGATGCGCTGGAACAGGGTATCGACCTTCACCATCCGCATCTGGAGCAGGGACTTCTGGACCTCCAGCAGGCCCGCCTCGATTTCGCCCATCATGGCCATGGGGCGTTCCACGCCTGGATCCTTGAGTTGACGCAGGACCAGGCTCGCGGAATCCCTGACCTGGGCCACCGCCATGAGGCGGACTTCCAGCGCCTCCACCCGCTGGGCCGGCAGCCTCAGGACCTCGACATCCAGGGGCACTCCTCCCGGTGGGGCGGGCGCGACGGCGGCGTCGACCTGGGCAGGCTTGGCCGGCGAGCCTGGATCGGCCTTCAAGCCAGCTGGCACGCGCGTGGGATCGGCCAGTTCCATGACCTCCAGGTCCTCCCCCGGAAGCGCGCCCAGCCCGGGGAGATCCAGAGCCGGCGCGGCGACCAGCAGGAGGAAGAACAGACCATCCCGGTCGTCGTGCATTTCAAGGGGCAACGTGGAGATGAGTTCGCCCTGGACGCCTGCCGCTTCGCTGATGCTCCTGAGGCGCTCATCGAAGGTGGCCAGGTCCAGGCGGACGCTGATGCCATGGATGGGGATGCCCGCCAGCAACACGGCGGTCACCCGGGTCCGTTCATACTCAGACAGGGCCTTGAGGGCGTCCGGCGGCAGATCCAGCAGTGACGTGAGGTCCAGGACTGCGCCCTCCGGGGGCCGGGCCAGCGCTTCCAGTTCACCGAGCTGGCGCCGGAGGGCCTGCAGGTAGTCGTCCGGTTCCGGCCGCCCCCGCCGGAGGTCATCCAAGCCGGATTCCAAGGCCTGGATCCCGGATTCAAGCGTCTCGATCAGCGAGTCCGTGGAGCGGAGACGACCCTGCCGCATCAGGTCGAAGATGTCCTCCATGCGGTGGGCCGCCTGACTGAACCGGGGGAAGCCGAGCATCCCCGCCATGCCCTTCAGGGTGTGGGTCGCACGGAAGAGGGCGTTCACCGAGGCCTGGACCACATGCGCGGGCTGGGGCGACTTCAAGATCGTCAGCCTCTGCCGGGCCTGTCCGAACAGGTCCTCGCATTCGGCCCAGACATCGTCGAAGGATGGGTCCAAGAGAACTCCCGATGACACGGCATCGGCAGGGCAGTCTGGAGACTGGAGTCTGGAGGCCGGAGGCTGGAGGAACGGATCCCTGAGGCGGCCTTCGGCCGCCACCTTGTTTTTCCTTTGGGTCCGAACATCCTCAATGTGGGTCGACCCCCAACCAAAAAGACTGGCGCGGCGCCCCGCGCCGCATCAGGAAGCTGTACCTCCAGCCTCCGGCCTCCAGCCTGCATTACACTGGGCCCCATGCGCACCCTCGCCGTCCTCCCGTCCCGTTTCCAGGCTTCCCGCTTCCCGGGCAAGCCCCTGGCCCTCATCGCCGGCAAACCGATGATCCAGTGGGTTTTCGAGGCGGCCCGGCGGGCAGAGGGGGTCGACCGGGTGGTGGTGGCCACAGACGACGACCGCATCGCCAGCACGGTGCGGGGTTTCGGGGGCGAGGCCGTGATGACGGATCCCGCCTTGCCTTCCGGCACGGATCGAACGGCGGCGGCTCTGGCGGCCCTCGGCGAATCCTTCGACTGTGTCCTGAACATCCAGGGTGACGAACCCGCCATGCATCCCGAAACCGTGGCCGCCGTGGTAGCCCTCATGCGCGACCAGCCGGACCTGCCCATGGGCACGGCCGCCTGCCCCTTCGCGCATCCAGACGAACTGTTCAACCCCAACGCCGTGAAGGTGGTGGTGGACGATCACCGGCGGGCCCTCTACTTCAGCCGCAGCCCCATCCCCTACCTGCGCAACAGCGCCATCTTCGAGCCGGACTTCCGGCCCTGGATGAAGCCGGAGCAGCTGGCGCACTTCAAGCGCCACCTGGGGCTCTACGCCTACCGGCCGGACACGCTCAAAGCCTTTACCCGGCTGGCACCTCACCCCCTCGAGCAGCTGGAAATGCTGGAGCAGCTCCGGGCCCTCGCGGCTGGGATCCCCATCGGCGTGGCCGACACACCTCACTTGAGCCTGGGCGTGGACGTGCCCGCTGACGTGGCCGCGGCAGAGGCCCTGCTGCGGGAGCGGGGCCTGGCGCGGTAGGCGCCCGCCGGTCCAAGCGCGGTAGACTCGAAGCGCGGCCAGAAGCCCGTTCCTTGCCAGGAGAATTCTGTGAGCCACCACAAAGTCGTCGTGATCGGTACCGGTCCCGCGGGCTACACCGCCGCGCTGTACGCCTCCCGGGCCAACCTTTCCCCCCTCATCTTCGAGGGTGTCCAGCCTGGCGGCCAGCTCACCATCACCACGGAGGTGGAGAACTTCCCCGGCTTCCGCCAGGGCATCGCCGGACCGGCTCTCATGGACGAGATGCGCGAACAGGTCCTCCGCTTCGGCACCACCATCAAGTCCGAAACAGTCCTCACGGCCGATCTCCAGAACCGCCCCTTCAAGCTCACCACCGACAAGGGCGACTACACCGCGGATGCGATCATCATCGCCACCGGCGCCTCGGCGAAGTGGCTGGGCATTGGCAAGGACGAGCAGCTGTCACGCTCTGGCGGGGGCGTGAGCGCCTGCGCCACCTGCGATGGTTTCTTCTTCCGCGGCAAGGAGATCGCCGTGGTGGGCGGTGGTGACACGGCCATCGAGGAAGCCACCTTCCTCACCAAATTCGCCACCAAGGTCCACCTCATCCACCGTCGCGACAAGCTCCGTGCCTCCAAGGCCATGCAGGATCGGGCCCTCAAGAACGAGAAGATCCACCCGATCTGGAACAAAACCGTGCTGGATGTGATCACCGCCACCCACGAGACCCCCATGGGTGAGAAGGTGGAGAAGATCCGGGCCCTGAAGCTGAAGGACACCGTGGACGGCAGTGAATCCGAGCTGCCGGTGGAGGGTCTCTTCGTGGCCATCGGCCACCAGCCCAACACCGGCCTCTTCGCGAGCCAGCTGCCCATGGACGAGACCGGCTACCTCGAAGTGGAAAAGGGTTCCACCCGTACCTCCGTTCCCGGCGTCTTCGCCTGCGGCGACGTGCAGGACCATGTCTACCGGCAGGCCATCACCGCCGCGGGAAGCGGCTGCATGGCCGCCATCGATGCCGAGCACTGGCTGGCGGAACAAGGTCTTGCCGAGTGAATGAACAGCACCTCGAGCCCCTGAAGCGGCATCCGGAAGGTCGTGCCCTCCGGGCGGAAGTCGACCTGGGCCGCATCGCGCGCAACCTGGATCGCATCCGGTCCGCCTCGGGGGGCCGTGGGATCTGGGGTGTGGTCAAGGCGAATGCTTACGGGCACGGGGCCGTGCCGGTGAGTCGGGCTTTGGAGGATGCCGGCGTCCACGGCCTGGCGGTATCCAGCCTGGAAGAGGGCCTGGAACTCCGTCGGGGCGCGATCGAGTGTCCCATCCTCGTGCTCGGCGGCCTGCGGCCCGAAGCCCTTCCAGCCGCCAGCGCGGAAAACCTCACCATCGCCGTGGTGGGACCGGAGCACCTCGACGACTACGCCCGCGCCCTGCCGCAACACCCGGTCCGACTCCACCTCAAGCTGGACACCGGCATGGGACGGTTTGGCCTGCTGCCTTCGGAACTGGGGGAATACCTCCCGCAACTCCAGCGGCTCTCACCCTGGATTGAGGGCGCCATGGGGCACTTCGCCACGGCGGACGATCCGGACCCTGGCTTCGCCCAGCGTCAACGGCGCATCTTCGACGCCTGCCTTTCGCAGCTGGCGGACGCGGGCATCCACCCGGAGCAGCGCCACCACGGAAACAGCGACGCCTGCCTGCGCGGCATGCTGGGCCTGGACACCCATGCGCGGCCCGGCCTGGCCCTGTACGGTCTCACCATGGTGGCCGAGGGACGTGCCCTCGGCCTCGAACCCGCCCTGGAACTGGTGGCCGAGGTAGCCCGGGTCAAGGCCATGCCGGCAGGCACCACGGTGGGCTATGGCCGCACCTTCGTGGCACCCCATCCCCTCCAGATCGCCACCCTGGCCTGCGGCTATGCGGATGGCTACCGCCGCGACCTCGGCAACCGGGCCGTGGTGGGATTCATGGACCGGACTTTTCCCGTGGTGGGTCGCATCTCCATGGATTACCTCACCGTCGCCCTGCCCCTGGATGTCCCGGTGGCGCCGGGAGATCCCATGACCCTCTACAGTGGGGATCCCGCGGCGGCGCATAGTCTCGAGCGCCTGGCCCAGATCCTCGGCACCATCCCTTACGAGCTGACCTGCGCGCTCCACCGCCGGATCACCCGCCGCTTCATGCCGTGAAAGGCGCCTTCAGCGGCGGAAGCTGAAGAGATCCCCCAGGCCACGCAGAGTCAGGGTCAGGTCGATCCGATCCTCCCTGCCACCGGAGACGAGGTTCGTGTTCAGGGCCACATGGGTGTACTTCAGCACGTAGGCGACACAAGGCTCCACGTAGGCCAAGGCGACCTGGCTGGAGGCGAAGCCTTTCTGGTGGAAGTCGTAGTTGGCGCTGAACTCCAGCCGGAGGCGATCGTCCCAGAGGCGCTGGACGCCGCCCACCTGCAAGCCCTTCTGGCGCACCAGGAACCGGTTGATGCCGGTCGAGAAGTAGGCCAGGTTGAAGCTGCTGCCGTTCTTGGCCTTCAGATCCATGCTCAAGGCGTTGTCGGTACCACCGGTGCCCAGGTCTGAGGACAGGTGGAGGCTGACCCGCAGCCGTTCGTCGGGTTCCACATCCAGGTCCGTGTCCACACTCGACCAGCCCTTCTTGTAGCGCCCGTCGCTGAGGATGATGGGCGAGGCGTGGTAGCGGGTGGCGATGCGCAGGCGGGCCAGGTCCGCGAACCCGGAGCCGGCACCGGGGCGCCCGAAGATATGCTGCTTGAGCCCCAGCTCGAAGCTCCGCTCGCCTGAGGCGCTTTCGTTGACGCCCGGATAGGAGTCCACCGTATCAAAGCGTGGCAGCGCGCCCGCCTCGCCGTAAAGGCTGGTCTGCGTCCAGCCGAAATAGGGCTCGACCACGTGCTTGAGCTCGCCCTTGTAACCGAGGATCGAGACATCCTTGAAGGTCCGGCCGACCTGGGGCCCGGACAGTCGCAAATGCCCCGAAGCCAGGAACCGTGTGGCCGCGGCACCATCCACCTGGAAGGGGCTGGTGGCGGGATTCACAGCGGTATCGGTGGTGCCGCCTTCAGGATCGAACACAGGTGAACTCAGGCTCGAGCTGTAGTGCGTCGCCCGGCCCATGGCCTCGAAGTCAGCCCGGAAGGGCCCCCACTGCCCAAGGCGCCCATGGATGCGGGTGTTCGCGTCCTGCCGGTCCCAGGCATAGGTCTGATCGGGGGCCGTGGTGCTGCCTTCCACGCGGTAGGCGAAGCGACCCAGCTTGACGCCACCATCGAGATACAACGGACCCAGCAGTGGGACGGGGAAGAAGCGGAATTCAGCCTGGGGCAGCGTCTGCCGGCGGAGCGAGGCGGGGAAGTCAGGGCTGTAGAAGGGATCCCCCTGATCCTTGGTGAAGAAGAAGCTGCGTTGCTCGGCGGCCGAGAGGTTGAGGTTTCCGAAGGTGAAAGCGCGACCCAGGTAGAGGGCGGAATCGAAACTGGTGGAGCCAAGGTAGCCGATGCCCTTGCCGAAATCCGCGTCCACCAGATTGTCCGAGGCCTGGTTCACATCTGCCGTGAGCTGCCAGCCATCCTCGCGCTGCCACACCTCCTTCAGCGAGTAACGGTAGCGGCGGGTATCCAGGCTCTTCTGCTGAATGGTCTGGCCGGAAAAGCTGCCCTGGTGGGTCAGGTCCGGTCGCCAGCGCGCTTCACCACCCCAGAGGACACCCTCCTTGGTGAAGTATTCTGGCGACAGGGTGGCATCCGCCGAGTCGCCCAGGGTCTGATAGTAGGAAAGCCCGAAGGTCGTGCCGAAGGAACTCGACATCCCGAGTTTCGGGGGCAGCAGGCCGGAAGTCCGTTCGGCCTGGGCCGGATAGAGGGCGTAGGGCACGTAGTAGATGGGGACCGAACCGAGCAGCACCCGGGCGTTCCACAGGCTCGCGAAGCCGTCGAGGTCCACCTTCAACGAGGAGAGACGGGCCTTCCAGCCCGGTTTTTCCTCCGGACACGGGCTCAGTTCCACCGTATCAAAGGCCCAGGTGCGCAGCGTGGTGAAGGCGACGTGGCTGGAACGCAGCGTCCAGGCCGGGGGAAGGTCCATCTGGAGCACCCAGGCTTCACCGGAACGGCGCTCCCAGTCCATCTGCAGGCGCTCGCCACGAAGCCGGAGACCCGGTCCCTCCAGACGGATGTGACCCTCCGCCACCAGGCGCCCTTCCGTGATGAAGTATTCGATGCGGTCCGCCAGAAGCAGCAGGCCCTCCGACTGGATGGCGCCCTGCTCCAGCATCCAGATATCACCCTGCTCGCGAACGCGATCCCCACGCCAATCGAAGGGGACCCGTGAAAGGCCGGGCCCTCGCTCCACACGGAATGGACGGAGTGGTAGCAGCTCCGCGGGTGTGGGTGCGTCGAGTGGTGCGGGGACCGGGATGTCAGGCAGGCCCTGGGCCGCCAGCACGGCGGACAGGGCGCCCAACAGCAGACCTCGGGTCCTCCCGGGGATGGCCATTTGAGAATCAGTGATGATGCGGCAATAGCCGCGCGCTGATGAGGAAGATGCCGACACCGGAGAGGAGCGCCACCGTGCTACGGAGGCCGGAGACCTTCTGCACTTCCGGCAGCAGATCCGAGCTGGCCACATAGAGCGCCAGACCCGCCGTGAGGCCCAGGACAGGGCCCGTGGGAAGGCCCAGCATGGACTGCCCGGCCGCACCCACCAAGGCTGCCAGGGCCAGCGTCGCGGCGGCCAGGATCGCGCCGCGGTTCCCGAAGCCCCGCACGAGGAAGATCGAGGCGATGGTCCCGCCCTCGGGGATGCGGTGGAACAAGATGCCCAGCACCACCAGGGGGCCCAGATTGCTGTGGGTGGCCAGCGCCGCGGCAATGGCCACACCGTCCATGAGGCTGTGCAGGGAGAGACCCACCAGTGCGAGCACCCCGCTGAGAGGGGATCCGTCCTTGTGGGTCTCCTCACCGTAGTGGAAGTGGAGCGTGATGCCATGCTCCATGACGTGGACCAGCAGATACCCGACGAGCACCCACATGGCGTTGCCCTCGCCCCCCTTGGCCTCCATGGACTCTGGAATGATGCGGACCAAGGTGACGGAGAGCAGGTAGCCCGCCGCCACCCCTGAGAGCAGGCGCATGAACTGCGCCCGACCCTGGAGGAACCGCACCACGCCCCAGCCGCCCAGAAGGGTGGCCAGGGACGCTAAAGGGGCCAGCCAGTAGATGGACATGATCGGCTACTCGGCTTTGGGCTTCTTGGCGCGGGGGGTCTTGGGTTTGACGGCAGGTTTGACGGTGGCTTTGGGCGCAACTTCGGAGGTGCCCTCTGTCTTGGCGGCGGCCTTGGCCTTGGTCTTCGGCGCGGCCTTCTTCTTGGTCGGGGCTTCTGTCACGGGTTCAGGAGCTGCGGGCATGGCGGCTTCCGGCGTGGAGGCCACTTTCGCCCTGGGCGTGCGCTTGGGCTTCGCAGGGGCCGCCGGGGGTTCAGCGACCACCCGCGCGGCGGCACCGAACTTCGGCCGGGGGCTGGGCGTCAGCAGGCTGGCCACCAGATCCGCCGTGGCCTTGGGCGGTTCGGGCTGGGCGTCGTACTGAGGCTCCGGGCGGCGGGTGGGCTCAGTGGACTCATCCGATGACGCGGTCGTGGGTTCGCCGTTCCGCTCCGCGCCGCCCTTGCGGCGCCGACGGCGGCGCTTGCGCTTGGCCCCTTCGCCCTTGGCATCGTCGCCGCCGGCCTCGGAGCCTTCATCCTCCTCCTCCTCGTCCTCGGGCTTGGCGCTCTCGAAGAGGGCGCGCAGGCGCTCCCGCTCGTCCAGGGCCGCCCGCTGGAGGTCGCGGCGATCGTATTTGAAGGCTTCCTTCTTCGGTTCCTTGGGGCCTTCGCCGTGGACGCCGAGGGCCTTGTCGAAGGAGATCGGGCTGTCTCCGCCCAGGACCACGGTCTCGTCCTCGGGCGTGCCTTTCTCGCGCGGAGGCTTGGGCGCGGGCTTCTCAGCCGGAGCCTCATCGGCCCGCTCGATCTCGGCCGACATCTCGCCGTAGGACATGGACCAGTCGGCCAGGATGATGACCTTCGCGTCGCTCTGCTCCTCCATCAGGGAGAGGTCACGGCGTTTCTGGTTCAACAGGGCGGTGGCGATGGCGGGGGCCAGCTTCACGCGGATCTCGCCGATTCCGCCCTTGGCCAGGATGCCCTGCAGGCGACGCACCACGGAGAGCACCAGGGCTTCCATGGTCTTCACCTTGCCGGTCCCGGCACAGGTGGGACAGGGCTCATGGTTCACGTGCTGCAGGCTGGGACGGATGCGCTGGCGGGTCATGACGAGCACGCCGAAGCGGTTGATCTTCCCCACCTCCATGCGGGCCTTGTCGGCCTTGAGGCAGTCCACCAGGCGATCCTGGACGGAGCGGATGTGGGACTCGCGCTTCATGTCGATGAAGTCGATGGCGATGAGGCCGGCCAGGTCACGCAGCCGGAGCTGCCGGGCCACCTCTTCCGCGGCCTCCATGTTCGTCTTGAAGGCCATGTCCTCCACGCCGTCGCCGGAGGTCTTGCCGCTGTTCACATCGATGGCCACCAGGGCCTCGGTCTGATCCAGGGCCAGGGCGCCACCGCTGGGCAGGGACACTTTCCTCCCGTAGATGCGGTCGATCTGCTCTTCCAGTTGGAACCGGGAAAAGAGAGGCTTCTTGCCCGTGTAGTGCTTCAGCACCTCGAGATGCTGCGGCATGGTGCGCTTGAAGAAGGACTGGGCGGCGTGGAAGGTGTCGAGATCGTCGATCTGCACCTCCTCCACGTCGGCACTGAAGGTGTCGCGCAGCGTGCGGGTGACGACGTCATCCTCTTGCCAGACCAGGCCAGGACCTTGGCGGTGCTTGTAGCGGCTCAGCACCTCCTTGTAGGTGTCCAGGAGGTACTCCAGGTCACGCTCGAAGTCCTCCTTGGTGACGCCAAGACTGGCGGTGCGGACGATCACGCCGATGTCCTCGGGGATGTTCAGCGTGTCGATCAGCTGCTTGAAGTGCCGGCGCTCCTCGGTGCCCTCGATCTTGCGGCTGATGCCGTTCACGGGATTGCCCGGCGTGATGACCAGGTAGCGGCCCGCCAGGCTGATCTGGCCGGTCATCATGGCGCCCTTGGACCCGAGTTCTTCGCGCACCGCTTGCACCAGGATCTCCTGATCCCGCTGGAGGATCTCCTGGATGCGGCCGCGGCGGCCTTCACTCATGTCCCGGGGCAGTTCGCCCAGGGGCAGGAAGCCGTTCTTCTGGCTGCCAAAGTGCACGAAAGCCGCCTGGAGGCTGGTGTCCGCGCGAACGACCTTGGCCTTGTAGAGGTTGCCCTTGATCTTCTCGTTGTGGAGGAACTCGACATCGTAATCGAACAGCACACCATCGATCAGGGTGGCCACGCGGATCTCTTCTGGATCGGTGGCGTTGATCATCATGATTTTCTTAGGGTTCAAGGATTCTCCTGTGGGTTCCCAGGCTACGGCTGGCGCAGGGGGTGCGCTGCGGCCTTGCTTGGGGGGTGGATATCGGGATGGGAGGTCGGGAAACCGAAGGGGGCCCTGCCCTGGCTTCGGCCACCCAGGTTGGAAAAAAAGGGATGGTCGTGATCCCTGGGGGCAAAGGGCGATGCCTCGATCTGCCCGCAGGATCTTCAATCATTAAACCCACTTATTTCCGGGGGGGCAAGCAAAGAGCGCCAGGAAGCTCCAGCGGCAGGGCGCGGGCGAAGTTACACGGATGTCACAACCGGGCCCAGGGACGTTCACTCCCGGTCCCCAGGCTTGAAAGCATCTGAGGGAGACATCCATGAAAATCCGATTCCTGGTCCAGACCATCCTGGCTGGCCTGCTCGTAACCGGTGCCGCCCAGGCCCAGACCGTAGACCTTTCGGGCGCAGGGGCGACCTTCCCCTATCCTCTTTATTCCAAGTGGTTCAACGAATATAACAAGGCCAACCCGAAGGCCCGCATCAACTACCAGTCCATTGGCTCCGGGGGCGGCATCCGGCAATTCACCCAGGATCTCACTGTGGACTTCGGTGCCAGCGACGGGCCGATGAACGATCAGCAGCTCAAGGATTCCAAGGTCCAGCCGATCATGCACCTGCCCATGACCATGGGCGGCGTCGTGCCCATCTACAATCTGAAGATCGGCGGCCTGCGTTTCTCCGGTGAGACCCTGGCCGCGATCTACCTGGGCAAGGTCGTCATGTGGAACGATGCCGCCATCGCCAAGGAAAACCCGGGGGTGGAACTCCCCGCCGAACCGATCATCGTGGTCCACCGGGCCGATGGTTCCGGCACCACCTACACCTGGGTGGACTTCCTCTCCAAGGTGTCCCCGGAGTGGCAGAAGCGGGTGGGCGTCGGCACCTCCGTCACCTGGCCCGTGGGCTTGGGCGGCAAGGGCAACGAGGGTGTGGCCGGCACCGTGAAGCAGACCCCGGGCAGCATCGGCTATGTGGAGCTGATCTACGCCATCCAGAACAAGATCGCCTCCGCTCCGGTCCGGAACGCTGCTGGCGAATACACCACCTGCAGCTTGGCCTCTGTGTCGGCGGCGGCCGCCACCGCCAAGATCCCCGCGGACTACCGGGTGTCCATCACCAATGCCCCCGGCAAGGGTGTCTATCCCATCTCCACCTTCACCTGGATTCTCGCCACCCCCTCCATGAAGGACGCCACCAAGAAGAAGGTGCTCCATGACTTCCTGATCTGGGGCGTCACCAAGGGGCAGAGCTTCGCCGAGGGTCTGGGCTACGCTCCTCTGCCGAAGTCTCTGGTTCAACGGGAGTTGAAGGATATTGAGCGCCTCAAGTAGATTCAAGTTGGAACCCGGATCAGGAGGGCCACCCATTGTGGCCCTCCTTCCCATGAGGAAATCCATGGACGACACCACTGCCATTCCAGCCTTGGACGTGGCTCCTTCCGTCCGGGACACCCAGCCGCAGTCCCCCCTCAGCACCGGCAGAGGGGCTGACCGAATCTTCCGTCTGGTTACCGGCGCCTGCGCCGCTCTGGTGGCGGTTCTCCTCCTGTTGGCGGTCATCTTCATGGTCAAGGGATCCATGCCTGCCATTCTGGATCATGGCCTCAGCTTCGTCCTGTCGCCGGACTGGGACCCCACGAACCAGAAATACGGGGCACTCACCTTCCTCTTCGGCACGGCCTATACGAGCTTCATCGGCATGGCCATCGCCCTTCCCCTCGGTGTGATGACCGCCGTGGCCCTGGTGGAGATCCTTCCCCACGGCCCAGCCAAAATCATTTCAGTGGCCGTTGAACTGCTCGCCGCCATCCCCTCAGTGCTCCTGGGACTTTGGGGCATCTTCGAACTGGTACCCCTGGTGCGGCAGGTCGAAATCACGATCTACCAATCTCCCCTTGGCCTGAAAGAACTGCCACTCTTCTCCGGGGCTCCGATGGGGGTGGGCTTCCTTTCGGCAGGGCTGCTCCTGGCCATCATGGCCCTCCCTTTCATCATGTCTGTGTCGCGCGAGGTCCTGCTGCAGGTGCCGTCCGCTCAACGGGAGGCGGCTTACGCCCTGGGCGCCACACGCTGGCAGGCCATCCGGAAATTCATCCTGCCCTACAGTTGGAAGGGCATCTTCGGAGCCGGACTCCTGGGACTGGCCCGGGTCCTGGGGGAAACCATGGCCGTGACGATGGTCATCGGCAATACGCCCCAGATCAAGGCTTCGCTCTTCGCTACGGGCTACACCCTGGCCTCCGTCATCGCCAATGAGTTCACCGAGGCACCCTCGGATCTGGCCATCAGCGCCCTCATCAGCCTAGGGCTGATCCTCCTGCTCCTGACCGTTCTCCTGAACGCCGCGGCCCGTCTCATGCTCTTCTATCTCAACCGCCGCATGGCCGGTTCAGGCGCCCGATGAACCACCCGCTCCTCTTACGAAAGATCCATGGCCGCCTCATGGAGGGCATTTGCCTGATTGCCGCCGCAATCGCAGTGGCCCCTCTGGCGGCCTTCTTATGGCACTTGGTGGCCATGGGCGCGGGCGCGTTGTCCACCAACCTCCTCACGCAATTGCCCCTTCCTCCAGGTGAAGTCGGCGGCGGCCTCAAGAACGCCATCGTGGGTTCCCTTTTCGTGGTGGGCTTGGCCACGCTGGTCGGTATCCCCATCGGCATCGGCGCGGCGGTCTACATGACCGAGTTCGCCCGCCCGCGCGTGGCTTCAGCCCTGCGCTTCGCCTGCGACATCCTGTCAGGCATCCCCTCCATCGTCATGGGCCTGCTCGCCTTCCAGATCCTGGTCCGGCCTCTGCACCACTTCTCGGCTTTCTCCGGCGCGCTGGCCCTGGCCTTCATCATGCTTCCCGTCGTCGTGATCACCACCCAGGAGATGCTCCACCTGGTGCCCGGCCATCTTCGGGAGGCCGGTCACGCCCTGGGCATCCCAGCATGGCGCATCGCCTCGTCGATCTCAGTGAGGGCCGCAGCTCCCGGCATCCTGACAGGCGCCCTGCTGGCCGTGTCCCGCATCGCCGGAGAAACCGCGCCCATGCTCTTCACCGCCTTCGGCAATCCCTACTTCAGCCTCGATCCCAAGGCACCCGTCGCCACGCTGCCCCACACCATCTTCACCTACGCGATCAGCCCCTACGATGACTGGCACCGCTTGGCCTGGGGTGGAGCCCTCGTGCTGGTTTTGGGCATTCTTGGCGCCACACTCCTGAGCCGCTTCATTCTCTGGTGGCACAACCGCAGCCTTCGCACCTAAAGCCCTAGGACCCAATCCATGCTCGCCTGCCAAGATCTCCGCATCTCTTTCGACAAAAAGCCTGTCATCAAGAGCGTCTCTCTGGAGTTCCCGCTCCGGAAGATCACCGCGATCATCGGTCCGTCCGGTTGCGGGAAGTCGACCCTGCTGCGCGCGTTCAACCGCATGCACGATCTCACCCCCGGCGCCCAGGTAAAAGGTTCCGTCACGCTGGGTGGGAGGGACATCTACGGGCCCCGGGAGGATGCCGTCATGGTGCGCCGCCGCATCGGCATGGTCTTCCAGAAACCGAACCCATTCCCCACCTTGTCCATCTTCGACAATGTGGTGGCGGGGCTTCGTCTATCTGGCCTGCGGAATCGTGCAAAACTTCAAGAGGCCGCTGAGAAAGCCCTCAATGACGCTGCCCTTTGGGACGAGGTGAAGGATCGCCTGAAGAGCAGCCCTATGAGCCTCTCCGGGGGCCAACAACAGCGCCTCTGCATCGCCCGGGCCTTGGCCGTGGAACCTGAGGTGCTGCTCATGGACGAGCCCTGCTCCGCCCTGGATCCCATTGCCACCGCGAAGATCGAGGAGTTGATGTTCCGCCTCAAGGAATCCCTCTCGGTGGTGATCGTCACCCACAACATGCAGCAGGCCGCCAGGGCCAGCGATCGCACAGCGTTCCTGTGGATGGGTGAGCTCATTGAAACCGGCGAGACTGAGATGATCTTCACCACACCCAAGAAATCAATGACTGAGGACTACATCACGGGGAGGTTCGGCTGATGCGGCTGTTCGACACGGATCTGAAAGCGCTTCGGGAAGGCATCATGGCCATGGCCGGGGTGGCGGAGGAGATGCTCGACCTCACCATTCAGGCCTTGGCAGGGCCGTCTCTGGCCAAGGCCGAACAGGTGAACCTTCTCGACCGCCGCATGGACGAGCTGGAGCTCAGGCTGGACCAGCAATGCATCGATCTCCTGGCCCTCCACGCGCCGGCGGCCTCGGACCTCCGCCGCATCGCCTCCAGCCTCAAGATCATCCCGGAGCTGGAGCGCATCGGCGACCACTGCTGCAACATCGCCCGCCGGGTGTCCATGGTCCACCCACCCATCCTGGCCGGCAATGACCTGGAGCAGCTGGGCACGGAGACCCGGAGCATGGTCCGCCGGGCCGTGGACGCTTTCGTGGGCAACGACGCCGCCCTGGCCCACGCCGTCATCCTGAGCGACGACAGCGTGGACGCCCTCTACGGGAAGATCTACCGGGACCTGCTGCGCATCATGCTGGCGGATCCCCTCTGCATCGAGCGAGCCAGCCACCTGATCCTCGTCATCAAGAACTGGGAGCGCATCGCGGACGAAGCCACCAACATCGCGGAAGAGGTCCTCTTCATCCTCGAGGGCCACAGCGCCAAGCATCCCTACCTCCGCGGCGATTCCGTAGAATAAAGGCAAAGGACTCCATGCCGCACATCCTCCTCCTGGAAGACGACACCGAGATCCGCCTGGGTCTCGAACAGCACCTGCGCCGGGAGGGCTTCAGCCTCACCAGCGTGGGCACCGGCCGCGAGGCCCTCCAGGCCCTCGGGACCTCCGGGCTCAGGCTCGATGCGGCCCTCCTGGACTTGAGCCTGCCTGACATGGACGGCCTTGACGTGCTTCGCGCCATCCGCGCCCACGCCGTGCACCGCGGTCTCCCGGTGCTGCTGGTGACCGCCCGGAGCGAGGAGATCGACCGGGTGCTGGGGCTCGAACTGGGCGCCGACGATTACATTTCAAAGCCCTTCTCCACCCGGGAATTGGCAGCCCGGCTGCGGGCCATCCTGCGCAGATCCACGCCGCCTGATGTGGCTGAACGCGCGCCTCAGTTGGCCTTCGGGACCATCACCGTGGATCTTGACATGCACACCGCCCGGGTCGATGGGCAGGTCCTGGATCTCACCCGCCGCGAGTTCGAGCTGCTGGCCTATTTCCTGGCCAACCCCCGCCGGATCCTGACGCGGGAGAAGATCCTCCAGCAGGTGTGGGGCCTCGAATACCTGGGCGAGAGCCGCACCATCGACGCCCATGTGCGTCGCGTCCGCGCCAAGCTCGGCCCAGTCGCGGCGGAGCAGATCGAGACGGTGGTGGGTGTGGGCTATCGGCTGGGTGGGCCCAGCGAAGCCTAGGCCGGATCGCCTCCAGTCGGCTGGGGCGGGAGCATCACTTTGAAGGTGGCCCCCTCCCCGGGCCGGCTTTCGACCGTGACTTCCCCACCCATCAGGCGGCAGAGATGCTTCACGATGGCCAGCCCCAGGCCCGTGCCCGGCTTGGCTTTGGCGGCCTGGGACCGGTAGAAGCGTTCGAAGATGCGCCCTTGTTCCGCCTCCGGGACGCCAGGGCCCTGGTCGGCCACCTCCCAGAGCTGACCCTGGGGCGAGAGGTGGACACCGAGCCGTACCCGGCCACCCGGCGGGCTGAACTTGATCGCGTTGGACAGGAGGTTCTCCAGCACCTGGCTCAGGCGCAGGGGATCCGCCTGCAGGACACTCCCCTCAGGCGCGTCCAGGTCCACATCCATCTGGACGGAAGCGTCGGCGAGTCGGGCCTCCTGATCCTTCACCACCGAGGCGATGAAGGCCGCGAGATCGAGGCGGACCGGATCGAGGTGGAGAGCCCCACTTTCGATGCGGCTCAGCTCAGAGAGATCGCCCAGCAGCATCGCCAACCGGTCCACCGATCGAAGGATGGATTGCGCCCCAGCTTGCGCCGGACCCGGAAGCGCCTCTTCCTGAAGGTTTTCCGCGGCGATCCGGATGGCCGTGACCGGCGTCTTCAGCTCGTGGCTGACGTTGGAGATGAACTTCTGGCGCGTGGTCTCCAGGGCCTCCTGGCTCGTGACATCGTCGAGGGTGAGCAGCACGCCAGAAACGCTGCCCAGCGGCGCGAAGGGGATGGCCCGCACCCGAAGCGTCCGGCCCGCCCGGGCCGGCCGCCACTCCGAGGGCGCTCCGCGATAGGCCTTCTCCACGGCTGGAGGACTGTCGGGATCGCCGAACACCTCCCGCACCGTCATCCCTTTCCCCAGAGGCGCCCCCAGGCCAAGGTGGCGCTGGGCCGCCGGGTTGAACTGCTCCAGCCCGCCTGAAGGGCCGAAGAGCAGGACCCCCTCCTCCAGCCGGGCCATGATGCCTGGAAGTAGCCGGTCCTCCCGGGCCGCGCGTTCCCGGAGGTCGAGGTTCTCCTGCTCCATGGCTGACCAGGCCCGGGGCAGATCCTCGATGGCGCTGGGCCGAGATCCACCCAACAGGCGGCCCAGGGGCTCCGCCACCAGACGGACCTGCCACCGGGCCATGAGGATGATCACCACCGCCACGGTGGCGACGAGGCCGAGGAACCAGGGCGCGGAAATCCCCTTGTGGACGGTCACTCCCAGCCCCAGTCCCAGGAACAGCACGGCCCCCAGGCAGACCAGCGCCCGCCCCAGAAAGGCCCGCACACTGGGGCCAGCCTCGTGATGTGTGTCACGTACAACCATGCCCTCAGACCATACACCGTCCTCGATGCGCCACCCACGGTCTCCTGGCCAATTTACGCTGCGTTTACATCACCGGAGCCGGTACAGTGGAGGACGGATCCGTGGGAGTAGTCATGTCCTTGAATGCCGTGATGCGCTGGCTCAAACCCAGAGAGATGGTTTTTTTCGATCTCCTGGAATCCGCCTCGAGCAATGTGTACCAGGCGGCCCAGCTCTTCGATCGTGAGATCCGCAGCGGCGACCCGGCCCGATTCGCGGAGCTGCGCCGGCAGATGAAGGACCTGGAGCACGCAGGGGACGACATCACCCACGAAATCATCGACCGCCTGAACCACACCTTCGTCACGCCCATCGACCGCGAAGACATCCTGACCCTCACCCACGCCATCGACGATGTGATCGACCGCATCCATTCCGTGTGCGAGCGCCTGATCCTCTACCGCATCGGCCCGGTGATGCCCGCGGTCACGGAGATCAGCTCCATCATCGTGGAGGGCGCCGGCGAGATCCTCCACCTGACGCGATCTCTGCGCAACATGTCGAACCAGAAGGAGATCGGGGATCGCATCCGGAGAGTCCACGCCCTGGAGAACAAGGCTGATTCCATCTATCACGCCGGTCTGGCCCAACTCTTCGACAACCCGAAGGATCCCATCGAGTTGGTGAAGTGGAAGGAAATGCTCGAGAAGATCGAGGACGCCACTGATCGGATCGAGCTGGTGGCCAAGGTCATCGGCTCCACCGTCATGAAGAACGCCTGAGTCCTCGATGTTCGCGCCCTTTCTCATCCCGTCCCTGGCGGTCCTGATCCTCCTGTCCTGGGGTATCGACTACATCAACGGCTTCCACGACACGGCCAACTCCATCGCCACCGTGGTGAGCACGGGTGTGCTTCCCGCCAAATACGCCCTGATCATGTCCGCGACCCTCAACTTCGCGGGGGCCCTGGCCGGCACCTCCGTGGCCACCACCATCGCCAAAGGCATCGCCGACAGCCAGCACGTGGTACCGGCCGTCATCGCCGCGGCTCTCATGGCGGCCATCACCTGGGATCTGCTCACCTGGTGGTTCGGCATTCCATCCAGCACCAGCCACACCCTGCTCGGCAGCCTGGCCGGGGCCGTCGTGGCCCACGCGGGCTTCGGGGCCCTCCACACCAAGAAGCTCGAGGAAATCGGAGCCTTCATCATCATCTCCCCGGCGATGGGTTTCATCGTGGGCATGCTGCTCATCCTGATCATCCTGTGGATCGTGCGCCATTTCTCCGGACACATGGTGAATGTCGTGTTCCGCAAGGCGCAGCTGGTGAGCGCCGCGGCCATGTCCTTCACCCACGGTCAGAACGACGCCCAGAAGGCCATGGGCGTCATCTGTCTCGCCCTCATCGCCTACAAGTTCAATCTCCCCCTGGATGCCAAGGCGAAGGTGATCATTCCCCTCTGGGTGAAGATCGGCAGCGCCAGCTTCATGGCCCTGGGCACCGCCTCCGGTGGCTGGAAGATCATCAAGACCATGGGCTCGAAGATCGTGAAGCTTCGCCCCATCCACGGCTTCGCCGCCGAAACCGCGGCCGCGGCGGTGCTCTTCACCACGGCCCACTTCGGCATCCCGGTCAGCACCACCCACAGCATCACGGGCGCCATCATGGGTGTCGGCACCTCCATGAATGCCAGCGCCGTGCGCTGGGGCGTGGCCGGCAACATCGTCGTCGCCTGGGTGCTCACCATCCCCATCAGCGCGCTCCTCGCCGCGGGCTTCCTCAAGCTGGTGGCGCCGTTCTTCTGATCTGGCTGAACGTCGCAGAAATGTGACGTCGGGACAGCCAGTCCGTTACGGCTCCCGGTCAGTCTGAAAGGCCCGATCAGCAAATGCTTTGTAACACTATCGAACCACCCTATTTCCTTTAATTTACCGACATCTTCGCGGGTCCGTCATGGGCGCCTCCGATCCTGGTTTCGACACCAGGGAGGCACGCCATGACCATCGAGACCCTCACCCCCCATCCCGAGGGCGCCCGCTACGCCGTCCGGCCGCTCTCCAGCGCCGACTTCGTCCACCTCCAGCGCCTCGAAGCCGAGATCTGGGCCGGAGATGGCGCCGGGGAACTCTGCCCCCACTACCTGCGTCTCTGCACGGAGCTCTACGGCGACTGGTGCTTCCTCGCCATGGACGGCGACCGGCCCGTGGGCTACGTCCTCAACTTCGTGAAGGGCACCACGGTCTACTGCGCCACCCTGGCCGTGCACCCCGAGTACCAGAAGGGCCGGGTGAACTACCTGCTCATCCGAGCCATGGTCTCCAAGCTGCTCCAGGAAAAGGTGGAGGAGTGCCGGTTCCTGGTGGAACCCGGCAACAACGATGCCCGCAGCGTCCACCACGCCCTGGGCGCCCGCGTGGTGGCGGAGGTCCACGACTACTACGCCCCGGGCGACACCCGCCTCTGGTCCGCCATCACCCGCGAGGATCTCGAACGCGTACGGGCCCGCTACACCCGGCTCAAGCTGGTGAGCTAGTGAGCTGGAGCGGCGTCCTCTGGCCCACCTTCGCCCTGCTTCCCGACCTGGCGGTCGGAACGGAGCCCCAACCCGGCATGCACCGCTGGGCCCGGCGCCTCTTGCCGGCCCTGGGCGTGGAACTCGAAGTGGCCGGGCATCCCCGGAAGGACATCCCCCTCTGGGTGGCCGACCACCTCAGCTGGGTGGACCCCGTCGCGCTCATGAGCCTGCGCCCCATGGGCACCATCGCCAAGGGTGAGGTCACGGGCTATCCCCTGATCGGGCGCTGGGCGCGGAAATCCGGCATCCACTTCGTGGACCGGGAGGACGCCACCAGCCGCGCCGCGGCCCTGGCCAGCTTCGCCGCCTCACTCCAGGAGGGCCGGGACATGCTGCTGTTCCCCGAGGGCACGACCACCCGGGGCGAGCGCCTGGCGCCCTTCTACGAAGGTGGCCTGCGGGCCGTCTACGAACTGGGCCTGCCCGCCCAGCCCTTCCGCATCAGCAGTTCCGCGCCGCACTATCCCTGGACCGGCGATGAAACACTGCTCCCGCACCTCCGCACCCTCTTCACCACCCGCACGCCCCTCAGGGTGGTCGCCGAGGCGCCTCTGCACCCAGCCGGGTTCATGGATGTCCACCAGTGGATCGCCGCCTTCCGCGCCGCCCTCGAACCCCGGAGCCCCCATGTCCGTTGATGTCCTCATGCAGGGTCTCCGCACAGGCCTGACCCCCTTCCTGGGCCTGCCCCTCGTCCTTGACCCGCGCCCCACCACCGGCGTTGTCCTCGGCGTGCCCTGCGACGCGGGCGTGATCAACCGCCCCGGCGCCCGCCTGGGTCCCTGGGCGCTGCGGGCGGCCTCGATGGGCCTCGGGACGCATCCGATGCCTGATCGTCTGCGCGAAGGCCTCACGGCCCTGGGGCCTGCCACCGCGGATGGGTGGCTGGACGGTGGCAACATCCCCACCTTGCCCTTCTCCCTGGCCGAAGCCTTGGAGACGGTCCAGGCCACGGTGGGCGGATGGGCGCTGAACGGCTGCCGCACCTTCCTGCTGGGCGGCGATCACGCGCTCACCCTCGGCGCCCTGCGGGCCTTGGCGCTTCGGCATGGGCCTCTGGGCCTGCTGCACCTGGACGCCCATCCGGACGCCGCCGACGGTGCCGCCTGGGGCACGCACATCCACCACGGCACCTGGGTCCGACAGGCACTTGAAGAAGGCCTCCTGGATCCGGAGCGGGTGGTGCAGGCGGGCCTGCGGGCCCCGCGCTTCGACGACGGGGAATTGGCCTTCCTCCAGGCCGCAGGCGTGCGCCTGTGGACACCTTCGGACCTTCGGGACCCCCGGCTCGATTCCCGCCTGGCTGCGGATCTCGCGGCCGTGGGACGGGGCCCGGCCTACCTGAGTCTGGATCTGGATGTCCTCGACCCCGTCCTGGTGCCGGCCGTCGCCGAACCCGTGCCCGGGGGACTCAGCGTTGAAGAAACCTTGCGCCTCATCCGCGCCGCCCGCCGCTGGCCGGAACCCTGGGTGGGCGCGGACATCATGGAACTCGCCCCCACGTTGGAGGGCGCGGAGGCCAGCGCCCGGGTCGCCGTCCACCTCGCCCTTCACCTGCTTGCCTGAGGCCCACATGAGCGCCCTTGACGCCTTCCGCGGCACGCATGGCGAACCTACCTGGGATGACATCATCACCGGGCACGACTTCGGTTTCCTGGACGCTGCCGAGATCCAGGCCTGGATTCCCGGTGAAGGGTCGGCAGCCACCCGCTTGAGAGCCCTGGATGGCGAGGGGCTCCGCACTTTCGAGGCCCACCTCTGGGCGGCCTGCGCCGAAGCCGTGGGCAAGACCCCCCGGCCCGGCAGCGCCCGGTGGTCCGAGGCCCAGGACCGCTGGCGAGAGGCGCTGTTGCGCGAGGCCCTGGCCTTGGAAAGCACCGCCGTCCAGCTGGCGATCAAGGTGGAGTGCCTCTACGAACAGGTGGGCTGCCCCGACGACATGCTGGGGATGCTGCGGCCATCCCAGCCTTGGTCAGGCACCCCGGCCACGGTGGATCCCCAAGCCGTGCAGCAGTTCCTCAATAGGACTAGGCGGAACTCCTCCCATCGATCGGGATCGAATCTTTAAGCTTGTGCCACCCTGGGGACTCTCCCTCTGGAGTCCCGATGCCTTTGTCCGACCCCAGGCTGGATGAACTCCTGAGCGACGGCACGCTGAGGCTGGAATTCCTGCTGCGCTGGCTGCTGGAGGCCTCGCCCGTCGATACCGTGGACGGTGAGGCCCGGCGCACGACCCGGCTCCGGCGCCTCCATGCGGCCCTGACGTTCCGGGGGCTCACGGGCCCCCTGGCGGAGGCTTGGAACCATGCCTCGGCCATCCGCCTGCTGGCGGAGACGGGCCTGCCAGACCGCACCACTCTGATGGGCGAGGGCTTCCTGCGGATCGTGGACCGGATCATCCCCCGCCTGGATCCCGAAGGGGACCTCTATGCCCTGCTGGATCGGCTGAACTTGAATGAAGCCGATGCGGCCTGGATCGAGGGCCTGCCGGCGGACTTGCGGACCCTCTGGGGACCCCTGCTGGCGCCGCCCCAGGAGGTCTGGGCCTACGCCGCCCGGCTGCTGGCCCACCGGGCCGCCGCCGTGGGCCTGTCCCGCGATCTGCTCGCCCTGGACCCCGAGGGGAGCGATGTGGATTCCCCCTTCTTCCACCTCACCCGGGCCGTGCATGACGTCGGGGAACACCCCAAGGATATCGAAGCCCGAGCCGCTTGGGAGGCCTGCTGGACCGCCTGCGCCGCCACCCTGGCTCAGGCCCATGCCCGCCTCGATGATCGCGGCGTTTCCACGGACCTGGTATTCAGGCTCGAACTGCTGGAGGCCCAGCTGACGCGCATCGGCCAGCTCCTGGACTTCGCCATGGGGCTGGGGGACGGCACCGCCCTCGCCGCTGAGCTGGTGCGGGGCAGCGCCGCGCAGCATGGGTTGTTGACCTTGCTGCGCACCACGGTCAAGCGCCTGGCCCGCAAGGTGGTGGAGCACACCGGCGAGACGGGAGAGCACTACATCGCCAGGGACCGGGCCGAATGGTGGGCCATGGCCAGGTCCGCCGCCGGCGGCGGTCTCCTCACCTCAGGCACAGCCCTGTTCAAGATCAGCCTCGCCGCCCTGCCCCTGGCTCCCCTGCTGCTGGGCGCCGCCCTCACCTCCAACTACGCGGTCAGCTTCTGCACCATGCAGTTGCTGGGTTTCACTCTGGCCTCCAAGCAGCCCGCCATGACGGCCGCCGCCCTGGCGCGGGCCCTGGAGGAGGACGACGGCCAGGCCCGGGAGGTCGAACTGGTGGCGGCCATCACCCGCACCCAGGTCATTGCCACCCTGGGCAATGTGCTGTCCACCATGCCCGTGGCGGTGGGGGTCGTGGCCGGCTGGGTCTGGTTGACGGGCCACGTCCCCCTGGACCACGAGGCGGCCCTGCACGGCCTCCAGGGCACCCATCCCTTCCATGGCTGGACCCTGGTATTCGCGGCCCTCACGGGCGTGCTGCTCTGGCTCTCCAGTCTGGCCGCGGGCTGGACCGCCAACTGGAGTGCCTACCGCTGCCTGCCCGAGGCGTTGGCCCAGAACCACCGCCTGCGCTCCTGGTTCGGTACCGACGGCGCCGAGGCCCTGGGCCGGTTCGCGCATCGACACTTGGCGGGCTTCGCAGGCTACACGGCCCTGGGCGGCCTGCTGGTCTTCGTGCCCATGGCCTTCGCCTTCGCGGGGATCCATGCCGAAGTGCGCCACGTCACCCTGCAGGCGGCCTCGCTGGCCTTGGGCGCCGCCACGCTGTGGTTCGAGGGCACGCTGGCTTGGAAGGAGGTCCTCTGGGGCCTGCTGGGCATCGGCCTCATCGGCATCCTGAACTTCGCGGTGTCCTTCGCCCTGGCCCTCTGGACGGCCTTGCGGGCCCGGGACCTCAACGGCCGGGCCCGCCGCCGCCTCTGGCTGGAGATCCTCAAGGCCTTCAACCGGAACCCCGGCCGCTTCCTCTTCCCGCCGCGTCGTGGTGCTACTCTCGACAGCCGTGTCCCAGGAGATTCCCATGCGTAGGTTGCTCCTCCCCACTCTGCTGGTCGCCCTGCCCCTCGCGACCCCCCTGCGCGCGGAGGACAAGCCCGCCCCCGTGCGCCTGACGCCCCTGCGCCTGAGCCCGGCTTGCACGGTGTCGCAGGAGATCGGCATCAGCAAGATCGACCTCGCCTTCTCCCGGCCCGCCGTGAGGAGTCGCAAGATCTGGGGCGACCTCGTGCCCTTCGGCCAGGTCTGGCGGAGCGGTGCCAACAGCGCGACCACGATCACCTTCAGCCACCCCGCCAAGGTGGCGGGCATCGACGTGCCTGCGGGCAGCTACGGCTTCTTCGCCATCCCCGGTGAGAAGGCCTGGACCCTCATCCTCAACAAGAAAGCCAAGCAGTGGGGCGCCTACGAGTACAAGGCCGGGGAGGACTTGATGCGCTGGGAAGCCACCCCCCTGGCCGGGCCTTTCATGGAGTATCTGGACTACCGCGTGATTCCCCTCGATAGCAGTCGCGCCATCGTGGAACTGGGCTGGGAGAAGCTGCGCGTGAGCTTCCCGGTGGCCTTCGACACCAAGGCCATCTACTGGGCCCACCTGGAAGCCACCCTCAAGAAGGCGCCGGACAACGACTGGGTGCCCTGGTACCAGGCCGCCAAGTACTGCCAGGAGCAGGCCATCGAACCCGTGAAGGCCCTCGCCTGGATCGAGAAGAGTCTCAAAGCCGGCGAGAGCTTCTGGAACCATGAGACCGCCGCGAGGATCTACAAAGACGCCAAGCGCATGTCCGAAGCCCGCGCCGAGCTGCAGAAGGCCATTGACCTCTCCAAGGGCAAGGCTCCGAAGGAATACACGGAGAATCTGGAGAAGGAACTGACGACCTGGAAATAAGGCACACCCGTTAGGCTTCCCGCATGGCTGTGAACGCCAAACCTCCAAGCATGGCTGAGCTCGAAGGTGTCATGGGCCCGGTGTTTCCTATTTGGAATGGGATCATTAGTCACGCTGAAGCCGCCTATGCGCCGCTCACGATGACGTGGAAGCCTTCGAAAACTGATTTCGGCCAGATGTGCCTGCTCCAGCACAAAAAGAGAACCCTGCTCTACCTCACCCCTGGCCAGGGTTCGGTTGGGGTGGCGATCATTCTCGGCGAGCGCGCTTTCCAGCTCGCCATGGCCAGTTCCCTTCCCGACGGAATCAAGAAGTTGCTTTTCGAGGCAAGGCCTTATGCCGAAGGCCGTGGCATCCGTTTCTCCATCCATTCTCCGAATGATCTTGCATCGATCGTCAAACTGCTTGAAGTCAAAACCGCCCACCCATAAAACAGCCCTTTCGCCATAACCTCGCATCGGAGCCACGACCATCCCCTACACGCCCTTCTTCTCCGCCCCCCAGATCACCTTGTGCAGCTGCATCTGCACTCGCACGGGCAGCCCGTCGGCGACAACCTGCTCGGCGAGCCACGCGGGGTCGAGGCGGCCCCAGACGGGGCTGAAGAGGACTTCCAGGCGGTCCCACACCTGCCGCTCGGCGCACCAGGCCTTGGCCCAGGCGTAGTCAGCCTGGTCGCAGAGCACGAACTTCAGCTCGTCCTGACCGGGGACCATGTGGTCGAGGTTGGTTTCCAGCCAGCGATGGGCTTCGCCACTGCCGGGAGTCTTGCGGTCCACGATCTTGATGACTTCGCGGGGCACGGGGGCCAGATCATGGCTGCCCGCGGTTTCCACCGCGACTTCGTAGCCGAGGTCCAGCAGGGCCCGAAGCAGCTCCGGGGCCTGGGGGTGGGCCAGGGGCTCGCCGCCGGTGAGCTCCACAAAGGGGGCGCTGGGGCCCTTCACGGGCGGCCCGAGGCGCCGCTTCACCTCATCCAGCAAGTCACCCAGCTCCCGCATCGAACCGTCGTAGAAGGCGTACTCGGTATCGCAGTAGGTGCAGCGTAACGGGCAGCCGGTGAGGCGGATGAACAGGCAGGGCCGGCCAATCCGGGCGCCTTCACCCTGGATGCTGTGGAACACCTCGTTGACTTTGAACTTCATCGGTCCACCCAGCGCCGCCCGCCATCCAGGGTGAGGATGTCCCCAGTGAGAAAGGGGCTGTCGGCGGCGTAGCGCACCGCGCGGACCAGGTCCGCAGGGTCGCCCAGGCGCTTGAGCAGGGTTCGATCCGTCAGGAAGGCCTCGTCGCTGCCCTCGGCGGGCAGGATCGCTCCGAGGGCATGCCCCACCACGCGCACCCTCGGCGCCAGCAGCTGGGCCAGGCCCGGCACCAGCGCGGTCAGCCCGGCCTTGGCGGCGCTGTAGGGCAGGCGCTTGAGCCAGGGATGGTGAATGGAGGTGTCCAGCAGGAGCTGGAGGCAGGCACCGTCCGCGAGGTGAGGCGCCAAGGCCTGGGCGCAGAGAAAGGGGAAGCCCAGATTCAGGCGCCAGGTGGCCTCCAGAGAGGCCGCCGTCCAGGTGCCGAGGGGCTGCTCCGGGAAAGTCCCGGCCAGCAGCACGGCGCCGGAAATCACCCAGCCATCCGCCTTCAGGCCCTCCAGATCTGCCATGATTCTGGAACTCAGTTCCGGGCTCTCTGCATTCCAGACCAGTGTCCGGATCCCCGCCGTCTTCGACAGAGCCTCCATCCACGCTTCTCCGTCCCAAGGTTCCGAACTGGTCAGCACCAGATCATGATCCCGGGCCAGATCTTCCGCCAAGGCCCGCCCCAGGCGCCGCCGCCCCCCCACCAGCACCCAGCAGGGCCTGTCGTTCCGCGAGATCCGCTCCATCGGGGCATTCTTTCACAAAGGTCCCATGAACCCCTACCTCAAACGCATCCGATGGCGCCTGTTCTGGATCAGCTTCATCTGCCTGACCCTGGCGCTCGGCTCGTTCGCGATCAACCAATGGGTCTACGCGAAGTCGGATGACCAGTGCTCCTGGATGCTGGAGGACGGCAAGATCGTCATCCGAGAGATCCTGCCCGAGGGCGTGGCGGAGGAGGCGGGCCTGCTGGAGGGCGACGAGCTGGTGAAGATCCAGGGCCGGGCCTTCGAGCCCACGATGGAGGGTACCCTCAAGGCCCAGCGGTTCATCAATGCCAAGACCGAAGGCTCGATCCTCATTTACACCGTCAAGCGTCAGGGGCGCCAGATCCTGCTGCCCCTGCGTCTGGTCAAGCCACTGGATCTGGTGCAGCTCGCCCTGCTGCTGAACGGCATCCTGGCCTGGGCCGTCAGTCTGCTCGTGGTGATTTCGGCGCCCGAGCGGAAATCCTCGCGGCATTTCTTCTACCTGGCCTCGATGACTCTCCTGATGTCCGGCGCGACCCAGTCGGGGAATGCACCCGTAGCCATGACCCTGACGGTCTTCCTGATGGCCGGCGCGGCCGCGGCCCTGTTGCCGCCACTTTGGATCCACTTCTTCCTGCGCTTCCCACACCCGTTTGAGCTGCGGAAGAACAGCCGTTTCCTCCAAGCCATCTACGGCATATTCGCCTTGCTGGCCATCCTCCTGATTCTGAGAGGGGCTGGGGAGGTGATGTATTTCAGCACGCCCAAGCCTCTGGTGGGTATGCCTTCGGACGGCACGCTCCGGGCCCTGCGCACGTTCGTCCAGTTCCTGCCGATCCCGTTCTGGGTCGGCTCGGCGCTCACTGGCCTCGGCTTCTTCGCCGTGGGGACCTTCCGTTCCCCCGAGCGTCTCCGGAAAGCCCTGCTGCCTTCCCTGTTCGTGGCAGCCTTCCTTTGCCTCGACCTGCTGGCCTGGACGATCCTCCAGACCAAGTACAACAGCCTCCTGTTCCGCCGGCAGACCTTCATCTTCATGCTCCCGGCACCCCTGCTCCCGCTGAGCTTCGCTTACGCCATTTTCCGCCATGGCCTCTTTGAGGTGCGGAGGGCGCTGGTGCGGTGGGTGAGCTACATGGCCATCCTGGCGCTCACCGTGGCGGGCTATCTGGGAGGCCTGGCCTGGGGTTTCTCGCATCTCTCCTCCATCCCCCCCGGTTGGGCGGGAGCCCTCATCGGCCTGCTGGCGCTGCCCCTGGGCTGGACCCTCCGCCTCCTGCTGAAGGGCATCCGCCGCGGCTTCCGGCGGGACTTCGCCAGCACTCGCGAGATCGCCCTCAGCGCCGTGCGCGAACCCCGAAAGCGATTCAGCGAAGAAGCCCTGTTGAAGTCTCTGAAAAAGGCCCTGGATGAGGCCTTCCGGCCGCAGTTCCTGGAGGTGCTGCCCATCGAGGCACGCCGCATCCTCCTGCCGGCCGCTGAGACCACGGACCGGGAGGACCGGCGGGTGCATTTCCCGCCCCAGCCCCTGCGCCTACCCCCGAGCCTGCTCCGCCTCGCCCGGGAGAACCGCGAGCTGGTGCTGGGTCTGGGCAGCGAGGAGGCCGACTGGATCCGGGAGCAGGGAGAAGGTCTACGCGCCCATGTGGATGCCCTGGAGGCCCAGCTGCTCCTGCTGATCCTCGCCGGGGATCACCCCCACAGCGCCATCCTTCTGGGCGGAAAATACGCCGAATTGAACTACGGCCGCGAGGACCGCGAGCTGCTGCGCGAGGTGGCCCTTGCCGCCGGACAAGTGCTGGAAACGGCCATGATGCACCAGCGCCTCCTGGCCCAGGAACGCCTGAGCCAGGAACTGGAGACCGCCCGGCGCATCCAGGAGGGGCTCATCACCTCGCATTTGCCGCCCATTCCAGGCTTCCAGGTGGCCCTGCGCCTGGAACCCGCCCTGGAAACCGGCGGCGACCTGCTCTTCGTCAAGCGGCGACCCAGCGGCAACTGGCTGGCCGCCGTGGGCGATGTCTGCGGGAAGGGCCTCGCCGCGGCCCTCTACATGGCCCAGGCCACGGCCCTGCTGGAACAGGCCCTCCAGCGGGAGGACCAGAGCCTGGAGAACATGCTCGGTTCCTTGGATCACACCCTTCGCCAATTGCTGGGGCAGCGGGGTTTCCTGACGCTCGTCCTGCTGGAGTGGGATGAGGAGGGCCATTACCGGCTGGCCCGGGCAGGACATCCCGGGGCCCTGCTGCTGCAGGGGGTCGCCGAGGATTGCTCCTCCGAGATAACGCCCCACGGTCGCGGCCTGGGCCTGCGCCCAGCGGGCCCCGGTGATTGGGAGGTGATCGAAGGGGTCCTGCCCCCCAAGGGCTGGATGGTGCTCTACAGCGACGGCCTGTCCGAGGCCATGAACCGGGAGGGAGAGCTCTACGGCCTGACCCGGCTCTGCAACCAGCTCCGCCGGCTCTGGGGCACGGGCAGCCCCCGGGCGGCCTGCGAAGCGGTCTTCCGGGATGTGGCGGCATTCGATACCCAGAACCGGGATGACCGGACTCTGTTTATCCTGGGTAGGGAGCATTCATGACCCGCAGCCCACTCCGATGGACCATCCCCACCCTTCTGGTGCTCCAGCTGCTCATGCTCTGGCTGCAGGGCGCCCAGCTGCATCGCCAGAACCAGGTCCTGCAGGACCTGCGAGAGGACATCCAGGCCCTCACGGAGTCCTTGGACAACAGCCAGGGCCCGGTTTCCGGTGGGGACGACACCGAGGCGGTGCCCGCGAGCACCCCCCCCAAGGTCCAGCCCCATACGCACGTCGCGGTACTCGGCATCCAGGAGGAGCAGGACGCGGCCGCCAAGGATCTGCAGGCCTCCCGCGAATCGGCCCAGAAGGCCGTGAAGGACGCCCGGGAGGCCCAGTCCAAGATCTCCATCGAGGAGAACGCCCGCAAGGCGGAGGAGACCCGAAAGGTCCAAGCTGCCACCAACTCTTGGACAAACTGGGCCTGGGCCGCCACGGGTCTGGTGGCGCTGGCCCTGGTGGCCCGCTCGTGGATCCGCCGGCGGGGTTGATGTCCCTCCTGGAATACCTCCGCCTGGATCCGCGATGCCGGAACCTGGCCGAAGGCGCCATCCATGCGGTGGCCCCGGCCCTGGAAGACCCCGATCCCGCCCCCGTGATCATGCAGCTGAACGAATGGGCCTTCCTCCTCGCTGGGCGCATGCCCCTGCCCTGGGACACCCACAAGGCCTTGGAGACACTGAACGACCTGCTCTTCGCTGAACTCGGGTTCGAGGGCGACCGGGAGACTTACGATGATCCCTTGAACGCCTTGCTCCCGGCGGTGCTGGCAAGGCGCAAGGGCCTCCCCATCGCCCTCTCCATCCTCTGGATCGATCTGGCCCGGCGGCTAGGCTTTGACGCCGTGGGCGTCGGGCTGCCAGGACACTTCATCACCGCCCTGCGCACCGGACCCACCCTGCTCTGCTTCGACCCCTTCAACCGCGGACGTGCCGTGGGCGAAGAAGGCGGAGCCGCGCTGGTGAAGGCCGCCAGCGCCGGCCGGGTCACCTTCCACCGGGATATGCTTCGCCCCGCCACGGATCGCCAGATCCTCGTCCGGCTCGTGCGCAACCTGCACCTGCGCTTCATGCAAGCCGAGGACTGGGAGGAGGCCCTATGGACGGCCACCCACCTGATCCTGCTAGACCCCGGGGATTCCCGGTCCCACAAGGAGCGTGCCTTCGTCCACCTCCAGCGGGATGAACCGGGACCGGCCCTCCGCGACCTTCGCGAAGCCCTGCGGCTGAGTTCCGACCCCGACCCCGAGATCCAGGCCTGGCTCCAGCAGCTTGAGCGCTGATAGCTGACAGCTATCGGGCCGCGTCCACCATCTTGATCAACGCCGCCTCGACTTCCTGCGCGATGGGCAGCAGCGCAGAATCCTGCGAAAGCCCGGCAAGCAGGTCGGAGGGTGGGATCAGCCCAATTTTCGTGTGCCCTTGCTCCGTGTAGACGGAAATGCGGCAGGGGAGCGCCATGTTCAGGCGCACATCGAGGTCGAGGACCTTGGCCGCCTGGCCGGGGTTGCACACCTCAAACACGCGGCAGGCCTCGGGAAAGGCGAAACCTTTGCTGCGCAGCGTGTTCGCCAGGTCATGGACATGGAGCACCCCGAAGCCCCCGGCCGCCACGGCGGCCTCCAGATCGGTCGAGGCCTGCTCGAACGCTTTACCGGATTCGACGATGTAGTACATCTTCCACCTCCAGTGGGTTCCACCACGGACCTGTGGCCGTGGGTTTCCGGGAGGCAACACTAGCACGACGCGGGGGCCCGAGGGCCCCCGCGACTGACAGCTGATAGCTGAAAGCTACTTCTGCTGCGCCTCCACGACGGTGAGCGCCGTGAGGTGGATGATGTCGTTCATGTCGCTGTGCCGCTGGAGCACATGGACGGGAGCCGCCATGCCGCAGGTGATGGGGCCGATGACTTCGGCGCCCGCCAGCCGCTGCACCAGCTTGTAGCCGATGTTCCCGCTGGTGAGGTCGGGGAATACCAGCACGTTCGGGCCACCCGGCAGGTCCACCCAGGGGTAGTCCTCGGACAGGATGCCATCACCCAGGGCGGTGTCCGCCTGCATCTCGCCGTCGCACTTGAGGTCGGGGCGCTGGGCCTTCACGATCTCAACAGCCTTCTGGACCTTGCGGACCAATGGATGGTCCACGCTGCCGAAATCGGAGAAGGAGAGCATCGCGACCCTGGGATCCATGTTGAAGGTGTCTTTGGCCAGGTCCGCGGTCAGGAGGGCGATCTCGGCCAGCTGCTCACTGCTGGGCTCGATGTTCATGGTGGTGTCGGCGAAGAACAGCACGCGGTTCTTCAGCACCATGGTGTAGACACCACAGGCGCGCTTGACCCCCTTCCGGGTGCCGATGACTTCCAGGCAGGGGCGGATGGTGTCGGGGTAGTACATCGTCAGGCCGGCGACCAGGCCATCGGCTTTGCCCATGCGGCACATCAGGGCGCCGAAGTAGATGCGCTCCTGCACCTTGCGGCTGGCCTCGAAGCTGGTGACGCCGCGGCGCTTCCGCAGCTCATAGAAGGTCTCTTCGGCCTCCTTGCGCCAGGCCACGCTACCAGGGTCGAGGATCTCAATGCCACCGAGCGAGATGCCGTGGTCGGCCGCCACAGCCTTCACCTTCGCGGGGTCGCCCAGGAGGATGGGAATGCAGATGCCCTCCTCCACCATCTGGGAGACGGCCTGCAGGATCAGCGGATGGTCACCTTCGGGGAAGACCACGCGCTTGGGATTGGCCTTGGCCCGGTGGATGACGCTGCGGATCACATCCTTGCTGCGGCCCTGGAGCCCTTCCAAGCGCTCCTTGTAAGCCTGCATGTCGGCGATGGGCTGCTTGGCCACACCAGTCTCCATGGCGGCCTTGGCGACGGCCGGGGCCACCCACAGCAGCACGCGGGGATCGAAGGGCTTGGGGATGATGTACTCGGGGCCGAAGGTGAACTTCTGGCCTGAGTAGGCCTTCACCACGGAGTCCGGGACCTCTTCCTTGGCCAGGGCGGCCAGCGCCTTGGCGGCGGCCAGCTTCATGGGCTCGTTGATCTCCGAGGCGCGCACATCCAGGGCACCGCGGAAGATGAAGGGGAAACCCAGGACGTTATTCACCTGGTTGGGGTAGTCGCTGCGGCCCGTGGCCATGATGATGTCGTCGCGGGTGGCTTTGGCGGTGGGGTAGTCGATCTCGGGATCGGGGTTGGCCATGGCGAAGACGATGGGGTTCTTGGCCATCGCCTTGATCATGTCGGGCGTCAGGACACCCTTGCTGGAGCAGCCCACGAAGACGTCGGCCCCGACGATGACATCGCCCAGGGTGCGGAGGTCCGACTTCTTGATGAACCGTTCCTTGTAGACGTTCATGCCCTCGGTGCGACCCTCGTAGACGAGGCCCTTGGTATCGCAGAGCCAGAGGTTCTCCAGCTTCACGCCCGCGGCGATCATCATGTTCGCGCAGGCGATGGCCGCGGCTCCCGCGCCGCTGAAGACCACCTTCATGTCGCCCATCTTCTTCCCGATCAACTCGGACGCATTCATGAGGGCCGCGGTGCTGATGATGGCCGTGCCGTGCTGATCGTCGTGGAAGACGGGGATGTTCATCTCCTTCTTCAGACGAGTCTCGATCTCGAAGCACTCGGGGGCCTTGATGTCCTCGAGGTTGATGCCGCCGAAGGTGGGCTCCAGGGCCTTCACCACCTGGCAGAAGCGATCGACATCCAGTTCGTTCACTTCGATGTCGAACACGTCGATGTCGGCGAAGCGCTTGAAAAGCACGCCCTTGCCTTCCATCACGGGTTTGCCGGCCAGGGCGCCGATGTTGCCGAGGCCCAGCACGGCGGTGCCGTTGGAGATCACGGCCACCAGGTTGCCCTTGGCGGTGTACTTGTAGGCGTCCTCAGGATTCTTCTCGATCTCAAGGCAGGGTTCCGCCACTCCAGGCGTGTAGGCATTGGATAGATCCCGTGCGGTCGAGCAGGGCTTGGTGGCGACGACTTCGATCTTGCCCTTCCGTCCCTGCGAATGGTAATCGAGGGCTTCCTGCTTGCGTTTCATGGCCACACTCCTTGAAATGAGTGCCCTGTCTATGGGCTGAATGCCACCCAGCATACACCTCGTATTACGCAATTATGCCTACAAGGTCATCAATCACGCCCTTTGTTGCACCGATCACAAGAGATGCTTTCACGGCGGGCCGGCCTGGATTACGATCCAACGACCCCCCACCCTCACCCAGGACGGCCCCAGCATGATCCAGACCCTCACCGGCGACGGCTACACGCTGAAGTACGTCTACTCCATGCGGAAGGATGGGAACTCGCTGGCCCTGCAGGTGACCTACACGCACCCAAAACTGGACACCCCGTTCACCTACAAGCTCGTGTTCAAGCGCAACGACTGACCGTCAGCCTTGGTCGGAGCACACTAGGCGCATGCGACCGCTGTCTCCGCCGCCCCTTCCCTGCCGTCCACCCTGGTGGGCCAGTTCCGGCCACCTCCAGACCATCCTCGGCAACTACCTTCCCGGGAAGCCCTCCGACCACGCGTCCAAACCTTTCCGCATTCCCCTCCCGGACGGTGACCAGCTCACGGGGCGTCACTATCCCGGCGAGACCGACACGCTGGTTCTGATCTTCCACGGCCTTGGTGGGGACGATCAGGCTCACTACGTGCGACGCACCATCGCCCTGGCCCGAAAGCTCGGCCACCATGTCTGGACTGTGAACCACCGAGGTTGCGGTGAGGGACGGGGCTTGGCGACGCGACCCTACCACAGTGGTTCCGGGGATGATCTGGGCGCGGCCTTCTCGGCCGCCCGGGAGCGCCATCCCAGCCTCCGGCAATTGGCCATCGGCTATTCCCTTTCGGCCAACGCCCTTCTGTTGAACCTGGGCGACGGGCTGCCGGAACCCGCCGCACGGCCTGATTTCGCCATCGCCGTCAACCCGCCCGTGGATCTGGGGGCCTGCTCCTCCCGCATCCACACCGGCCTCAGCCGCCTCTACGAGCTGCGCTTCATCAAACGCTGCCGCAAAGCCATCAGCCAGCGGGTGGAGGATGGCCTCATCCCGGATATCTACCGGACCTGGCCGCTGATGAGCCTTCGCCAGTTCGACGACGCCTACACCACGAAGGCCGCGGGTTTCCAGGACGCCGATGTTTACTACGCCAGGTGTTCCGCCCGCCCGCATCTCTCGAAGATCACCGTCCCCACTGTCATCCTCATGGCCAAGGATGATCCGTTCATTCCGTGGCGGCATGCCGCCGAGGCGGACCCTTCACCCGCCGTTCATCTCCACATCGAGGCTTGCGGCGGTCACATGGGCTACCTCACCCGCGACCTGCCTGGGCATCGCTGGCTGCCTTATGCGGTCGACCACTACATCCGCGAGCTGCTCAACGCGTGAAGGCACTCCCAGCGCCATCAGTGGGAATCCACCAGAACCAGGGTCTTCTCGGGCCCGGTCCCCTGAGTCCAGACGAGGGAAGTCCCGTGGGGGCACATGGCGATCCTGGGGGAACCACACGTCGATCCTGGAGCCGAGCCCATGATTCTGGGGGCGGACCAGGCTCCATGGCGGATCCGCAGGGAGATGTGATCTCCGTGCGTCCCGCGCTGGACGACCAAGAATCCCGCCCGTCCGTCTGGCCCCATGTCGATGGCATAGTCGTGGGCTCGTCCCTGATCGTGGTCAAGACACTCCACCCCGGGCTCCCAAGTGCGTCCCCTGAATGACTTCGAGAACAGCCGTGAGACGCCCCCGCTTTCGCGCTGGCACCAAGCGGCCAGGGCCTCGCCATCCCCGTTCATGACCAGCCGCGGGGAGGAGATCTCCTGAGCGGTGGTCAGCGTGAACGGTTCGCTCCAATCGCCCTCCTGGACCTCGTAGAAGCTCGCTTCAAGGGCGGCCCGCTGGCCGTAGGGTGCGTGGATCCACAGGGCCAAGGCATTCCCGTGATCGTCCATGGCCACTTGATGGTGATGGGCCAAATGCGCGACCACGGGCACGGGGTGATCCGACCAGATCCGGTCTGAAGGCCAGTAGTGGCTGGCCATCAGCCCTTCAAACAGGCTGTCCTGGGCCTCCCAAAGCACCATGGCGTGCTCCCGGTGATTAGCGGCTAGTTGAGGTGAGGCCGTGGGGTCCGAGGAGATACCGAGGACCACAGGTTCCCTCTCCCAGGCGTCTCCCCGCGTGCTGAAGGACTCGGCCATCACTTCGAGCCGCCCCACCTTCTCATGGAGCCACACCACCAGTGCATCACCCCGGCGGTCCACCGCGACCTGGAGGTGACGGATCGATCCGGGTGTCCGGAACACCACATGCCCGAGGTCCTCGCCGGTTCCCAGCGCCTTGCCGAGGATCTGCCGTTCCTCGCCAAGATCCGCCAGCCAGACCGCCAGGCCCCGACCCTCGGGGTTCAGCGCGAGTCTGGGATTCACCCCCTCACCAAAGGGGAGACGGCTGAGGGCGGGCGAAGCGGCCGGGCCCATGGGCATGGTCCACAGGCTGCCACCGTTCTCCCACAAAGCCACCCCGCGCCCCCGATGATCCAGCGCCAGGCGGGCCTCTCCGAGGGGGCCCCGATCGAGCAGGGCCGCCGCCCGCCACTCGCCACCTGACTCCGCTGGGGCGGGCCTTAGCGCTTGTGCGAAACGTTTGAGAAGTTCCATGGCCATGCGGCCCTCTCAGCCGGAGAACTGGAGCCACTCGGCCCCTCTGCCGGGTCGGACCATCATGCCATTCAAAATCAGTTCAAAACATTATGAAAAATATATGCTGTTCATGTAATTTACCGACTCGATACAGCGTCTCCGACGCCACGTCGCAGGTTCATCACCAGCCCAGGAAGCAGATCGGCCACTTCCTGGAGCTGGGGACCAGACGTGCCCCGCCCCAGGCTGAAGCGCACGGTGCCCTGGGCGTAGGTGTCGGGCACATGCATGGCGCGCAACACATGGCTGGGCTCGCGCATACCCGTGCTGCAAGCGCTGCCGGTGGACACACAGATGCGCTGTTCCGCCAGTTCCAGCTGCAGGGCCTCACCCTCGATGCCCGCGAACCCTGCAAGGCAGGTGTTGGGCAGGCGATCGGCGGCGGCGCCATGAATGCGCACATCGGGAATCTCGGCGAGGATGCGGGTCTCCAGGGTGTTCCGGAACTCCCGCACACGTTCCATCTCCGACAGCCGTGCCTTCGCCAATTCAGCCGCTTTGCCCAGGCCGACAATCCCTGGCACGTTTTCTGTGCCCCCGCGCCGGCCACGTTCCTGGGACCCACCCAGCATGAGCGGCTTCAGGCGCACCCCCCGCCGGATCATGAGGAGGCCGGTTCCCTTGGGACCGTGGAATTTGTGGCCGCTGAGGCAGAGCAGATCCGCGCCCCAGGCCGCCGCATCCACGGGAATCTTGCCCATGGCCTGGGTGGCGTCCACCAGGAAGAGGGCGCCTTTGGCCTTGGCGAGGCGGGCAGCCTCGGTGACCGGGAACAGAACACCAGATTCGTTGTTGGCGGCCATGGCGGCCACCAGGGCGGTATCCGTCCGCACAGCGGCCTCCAGCACCGCCAGATCCAGGCGCCCCTCGTCATCCACACCCACATCCGTGACCTCGCCCCCCTGGCCCTTCCACCACATCACCAGTGCGCGCACAGCGGGGTGCTCCACGGTCGTGGTGACCAGGTGCCGCTTCGCTGGAAAGGCCTCCCACACGCCGCGGAAGGCGTGATTCAGGCTCTCGGTGCCGCCGCTCGTGAAGACGATCTCCGCGGGCGTGCAGCCCACCAGGGCCGCCACCTGTTCCCGCGCGGCCACGATCGCGCCATCTGACAGGTGGCCCAGGGCGTAGGCCGCGCTGGCGTTGCCGAAGCGCTCCGTGAACCAGGGCCGCATGGCCTCGAAGACCTCCGGGTCGAGCGGCGTCGTGGCGTTGTGGTCGAGATAGATCAGGTCCATGGAACTCATTGTCCCATCCCTTTACCGTCCCCGAAGAAAGGCCAGGGCTTCAGGCCAGGGAGGATGCCCGGGGGTGCGGGGTAGCTCATTGTGGGTCGCTCGGGGCACTTCCCAGACCCGGACCGGCCCTGCCGCTCCCTGGGCCAATCGACGCCCCTGCGCGGCGCCCACCACCTCGTCCCGCCCCGCCACCACGATCGCCACGGGACCGTGGTAGCCGTGGATCGCCCCCAGACTGTCCCAGCGATCCCGGAGGATCAGGCTCATGGGGAGGTAGGGATAGTGGTGCGCGGCCACTTCCGTCATCCGAGCGAACGGTGCGGCCAGGAGGAGTCCGGCCACCGACTTCGGCTCAGCGGCAGCCACCTGCACCGCCACGCCGGAACCGAGGCTTTCTCCCAGCAGGATCACCGGGGCCGCTGATTCCTCTTTCAAACGTCGCAGGGCGGCGCGGGCATCGGCCACCAGCGAGGCCTCCGTCCGCTCGCCATCCCGGGGGCCGTAGCCCGGATACTCCAGCAGCACACCTTCGAAACCCGCGGCCTCCAAGACCGGCAGATACTCCGCCCGACCCAGGGCATCTCCCGCGTTTCCATGCAGCACGAGAACCCGGGGGCCGCCCCGCCGTGCCGCTCGCCGCCAGCCGAGCAGCTTCCCCTTGGCGTCCTGCCAGGACACCAGACGCATGCCCACAGCTCTTTGCAGGGCCTCTGGCTCGGGGTCACGATCGGGGAGATACATCATGCGCCGCTGGGTCAGAAAGGCCAGGAGGCAAAGCCCCGCGTAGATTCCAAGCCCCCAGGCCACCCCCTTGAAGAGGCCGACAAGCCAGAGGGGCCAGGACCGGACCACGGCTCAGCCCTCCTTGGTTTGAAGATGGGCCAGGGCCTCGGCCCTGGCCGCCAGGCCTGGCGCCTTGCCCTGGAAGCTCTTCCCGGAACCGCCGCCCTTGGCCCTGAGGATCGCCGCCACGGCCTTGCCGGCCACCGGTACATCCAACCCGGAGCCTTCGCCCGCGCTCAGCAGGAACAGGCCCTGCCCACCCGCATCGGCCGTGAGAAACACGGCCTTGGTGGGATCCACCGCGAGGACGCCCCGGGCCAGCCTCTGGAGGAAGGCCATGTCCTTCCCCTCCAGATGGGCGTCCACCAAGGACCCTGGCCAGGCGGCCAAGGCGGTGGCCTGGCATTCCGCCAGTTCCTCCTCCAGCTTCCGGCTCCGGCGTTCCAGCGCCAGCAGCTGGTCCAGCTTGGTCTGGAGGGCGGGCACCAGATTTTCGTCCGGCGCGCCGAGCAGCGCGCGGAACGTGGCGTTCCGGGCTTCGTCGGCGCCGAGGCGATGCCGCACCCGGCCCCCGGCCACGTAGAAGAGGCGTGTGCCGCCGCGGATGGCCTCGGTGCCCAGCAGCTTCAGGGCCTCGATCTCGCCCGTGTGGCGCAGGTGCGTGCCGCCGCAGGTGTTCAGGTCCACCCCGGCGATCTGCACCAGGCGGACGTCCCCCGAGTGGCCATCGGGCAGACCGCGTGAACGCGCCGCCTCCAGCTTGTAGGCCTCCGGGCTCACCAGTCGGGCAGAAATGTCTCGATGCGCCCGTATTTCGGACGCCACAGCCTCTTCCAATTGCTCCATTTCGCGTAGCGAAATGGAGGGAGCAGTAAGCTCGATGTCGCAGACCGCCTCCCCCAAGTGGAAGGCCGTGGTCGCCCACTTGAATTGATCCTGGGCCACGGCGGTCAGCAGATGCTGGCCCGTGTGCTGCTGCATGTGGTCGAAGCGGCGGGCCCAGTCCAGAGTCAGCGAGGCCGGGCCTTCCCCCAGCGGCGAGGCCAGGTAGTGCCGGATAGCGCCCTCCCGCTTCTGTACCTCCAGGACGGCCACCCCGTTCAAGGTGCCCTGGTCGCATGGCTGGCCGCCACCCTCGGGGTAGCAGACGGTGTCCTCCAGGATCACGAAAGGACGGCCCTTCTCCTCGCCGCAGCGCAGGACGCGGGTCTCCAACGAGGTGGCAAAGGGATCGCGCTCGTAGGCAGGAAGCTGAGTCATGGGGGGAGCCTAGCACGGCGCTGATACGCTGGAACGGTCGCTGCCATGTCCCACATCCCCCTGCCCGAACGCCTCCGCCCCACCACCCTCGACGAGGTGGTGGGCCAGGGCCATCTGCTGGGCCCCAAGGGGGCCCTGACACGGCTCACCGCGGGCGGGCGACTGCCGTCCATGGTGATGTGGGGACCGCCCGGGACCGGCAAGACGACTCTGGCCCGCATCCTGGCCGAGGCCACGGGCCATGGGTTCATGGAGTTCTCGGGAGCCAGCGGCAGCGCGGCGGAACTGAAGAAGTTCCTGGCGGACAGCCGCGAGATGCCCCTGTTCCGCGCGGTGCCACCCGTGGTGTTCCTGGACGAGATCCACCGCTTCAACCGGGCCCAGCAGGACATCCTGCTGCCCTTCCTGGAACGCGGCGAGGCCATCCTCATCGGCGCCACCACGGAGAACCCGGCCTTCTACCTGAACCCCGCGCTCCGCAGCCGCTGCCAGCTCATCGCGCTCAAGGCGCTGGAGCCCATCCACATCCAGCAGGTGCTCAAGCGGGCCTGGGCCAAGGAGCGGCCGGGGCAACCAGAGCCTGCGGAGGTTTTCGAGTGGCTCTCCCATTGGGCGGGCGGCGACCTGCGCTCGGCCCTCTCGGGGCTGGAAACATGGATGGAGATGCCGGATCCCGATCTGGAGTCCCTCCAGGGCGCCTTGGGCGGACGCATGATGTTCGACCGCGCCGACGGCCACTACGACCTGGCCAGCGCCTTCCAGAAGAGCTTGCGGGGCTCCGACGCTGATGCGGCCCTCTACTACCTGAGCCGCATGATCCGCGGCGGCGAGGATCCTCGCTTCATCGCGCGCCGCCTCATGGTCTGCGCCGCCGAGGATGTGGGCAACGCCGATCCCCAGGCCTTCCTCCTCTGCGAGGCCGCCAGCCGGGCCGTGGAGCAGATCGGCTGGCCCGAGGCCCGCATCCCCCTGGCCCAGGCCGTGATCTACGTGGCCAACGCCGCCAAGAGCAACGCCACGGTCCTGGCCGTGGACGCAGCCCTGGCGGCCGACGACGCGCCCATTCCCGAAGCCATCCGGGACGCCCATACCTCCACCGCCCGCAAGGCCGGCCGGGGCGCGGGCTACCACTACTCCCACGACGACTACGACCGGGAGCAGACATTCCTGCCCGACAAGCTGCGGGGCGCATCCTTTTACGAACCGAAACGTCCCCAGGAACGGAACTGGCGGGATCACCAGGAACCAGATGCAAACGCCCTTGCCGGGCTGTGGGTAGCCTGGGTCGAAGCCCATCCCGAAGGCGGCGAGGTGCCCCTGGAAGCCTGGAGCACCGAGTTGGCGTGCAGCCGCGAGGCCCTGGCGCGGTTCATCCACAAATTGGCCCAGGGAAAGTTCACCCTGGGCCGGAAGCTGGAAGCGAAGCCGGTCTGATCAGTCGAGGTGGCCCATGCGTCCCGCCTGGTAGTCCTCGATGGCTTGTTCGATCTCCTCGCGGGTGTTCATCACGAAGGGGCCGTAGTGGGCGATGGGCTCCCGGAGGGGCTCCCCCGCCAGCAGCATGAAGCTGACCGGCGTGAAGGCCTCCAAGGCGAGGCTCTCGCCTTGTCCCAGCAGGACCACGGAGTCCGCCGGCACTTCCGTACCTTCGATGCGGAGGGAACCATGCAGGGGCACCGCCGCGGCGATCCACCCGGCCGGGATGCTGTGCTGGAAGCGCGCGCCCGCGTTCAGTTCCAGGTGGGCGTAGGCGATCCGGGCGGGTGTCACCGCGGGGCCCGTCACGCCAGCCCAGGTGCCCGCCAACACGCGGATGCGACCGCCGGGGAGGGCCTGCCAGGGCATGGCTTCTGGTTGCAGGTCTGTGTAGCCAGGAGTGGAACCTTTCAGGGCCTTGGGCAGGTTGATCCAGAGCTGCACGCCCTCGATGGGGCCGCCGGTCTCCAGGTGTTCCGGCACTGGCATTTCCTCGTGGACGATGCCCGCGCCGGCGTTCATCAGCTGGGCACCGCCGGGCTGCAGCAGGCCGGAACCGCCCGTGCTGTCCCGGTGCCGGAAGGCGCCCTGGATGAGGTAGGTGAGGGTTTGGAAGCCGCGGTGGGGGTGGGGCGGGAAGCCCGCGTCCGTGCCCGGCGGCAGCGCCATGGGGCCGAAGTGGTCCATGAGCAGGAAGGGATCCATGGCGCGGAAGGCATCCGCGCCCCGATGCCCCTGGCCAGGTACCAGGCGCGTCAGGGGAACCCGATTGCCGTCCTCCGTGGGCAGACCAGGCACGACGAGGGAGACAGGTTTGAAGGACATGGAACCTCCTCAGGCCAGATCGAAGAACAGGATTTCGGAAGGGGAACCGGCCACCACCGTGATGGATGACTCTCCTTCGATGCGGGCGGCATCCCCGGCGTGCATGGCGGTGCCGTTGAGGGTCATGGAACCCTTGGCCACCTGGAGGAAGCCGGAACGCCCTGCGGGCAGCGCGGCCCGGACCTCGCGACCGGCATTCAAGCGCGCCGCGTAGATCTTCACATCCTGGAACAGCTTCACCGAGCCCTCGGAGCCATCAGGGCTGGCGATCAGGCGCAGGCGGTCCTCCAGGTCTTTTTCGCTGAAGGTCAGCTGGTCATAGCGGGGGGCCAGGCCCTGCCGCTCGGGCAGGATCCAGATCTGGAGGAAATGCACCGGCTCCGTGGCCGAAGCGTTGAACTCGCTGTGCCGGATGCCGGTGCCGGCACTCATGACCTGGGCTTCACCGGGGCGGATGACCCCGTGGGTGCCCAGGCTGTCGCGGTGTTCCAGGGCACCTGACAGCACCCAGGTGAGGATCTCCATGTCTCTGTGGCCGTGGGTTCCGAAGCCCTTGCCGGCTTGTACCCGGTCTTCGTTGATGACACGCAGGGCGTGGAATTGCTGATGGTCGGGATCGAAGTACTCCCCGAAGGAAAAGGTGTGGCGGGTATCCAGCCATCCGAAATCGAAGTGGCCTCGGGCCCCGGCAGGTCGCAGCGTGATCATGGCGCCTCCTGGATCCATTTTACGTGTTTAAACTCGCATTTCAAGTCTCCCTGAAAAAAACCGGCACTGATCGATGACCTGGACGTATCGTTGGAGCATCCGACGGAGGTCGCCGTGATCACACGGGTGCTGGTGGGTGTGGACTTCTCCGAAGCCTCAAAGCAGGCCCTGGAGCGCGCTGGGAACTGGGCAGCCCGCTGCGGAGTGCCCCTGGTCGCCATGCACGTCCTCCAGCCGCCCGCGCCCATGCTACCTGAGGCCCAGATCGCCCTGCCCGACCCTGCCTGGCTAAAGAGCATGGAGGACCATGCCCGGGAGCAGCTGGAAGCCTGGGTCAAACCCTACGGGAGTTCCGAGGTCATCGTGAAGTGGGGTGGCCCCGCGGAGGAGCTGATCTCGGAAGCGGACCCGAAGACGCTGCTGGTGGTGGCCCAGGTGGGCCATTCAACACTGGAACGCCTGCTCTTCGGCAGCACCGCCGCCCGCGTGGTCCGACTGGCGCCCTGCGATGTGCTGGTGGTTCGGACCGAAAAGACGCACTAGCCCGCGAGTTGTCTCACCAGGGTCGCCATATCGGCGGCTTGGCGCTGGAGGATGGACTCGGCTGCGCGATGCAGACCTTCCAGGTGTTCCGGACTGGTGTCATCCATCTCGCCGAGGTCGGCGTCGAGATCGGCCTGGAAACGCAGATAGCGAGGAGCACCGTCCGCGCCTGGAGGCAGCAGCTGGCGCAGTTGGTAGTCCACGGTGTCGGCGACGCCATCGAAGATCACATCCAGCACGGGCCGGGCCCACCCGGCCACGCCCCAGCCCTTCGCGTCCTCGCAACGGTAAGGCCGGGCATAGAGGCCCGTGCCGAGGGATACCAGGAGGATGGACTCCGCACCACGGCCCGCCTTGGCCAAGGTCTGCCAACCTTCAGCGTAGGCGCACATGGCGGGGTTGTTGGCGAAGACGCCACCGTCCACCAGCACATCACGATCGTCCGGCCAGGGCACCAGCAGAGGTTCGAAGTAGGTGGGCGCGGCGCTGGTGGCCCGGGCCGCCACGCGCATGGGTACGTCATGACGGGCGTCCTCGCGCGCCCGGCGACGGCGGTAGAAGAATGCGTCCCGCTTCTCGAGGTCGTAGGCCGTCACCAGCACTTCCACGAGCGCCTCCTTCAGGCGCGACTCCCCGAAATACTGCGCGAGCACGCTCTCGATGCCGTCGCTCGGATACTTCGCCGCCCGCAGGCCCATGGGATTCGTGAGCCGCCGCCATAGGCTCTCGTCGAAGATCCGCGGGCCCTCTTGCTGGTAGAGGCCGGCCAGATCCTGGGCCGAGTAGCGGGGCCGACCGCCCTCCCCTGGCATCGTGAGCCCCAGGGCCAGGATGCCCCCGGTGCTGGTGCCTGTGATCAGATCGAAGCAATCGGAAATGGGGCGCCCGGTCTGCCGCTCCAGCTCCCCCAGCACCAGAGCTGGGATCAGGCCGCGGATGCCACCGCCATCGATGGAGAGGATGCGGAAGGGTTTGGGCATTCGGCATTTTATGCGCAGAAAACGGGCCGCATGGCCCGTTTTCTGCGGTGGGAATGGCATTCAGCGGTAGGCCGGAATCCCAGTCACTTCCTGGCCGATGATGAGGGTGTGCATGTCGTGCGTGCCCTCGTAGGTGTAGACGCTCTCGAGATTGGCCATGTGGCGCATGACGGGGTACTCGTCGAGGATGCCGTTGGCGCCCAGGATGGTGCGGGACTTGCGGCAGACTTCGAGGGCGATGTTCACGTTGTTCATCTTGGCCATGGAGACCTGCGCGGTGGTGTAGGTCTTGGCATCCTTCAGGCGACCCAGCTGGTGCACCAGCAGCTGGCCCTTGGTGATCTCCGTGACCATCCAGGCCAGCTTCTCCTGCTGGAGCTGGTAGCTGGCGATGGGCTTGTCGAACTGGATGCGGGTCTTCGCGTAGTCCAGGGCGCACTGGTAGCAGGCGTCCGCAGCGCCCAGGGCGCCCCAGGCGATCCCGTAGCGGGCCTGCGTGAGACAGCCCAGGGGCCCCTTGAGGCCCTTCACGTTGGGCAGCAGGGACTTGGCCCCGTCGACGATGACATCCTCCAGAACCAGCTCGGAGGTCGTGGAGGCGCGCAGGCTCCACTTGCCCTTCATCTCGGGGGCGCTGAAGCCGGGGGTGCCCTTCTCCACGAGGAAGCCGCGGATCCCGTCCTCAGTCTGGGCCCACACCACGGCCACATCGGCCACGGTGCCGTTGGTGATCCACATTTTGGTCCCGTTGATGCGCCACTTGCCGCCGGGCTCGCGCACGGCCTTCGTGAGCATGCCACCCGGGTTGGAGCCGAAGTCGGGCTCCGTGAGGCCGAAGCAGCCGATCTTCTCGCCGGTGGCCAGCTTGGGCAGCCAGTGCTTCTTCTGTTCTTCGCTGCCGTAGGCGTAGATGGGCCACATGACGAGGCTGCCCTGCACGGAGGCGAAGGAACGCAGGCCGGAATCGCCGCGCTCCAGTTCGTACATCAGGAGGCCGTAGGCGACGTTGGACACGCCCATGCAGCCGTATTCTTCAGGCAGCGAAGGGCCGTAGAAGCCCAGCTCACCCATCTTGGGGATGAGGTGCTTGGGGAAGGTCTGCTCCTGGGCGTGCTTCTCGATGATGGGCAGCACCTCGGCGTTCACGAACTTCCGCGCGGTCTCGCGGATCATCCGTTCTTCTTCGGTGAGCAGCCCCTCGAAGCCCATGTAGTCGGTGATGTGGGTGAAGGTGGCGTAGGCGCCGGCCATGGGGAACTCCTGGTGTGCCCTGAAGCCTCGGGCGGGTTGATGGAACGACGCTGCGGCAGCGCGTCGGGGCCAGTCTACCGCCGCCCCGGAACCCGCCCGGAGTCACATTCCGCCCCACACCCACCAATGGATGTCACGTCGGGGATCAGCTTGACGAAGTGGAAAAAGGAACCCCGCCGCCCTGGGTAGCCCCATTCATGATTCACTGGTATCCATGTCCAGGTTTCTTCTTCTCTTCCTGCTCGTGACACTGTCCACCAGCCTGGTAGCCGAAGCTCGGAAATCCGCCCGCCCGGTCCCCATTGTCCTGGACGAAAACGGGCTGCCGATCGTCTCCGTCACGCTCCACTCGCTGAAGACGCCGGGTACCTCGCGCACCTTCCGGTTCATCCTCGACACCGGCGCTGACTGGTGTGTCGCGGACAAGTCCATTCCATCGGAGTTTTTCTGGGATGACCCTCAGACAGAATCCACGGCCAGGGACATCGCCGGACAGGCTCTCCCGGCGGAATCGGTGCTGTTGAAGCGCGTGGAAGTTGGGGATCTGACCAGGGATGGAATCTATGCAGCCCGAATGGATCTGCATGCCCAGATGGGGCGCTTCCAGGATCAGCCTGTCGACGGGATCCTCGGCATGACTTTCTTGCGTGGAACCCGTTTTCTGCTCGAGCCGGGCGAACGCAGGCTCATCTGGTGGGGCTACCACTTCAGTCCTGGCGCGACCCTCTCACTCTCGACCTCCCCCGACCCTCTGCCAAGCCTGTCTCTCCGGGTAGGAGGTCAAATCGTCCAGGCGGAGGTGGATACCGGAAGCACCGGGGGCCTGGATCTTCCCACCGCCCTGAGCCCGAAGCGGGCGGGCAACAAGACCGTTTCCCAGGGGGCTTCGGGTGTCGCCATTGCTGGCGAGATCCAGACGATTCCGACTGTCGAGGCTGGGGCCTTCGCCTGGCGTCATGCACCTGTCGATTTTCAGGAGGGAACGAAGCTCGGGAGAATCGGGCTGGATGTTTGGCTTGCTTCCAAGGTCTGCTTCGATTTCGTGACCCGCCATGTGACGCTCACGCTCGACAAGGCTGGGAACCTGCCCCTCCGCCGAGAACCCAACCGCAGGCTGCCGCTGCTCTGGGATCGTAGCGGTGCGGTTCCGCGGCTCGTGGTGGCCCTCGTCAAGCCCGGAAGCCCCATGGAGAAGGCCGGCTGCCAAGTGGCCGACATCCTGCTCCAAGCCGGCAACCTCAAAGACCAGACACTGACCCGCCGCGCGGTGCAGGACCTCGTGGCCTCCGGGTCGAGGCACGCCTGGACGGTTCTGCGCTCGGGATCAGAGATTCAGCTGGTCTTCCCGGCGCCCTGAGGCGCCGCGGATCACTCGCCTTCCAGCATCCTCTGGCCCGTGGCGTGAGGGGTCTCGTGGCAGTGGCGGCAGCGGGCCTCGTAGGCTTCGGCGGCGCCCACCAGCACCTGGCCGCCGGTCTGCACCATGCGCTGGGTGCGCCCGGCCAGGGCTCCGCACACCATGCAGATGGCCTGGAGCTTGGTGACATATTCCGCCTTGGCCAGCAGGATGGGCATGATGCCGAAGGGTTCGCCGTTGGAGTCCTGGTCGAGGCCGCCAGCGATGACACGCACACCGCGGTTGGCCAGGTCCTCGATGATGGGGATGAGGCCCTCGTCCATGAACTGCACCTCGTCCAGGGCCACCACTTCGGCTTCCGGATCCAGGTGGCGCGCCAGCTCCACGCTGTCCTTCACGGGGATGGCGTCGTGCTTGCGCTGGCTATGGCTGGCGATGGCGGAGGCATCATAGCGGTCATCCAGGGCCGGCTTGAAGACCTGGACCTTCTGCCGGGCGATGATGGCCCGCTTGATGCGCCGGATCAGTTCCTCGGACTTGCCCGAAAACATGGGGCCGCAAATCACCTCCAGGCAACCCTGGCGCTGGTGCACGAACATCGGAAATCCTTATCGCTTGGGCCGCGGGCCGGGCTCTGGGGCCTTGGCCGGGGCCATGGGGTCGGGGAGGCTGGCCAGATCGGGAACCGGGTTCTTCCCGTCCAGTGTGCTTCCAAGCCGCTTCGCAAGTGCGACACCGCCATCCTTCGGCGAGGCCATGCGGAGCGCCCATTGATGCCGGAGCAGGGTCGGACCTTCGGGCACCACCTGGACATCCACTGGCTGGAGGCTGGCCAGGCCCAGGTTCATGGAGCCGCGCTCGCGGGGTACATACAACACCAGCGGAATCACGAACCCCAGCACGACCAGGGGCCAGAGCAGCGGGCTTGGCTCCCAGATTTCCGGCGCCAGGTCAGGATGGCCCTCCACCCAGGGACGGCTCACCTTGACCGACCCACCACCTGATTGCGGCTCAAGAAGGCCGGCCTCCAGGAGATCGGCGACCGCCTTGCAGGTATCCAGCTCTTCGTAGCGGCTGACCTGGATGACCTCCCTGGCACTCTGGGGGTGATCGAAGTAGGAGAGAACCATCTCCTGCTCATGGGTGAGCCCGGAGGAACCATGCACCTGGCCCCTCCCGTCGAGTACCGAGGAGACTTCCCGGTCGATGTCCAGGCGGAGGGCCTGAGCCTTGGGAGATCTGCCCAGCGCGGTGTCGAGGCCCGGCAGGCGGCGTTCCACTTCGGGCCACTCGTCCTGGATGCGGGCGGCCTCCATCAGGATCGTGTCCACGGGGATGGGGACGAAGTGTTCCCGATCCAGGTCCGCTGGCAGGAAGGAATCGAAACGATAGTCTCCCTCCACCCACCGGAACGAGCGGTGGAGGATGGCGGTGGCCTGGCTGAAGAGGGCGTCCTGCAAATCCGCGGCCGTGACCTTCCCGCTTTCCAGCAGAAGCGTCCCCATGCGCTTGAGGGTCTGCCGTTGGACTTGGACCATGCTCAGCAGTTCCTCACCGGTGAGCCTGCCCAGGCGCACGAGCATGGTGCCCAGGCGGTCCTCCATGCGGACCTGATTGGAGTCGCAACCGACGATCTCACCGTTCTCGAAGAAGACCTTGACGAACTCCTGCCCCTGGGAGAGCACCAGGGTGCCGTTCTTCCCCTGGATCTTGATCATGTTGAACAGGGAGAAGAGGTCGAAGTCCCTGAGGGATCCTTCCAGCGCCATCTCAGGCCCTCCTCAGAAGCAGCTTCAGCCACGAACGGAGGTAGAACAGGCCCACCAGGAGTGCTCCGAGCGCGAGCCAGGTGGAGGTGGGATCCGGAAGAATCTCACCCGGATACCGCACCGACCGCCCCGTGGCGAGGACCATGCCCACGGCGAGGGAGAAGGGGAGGAATTCCATCAGGGCCTCCCGGGTCTCTCCCAGGAAGGCCAGATCGTATCCTGGCAGAAGGACGATCAAGGTCTTGTGGATCCAGCGGGTGGTCCGTTGATGGGCGGCTACCTCATCGAGCTTCTTCCGCCGGCTTTCCGTGTGCAGCCCATCCCTCAGGACGAAGAGGTGGTGGCACTTGGAGCACACCTCGGGATCGGGGCTATCAGTGGTGTGATAGGGCTCGCCACAGCGGATGCACTGGCCCGGATGGGCCACCCGCAGGCTCCTCCGGACTCTCAGGAGAAAGAGCGAAATTCCGAGGAGAGGCAACAGGAGCGCCACCAGAAAGGCCGGTTCCGTGAGGGGCAGCCGTTCCGCCCTGTGCCCCTCCGCGGCATCGGCGAGGGCTTCAACCCGGAGCGGCGTGTCAGGAAGGGGCGTGGGGTAAGTGCGCACGTCCTTCCGGGCATCGTTCAGGGCGATCAGGCGGGCATAAGCCTCGGGCGCGGCCGCCTGGGCCTCGTCCTGTTTGGCTGCTCCCAAAGCGGTGTCGAGCCGATTGAAGGCAAGGATGCTCTGGTTGAGAAGGACTTCCATCCTCGCTCCCACCCGTTGGGCATCCTGGAAGGCGCGCTCGGCCCCGGCCACATCACCCAGCTGGTACCGGGCAACGCCCAGGTTGTTCAGCACCTCAGCCTGATCCGGATGACGACCCACCAGGGCCTGGAAGGTGTCTTCGGCCTCTTTCCATTGCTGATTCTGAAGTTGTTCCCATCCCGTGAGGAAGGCCTGATCACTGGGGGGCAGCAGCCGCAGCGCGGAGGCCGGAATCGGTTGAACCCTGGGCTGGAGTTGGAGGGTCTGGATGCTGGGTTCGGGCTCCCGGGCTGCCAGCGGCTCCATGACGGCCAGGAGAGGATGGATCAGCTGGAACAGCATGATGAAGGCCGTGATCCTCACCTCGGAAGGCAGGAGGAAAGGGGCCAGCAGGATCAGCCAAAGCAGCGCCGCCACCAGGGGGTCCAGGCCCAGGAGCACTGGCCCAGCCAGGATCACGGCCCCAACCAGCGCGGCGAGGGCCGGAGCGATGCCCTTGTGCTGGAGCGGTTCCTCCCAGAGATGCCGAAGGACATGGCGGTAGCGCAACCCCATGGTGAGGGCCCAGCCCCAGAGCAGCAGAGTGGCGCTCAGCCGCAACATCCCCAGGTGCTGTAGGAGCCAGAGCCAGCGCTGGGCGGGCTGCTCGATCCGCGAGCGTGTGAGCCGGAGCAGGTCGGGGAAACTCCAGAGCCATCCTCGCAACCCCTGCTGCCGCATCAGCGCGATTCGGCTACCGAGCAGGCTGGGGTGGTTGGGCGCCCAGCGATCCACCGCCTGGAGCGCCTCCAACCCTACGGCCGGACGGCCGGCCAACCCCTGCTGTCTGGCCCAGATGGCCGTGGCCTCCACCAGCGGGGTGACGTCCATGGTGGAGTAGGTGCGTCGCAGCGCTTCCACATCCACCTGCGCCACCCGCACAGCTTCAGGATCGCCTTTCGAGATGGCCTCGAACAGATGGTTGGCCCGATGGCTGAGCGCGATGGCCGGCGCGGAGCCCGAATCCATAGGTATCGCGACAGATTTGGGGACCTCCGGCGCGGGGGCGGCTTGCAGGCCGGAAAACCCTGCGACCCCCGCCAGAGCGGCTGCGCGCAAGACCCTGATGAGACCGATGGTCATGCTTCCGAGACTCATGGCTTCGGGTCCGCAGGAACGCCCGCAGCCGTTTTGAGGTCCATCAACCGCATCCGGAGGCCGTACAGAATGTCCTCAAGCTGGCGCGTCTCCGCCTCATCCCGGGAAGCCTCGGTCTTCTCTTTCAACACTCCGAGGAGGTCTACGTAGAATCGCGCCACAGTGGGATTCGCAGGCGGAACATCCTTCATCATCGGGTGGGGTACGCCAAGGGCCATAAGCGCTTGTTCCGCCAAGAGATGCATAAGGGCGGTCAAGGAGGCTTCCGGCACCGCAGGATTCATGGGCTACCTCGAACACTTTCAGGACTTGTCTGCCCGGAAGCCTACCACAGGCCGGATTTTCCTGCATCCAACCCGAAACACCCCGCGCGGCAAGGGGACGGGAGACCGGCAAGTCGCTTTTTGACGAAAAGCACTCGGCGTTCGAGCAGCCCTGTGGAACGATGAATGGGTTTGGAGGAAGACCCATGCGACGCCTCGTTCCCGCCCTCATGCTTCCGGTTCTCTGCCTCTCCGTTCAGGCCGAGCAGACGGGCCGCATCTCCGGAAAGGTCCTCAACAAGGAGGGCAAACCCATCCCTGGCGCCAAGGTCAATCTCAAGCGGACCGATCGGGCCTGGACCAAGGACCTGACGCCCGACAAGAACGGGAACTTCCTCCAGGTCGGCCTCGAGCCCAAGGAGTTCGAGATGACCGTGACTGCCCCGGGGTATGTCGACCACAAGGAACCCATCAAGATTCCCCTCGCTGATGTCCTGGTGAAGAACATCACCCTGCTGACGCCTGCGGAAGCCCGCACCGCCCCCCCTGCCACTGGAACCCAGGCTGCTCCCGAGTGCGGTGTTGGAGCACGAGGCGGACGTTGTCCTCATCGTGGTCGAGCAGCCCCATCTCGTAGTCGGACGGCTGGTAGCGGTCCTCGGGGTAGAAGTCGGTGCGCTTGCGATAGCTGAAGATGGCGCTGGTGCGGCTGGAATACTTGAGCTCGCCGGCCACCCCGTACTCGTCTTCCTGCACCGTGGCCAGGCTGTTCACGTCGGCCACGTGGGCGCGCAGCTGGTCGGCGCGCGTGGCGTAGAGGTCGAGATAGAGGTAGTTCCAGAGGAAGTGGGCATCGGCCCGTGCCGA
>CAVPLE010000105.1:0-18924 GCA_963705865.1 uncultured Holophagaceae bacterium | reverse complement strand
GATTCGAGGAGCACCTCGCAGATCCCTTCATTGAAGCGCGAATGAACCGCCGATGCGCAACGCGCTCATCGCCGGCACGTCACTTCACATCTCGTTCGGCGTAGCCGGTCACCTCGAGGCCGAAGCCGGCCATGCTCGGCATCTTGCGCGGCGTCGCCATCAGCCGCATCTTGCCGACGCCCAGGTCGCGCAGGATCTGGGCACCGATGCCGTAGGTGCGCAGGTCCATGCTGCGCCCCTGGCGCGGCGGCGGGGCGCCGGCAAGCTGCGCCTGCAGCGCCTCGTCGCTCCGCGAGCAGTTGAGGAACACCATCACGCCGACGCCGGTGCGCTGGATTTCGGCGAGCGCCACCGGCCGAAACCGAAGAGCTGGTGAACGAGCCGCGCTACCTGCCACATCCTCGCCGCCGTCGCGGCGTCGGCGCAGACCCGCAGTCGCCGCGGCCACGACCAACTCCGGCATTCTTCGGGTTCGGCACGTGAGGAGGCCTGCCTGCAACTCACAAATCAGCTCACTCATATCGCGTAACCTTTTGTTTATAGAACATTGATGGAAGACCCGGAACACGCGCCCTGGTCACTCAGGTGTGGACGAGTTGATCGTGCAACTGGTCGAGTACGTCCTCATTCGACAAGTCGCCGATGTTCGATCCCGATGGCAGGTGAACTGCACATGGAAGCTGCTGTGGAACCAGATGAAGTGCGGTCCAGTCCGAGCGTCGCGCCGGGCAATGGTATGTTGAGGAGACGACGAACGGTGCCTGTAGGCATGCCATCAGACGGTGAGTGAGATATCAAGAGCACGGCGAGGAATCAGTGTTGTGAGCGAGTAAATGATTGGATGACTGGTTTTGTTCACGGCCCATCAGCAGCCAGAACGAGAGCACCAGCGGCCTCAGGCTGTGAACCATCGGCAACAGCTATGGTGGCAGATGCGTCGGAATGTGGCTACGCAGATTAGCATTCATCACCATAGACGCTGCCACTCTCACGAGACCTTGCATGCTGCTACAGTACCGAAGAGTTGGCCATCGACGAGATCGACGACCAGGAGAACAGCGAGTATACGGTGAAGGACGAGTTCAATTGGTGTCAGGCAGGACGGCGGTGGACGGTGAACGGATGTAGGGACACCAGCCTCGCCCGGCCATGAGCGGCGCCAGGACCAGAGCGCAGGGCCGGAGCTCGGTGCGTGCGCTCCGCCTACCAGGATGTGTCGTTGTGAGGACACGGCCTGTCCCGGGGTAATGGGCCACCACCAACGACGCTTCGCCATGGCAGGGAGGGATGCGAACGGCGTGCGGGGCCCGGACCCAAATGTCGCGAAGGATGCAGTCAGAGAGGTATCACTCATCGTTTGACACTAGGAGATGAGGAGGTAGTCGATGACACATAGCGCCGCCGCCAACGATGAACAGCGCCGAAGAGGACGCCGACATCACCTCGCCTGCGACGCGCGCCTCCGCCAGAAGATCGACGTATTGCTGCAAATGGGCGAGCCCCCCGCGAAGTTCTCCGCCAGCCCCAGCGCCTGGGCAATGCCGCCGGCTTCGTCCTGCACCTTGTAGGTGAAGCGGCAGCCGAAATCCTTGCCAGACCCCATGAGGGCGACCACATCGCCCATGTGCTCGGTGCCGGTCACGATCAGGATCTCCTCGACCCCGGCTTCCTGGAGCTTCCACAGGGGATGCCAGATCATGGGGGCCATCCCCACCGGCAGCAGGTGCTTGTTGGTCACCTTGGTCAGCGGGAACAAACGGGAGCCGGTGCCCCCGGCGAGAACAACGCCTTTCATGATCACTCCTGGACTGAGGGGTTACGGATTCATCTTCGTCGGTCAGCAATCGGGCCCGCACCCACTCGCGGTTGAGCCAGGTCCATACACCGGCACCCACCAGCAGCGTCACAGGAGGACGAGCACAGACCGGGATGGCCTGCTCTTGTCGATGGGTAGATTCCCTGGATCCAGGACGTTGAGGATGGGGATGTCGCTCTTCTCATCCAGCAGGGCCTGTTCACGGTTCATGGCGAGGGTGGTCACTAGCTGCTGACGGAGGCGAAGCTCGTTCTCCAGGCGGGTGCCCTTGAGACGGACGGCGGGATCGCCACTGCTCTGATAGTTACGGTTGCTTTCGAGGAAGCGGCGGAAGGCCTCCTCCGCCTGGTCCATCTCACCGCGGGCATCAGCCAAGCGGGCCTCGGCGAAGATGGCCTTGGCCCCACCACGGGTACGACCCTTCTCCTGGAGGAAGGTTTCCAGGAGCTTTCCGGCCCGCTGCACCACTTGCTGGGAGAGATCGGGGGACTTTGTCTCGGCGCTGAGAGTGATGACTTTGGATTTCAGGTCGCGGGAAGTTAACAGAACCTCGTTCAAGGCCATCACCGCTCGGTCCATGTTCCTGGCTCCCAGGTAGTCATACAGGGTGCCTACATGCAACTGTTCGGCCCCAAAACGCCAGGAGCGGGCGTGGTACTGGAAATTGGTCTGAAGCAGCTGCTCGCGGAGCCAGCGGCTGTTCAGAATATCTACGAAATTGGCGTCATTCCCCTCACCGCCGGGCACACTGACACCAAAGGCAGCGGCGGCAGCGGCCAGATTGCCCAAATCCGCCCGCCCCCTTTGCCTCCACCGGCAGCAGGCGGGCTTCGGAGCGGAAGTAGTTCTGCATGAAGAGGGTGACGACCGCAGTGAACAAACCTGCGGCCAAGGCCCACTGGAGGGGCTTCTTCAGGCTGGCCTTGAGATCCAGGACCGGAGGTTCAGTCGAGTTGGGCATAAGGGCATAGATTATCAGAATCTCGGCAGAGGACTGCCCCGCAGATCCTGTGCTGGCGGGCACAAAAGCAAGGGCGGGATCGCTCCCGCCCTTGTCTGTGGTGTGAACTTTCCGTTACAGGTCTTCGCCGTCGATCTCGGTCATGCCCTGGAGCTCTTCGACGTGCTGGGCCATGCGGGCGTATTCGTCGTCGAAGTCCTCGCCGCCCTGGAACTCGTTCTGGGTGGGCTCGGGATACTCACCCCATCGAAACAGGCAGGCTCGATCCTAGAAGTAACCCTTGCTAGTTCACAGCACTGCGGGTTGTATGAACGTGGTCGATGGGTTTCATTTATTTTCAATTCACTCGAAAATTCATGAAATTCATCTAGAATAAGGCTATGCACCCCCGCCGCTTGGCACCCACCTTGTCTGAACGGGCCACCCAGTACCCGGTGGTGACCCTTACGGGTCCTCGGCAATCGGGGAAAACCACGCTCTGCAAGGGGCTCTTCCCACATCTGCCCTATCGATCCCTGGAATCCACGGACCACCGGGCTTTTGCGCTGGAGGATCCTCGCGGCTTCCTGCGGGAGTTGCCGGAGGGCGCTGTGCTGGATGAGATTCAGCGGGCGCCGGACCTGGTGTCCTACCTGCAGGAGGAGGTGGACCGGGATCCCAGGCCGGGCCGCTTCATCCTGACGGGCAGCGAGAACCTGGCGGTGAGTGCCTCGGTGTCGCAATCCCTGGCGGGCCGCTCGGCCTTGCTCACCTTGCTTCCGCTGAGCCTGGACGAACGCCTGGCCTTCCCGGGTGCCGTGACGGACCTCTGGCCCACGGTGTGGGCCGGGGGCTACCCGCGCATTTTTGACCAGCACGTTCCGCCTCAGGTCTGGCTGGAGGACTACGCCCGCACGTACGTCGAGCGGGATGTGCGCCAGCTCCTGCAGGTCACGAACCTGCGCACCTTCGGGACCTTCCTCACCCTCGTGGCGGGACGGACCGGGCAGGAGCTGAACGCCTCGAGTCTGAGTGGCGATGCCGGAGTATCGGTGAACACCATCCGGGCCTGGCTCTCGGTGCTGGAGGCAAGCTATCTGATCGCGCTGCTCCCCGCCTGGCATCCCAACCACCGCAAGCAGGCTGTGAAGTCCCCCAAGCTGCATGTCCTGGATTCCGGGCTGGCCTGCCACCTCCTGGGCATCCGGACGCCGGAACAGCTGGCGACCCATCCCCTGAGAGGGGCGGTCTTTGAATCCTGGGTGGTGGCGGAGGTGCTCAAAGCCCGTTTGCACCGGGGCCTTCCCGCCAGGATGTCCCACTACCGGGAGGCCCGGGGGCCCGAGGTGGATCTTCTGGTCCAGGCCGACACCGGATGGATTCTCGCGGAGGCTAAATCGGGTAGCACCGTGGACACCAGCTTCTTCCAGCCCATGGGCGTGCTGACAACCCGCCTGCCCGAAGGCCTGTCAGTCGAGCGACGGCTGGTCTATGGGGGGGAGGCCTCGTACGAACGGCAGGGGACGCAGGTGGTGGCATGGACGGAGATCCAGAACCGGCCCTGGTAAGGGGTCCATAGAATCTTCCCTCAAGCGAACCCCTTGACGGATGTAGCTCATGGGCTACATTTGATGAATGATAGAGATCGCGGAAACCCACGAGTTCTCAGCTTGCTGGGGGAGACAAGAAAACCCAAACCAAGGACATCCAGCTTGCTTTGAAATTAGCCCGTGAATTGTAAGGGGTTCCTCCGATGACCACCAAGAAAACCGCCACCCGTCCTTATGACGCCGCACGCTACCTCAAAACGGATGAGAGCATCCTTGCTTATCTTGAAGCCGCACTAGAGGATGGAAATCCCCAGGTCGTGACGAGTGCGCTTGGAGCCATCGCTCGTGCGCGCGGCATGTCTCAGATCGCCCGAAATGCTGGCCTGAGCCGGGAATCTCTTTATCGTGCGCTTTCACCCGAGGGGAACCCCGAATTGGCGACCATCCTGAAGGTCGTGAAAGCCCTGGGGATCCACCTTCATGCCACGGCAGAACCGGCATCGGTGTAGATCCGCGAGATCCGCTTCACGTGCGGGGTGCGCAGGGTCTTACTGCCGCTTCGCCTGAAGGCTGAAAGCGGAATCGATCCACCTTCCATGAGAACGGCCCGCCAAAGCGGGCCGTTCTGGGGTGCGTCGTCGGCTACAGGTCTTCGCCGTCGATCTCGGTCATGCCCTGCAGGTCTTCGACGTGCTGGGCCATGCGGGCGTATTCGTCGTCGAAGTCCTCGCCGCCCTGGAACTCGTTCTGGGTGGGCTCGGGGTACTCGCCCTCCTCGATCTCCAGGTTGCGATAGTGGGCCATGCCGGTGCCGGCGGGGATGAGCCGGCCCAGGATGACGTTCTCCTTGAGACCGCGGAGGTAGTCCACGCGGCCTTCCAGGGCGGCCTCGGTGAGGACGCGGGTGGTCTCCTGGAAGCTGGCGGCGGAGATGAAGCTCTCGGAGGTGAGCGCGGCCTTGGTGATGCCGAGCAGCAGGGGCTCGCAGGTGGCGGGCTGGCCGCCATCCTTGAGGGCCTGCTCGTTGATCTCCTTGAAGCGGTGCTTGTCGACCTTCTCCTCGACGATGAGCGGGGTGTCGCCCACGTCGGTGATGAGGACCCAGCGCATCATCTGGCGGATGATCACCTCGATGTGCTTGTCGTTGATGACCACGCCCTGGGCCCGGTAGACCTCCTGCACTTCGTTGACGAGGAAGGCCTGGAGGGCACGGTCGCCCTGGACCTTGAGCAGATCGTGGGGGCTGACGGCGCCCTCGGTGAGCTTCTCGCCGGCGCGGATCTCATCGCCGTCCTGCACCTGGATGTGCTTGCCGCGGGGGATGAGGTATTCGCCCTTCTCCCCGGTCTCCGCCTCGACGATGACCTTCTGGTTGCCGCGGACGCGGTTGCCGTAACTGCGCGATGCCGGTGACTTCGCTGATGATGGCCGGTTCCTTGGGCTTGCGGCCTTCGAACAGCTCGGTGACGCGCGGCAGGCCGCCCGTGATGTCGCTGGTCTTGGCCTGCTGGCGGCTGGTCTTGGCGATGACGTCGCCGGGCAGCAGTTCCTGGCCCTCTTCCACTTCGATGTAGGCGCCGGTGGGGATGTTGTAGCGCTTGAGCACCTTGTGGTTGTCCCCCTTGACGTTGATATGGGGGTGGATCTTGTCGTCGGTGGGATCGATGACCTTCTTGCGGAAGTTGCCGGAGATCGGATCCTTTTCTTCCTGGTACGAGACGTTGACTTCGAATTCCTTGAAGTCCGCGAGACCACCCACTTCGGTGAGCAGCACGTCGTTGTAGGGATCCCACTCGGCCAGCACGGTGCGGGGCTCGACGGCCTCCTTGTCCTTGACCTTCAGGATGGCGCCGGAGGTGATCTTGTAGCGCTCGCGCTCGTTGCCGTCCGTCGTTGGTCACCAGGAGGTAGCCGTTGCGGGTGAGGGCCACGGTCTCGTCCTTGCGGTTGACGACGGTGCGGCCATCGAGGCCTTCATACCGGACGATGCCGGCGATCTGGGCCTCGTGGGTGCTCTTCTCGGAGGTGCGGCTCGCGGCGCCGCCCACGTGGAAGGTACGCATGGTGAGCTGGGTGCCGGGTTCGCCGATGGACTGGGCGGCGATGACGCCCACGGCCTCGCCCAGATCCACCAGGCGGCCGGTGCTGAGGTTCAGGCCATAGCACTTGGCGCAGATGCCGCGGCGGGCTTCGCAGGTGAGGGTGGAGCGGATCTTGACCTTGGCGATGCCGCTGGTCTCGATCTTGAACGCTAGTTCTTCGGAGATCAGCGTTCCCGCGGGGGCCCGCACGATGGACGGATCGTAGGGATCCACGACGTCTTCGAGGCAGACGCGGCCCATGATGCGGTCGCGCAGGCGGGAGCGGATGGTGCCGTCGCTGTTGACGATGGCCTCGACTTCGATGCCGCCCATGGTTTCGCAGTCATCCTCGTTGACGATGACGTCCTGGGCCACATCCACCAGCTTGCGGGTGAGGTAGCCGGAGTCGGCCGTCTTCAACGCGGTGTCCGCCAATCCCTTACGGGCGCCATGGGTCGAGATGAAGTACTGCAGCACCGAGAGGCCTTCTTTGAAGTTCGCGGTGATGGGCGTCTCGATGATGTCGCCGCTGGGCTTGGCCATGAGGCCACGCATGCCGGCGACCTGGCGGATCTGCGTCTTGGAACCACGGGCGCCGGAGTCGGCCAGGATGTAGATGGAGTTGAGGAACGTGTCGTTCTCGTTCCGCTTCTCCAGCTCCTTCATCATGTCGCTGGCCACCTGGTCGCTGGTCTTGCCCCAGACTTCCAGGATGCGGTTGTAGCGCGTGGACGAGTCGAGGCGGCCCTCATAGGCCTCCTTCTCGATGGCGCGCACATCCTCGGTGGCCTTCTTGAGCAGCTTGGCCTTGGTGTCGGGCACGACGAGATCGTCGATGCCCACGGACACGCCGGCCTTCATGGCCCACATGAACCCGGTGTCCTTCATCGCGTCGAGCATGCGGATGGTGACTTCGGGGCCGTTGAGCTTGTAGGCGCGGTTCACGAGGGAGAGCAGGCCCTCCTTCTTGAGCAGGCCGTTGATGAAGGGCAGCTCGGCGGGCAGGGCGCGGTTGAAGAGCACGCGGCCCACGGTGGTGGTCTTGATCTGGTGCTTCACGGTCTCGGCGGGGGCCTCGAAGACTTCCTGTTCGGAGTTCTTCTTGGGGTCCTTCGCGTGCCAGGCCTCGGTGTCCACCCATTCGCCGGTGTAGCGCAGCTGGATGATGGCGTGGGTGTCGACCACGCCGGCCTGGTGGGCGGCGACCACATCGTTGACGTTGCCGAAGACCATGCCCTCGCCCTTGCGGTTGAGCCGCTTCTTGGTGAGGTAGTAGCCGCCGAGGACGATGTCCTGGCTGGGCACCACGTTGGGACGGCCGTTGGCGGGGTTGAGGATGTTCTGGGTGGACATCATCAGCACCTTGGCCTCGATCTGGGCCATGGGGCTGAGGGGGACGTGCACGGCCATCTGGTCGCCGTCGAAGTCGGCGTTGAAGGCGGTGCAGACCAGGGGATGCAGACGGATGGCCTTGCCTTCGACCAACACGGGCTGGAAGGCCTGGATGCCGAGACGGTGCAGGGTCGGGGCGCGGTTCAGCAGGACGGGATGGTCCTTGATGACCTCTTCCAGCACGTCCCAGACCTCGGGACGGCCTTCCTCGACCATCTCCTTGGCCTGGCGGATGGTGGCGGCATAGCCCTTGTGCTCGAGCCGGTTGAAGATGAAGGGCTTGAAGAGCTCCAGCGCCATCTTCTTGGGCAGGCCGCACTGGTGCAGCTTGAGATCGGGGCCCACCACGATGACGGAGCGGCCCGAGTAGTCCACGCGCTTGCCGAGCAGGTTCTGGCGGAACCGGCCCTGCTTGCCCTTGAGGGCGTCGCTGAGGGACTTCAGGGGGCGGTTGCTGACGCCGCGCAGGAGGCGGCCGCGCTTGCCGTTCTCGAAGAGGGCGTCCACGGCCTCCTGCAGCATGCGCTTTTCGTTGCGCACGATGACATCGGGGGCCTTGAGTTCCAGGAGCTTCTTGAGGCGGTTGTTGCGGTTGATGACGCGGCGGTACAGGTCGTTCAGATCGGAGGTGGCGAAGCGGCCGCCGTCGAGGGGCACCAGGGGGCGCAGCTCGGGGGGCAGCACGGGCACCACGTCGAGAATCATCCACTCGGGCTTGTTGCCGGAGCGGTGGAAGGACTCCGCCACCTTGAGGCGCTTGGCGACCTTGCTGCGCTTCTGGCTGGAGGTTTCCTTTTTCATCAAGTCGCGGAGCTCGATGGTGAGCGCCTCGATGTCCACCTGCTTGAGCAGTTCCTTGATGGCCTCGGCGCCCATCTGGGCCTTGAAGCCTTCGCCGTGGAGGCTGCGAGCCTCACGGAACTTGTCCTCGTTCAGGATCTCGCCTTCCTTCAGGGTGGTGCCGCCGGATTCGGTGACGGCATAGGCCTCGAAGTAGAGCACGCGCTCGAGATCCTTCAGGGGGATGTCCAGCAGGTAGCCGATGCGGCTGGGGACGCCCTTGAAGAACCACACGTGGCTGACCGGGCTGGCCAGCGCGATGTGGCCCATGCGCTCGCGGCGCACGGACTTCTTGGTGACTTCGACGCCGCACTTGTCGCAGGTGACGCCTTTGAACTTCTGCCGCTTGTACTTGCCGCAGAGGCATTCCCAGTCGTTCACGGGGCCGAAGATGCGGGCGCAGAAGAGGCCATCGCGCTCGGGCTTCAGGCTGCGGTAGTTGATGGTCTCGGGCTTGGTGACTTCGCCCTTGGACCAGGAACGCATCTTGTCCGGGCTGGCCAGGGACACCCGGATGCACTCATAGGCGTTGATGTTCTGCTGCTCAGGATACATGTCGACCTCTTAAAGATTCACCACGGAGACACGGAGGGCACGGAGGGAAAGCACGGAGAAGGGCACGGAGGATATGGCTACAGGACGCGGCGGACGATGCCGTCTTTCATGGCCGGGACATTGAAGTTCAAGAGCAGGCCCACACGTGTTCCAGTCAGTTTCAGGTAGGTCATCAGCTGGGCTTCGTGGACGGGAAGGATGCCTTCCTGGCTCTTCAGTTCGACGATGATCTTGCCTTCGACCACGAGATCCAGGCGGAAGGCGGCTTCCACATGCAGGCCCTTGTAATCCAGGGGCAGTGAAACCTGCCGCTGAAATGAAAGGCCACGGATCTGCAGTTCGTGACAGAGGCAGGATTCATACGTCGATTCAAGCAGACCAGGGCCAAGGTGCTTGTGGACCTCGATGGCGGCCCCCAGCACCTTCTCCGTGATCTCTCCGTGAATCAGTTCTCCGTGCACTCCGTGCCTCCGTGGTGAATGTTCTTGTCAGCCTTCGATGGAGAAGGCGGCGGGTTCTTCTTCCACGAGGCCTGGATCCAGCTCTTCGCGGGTGAGCATCTCGACATCGATGCAGAGCGCGTTGAGTTCCTTCTTCACGACGTTGAAGCTCTCGGGGAGGCCGGGATCCTTGATGGTCTCGCCCTTGATGATGGCCTGGTAGATCTGGGTGCGGCCGTGCATGTCGTCGGACTTGTAGGTGAGGAGTTCCTGCAGCACGTGCGCCGCGCCGTAGGCTTCCAGCGCCCACACTTCCATCTCGCCGAAGCGCTGGCCACCGAACTGGGCCTTGCCGCCGAGGGGCTGCTGGGTGATGAGACTGTAGGGCCCAATGCTCCGGGCGTGGATTTTGTTGTCCACCAAGTGGTGCAGCTTGAGCATGTAGACACAGCCCACGTTCACGGGCTGCTCGAAGGCCTCACCGGTCATGCCGTCGAACAGCATGGTCTTGCCGGTGACATCGGGGCCCAGCTTGTTGTTCTTCTCCCAGGCCTGGACGAGGAAGCCCTTGATGTCGGCTTCCCGCGCGCCGTCGAAGACAGGCGTGGAGAAGTGGACGCCGAGGGTCTTGCCGGCCCAGCCGAGGTGGCACTCGAGCACCTGGCCGATGTTCATGCGGGACGGCACGCCGAGGGGGTTCAGCACGATGTCCACGGGGCGGCCATCGGGCAGGTAGGGCATGTCCTCCACGGGGAGGATGCGGCTGACCACGCCCTTGTTGCCGTGGCGGCCGGCCATCTTGTCGCCGACCTGCAGCTTGCGCTTCACGGCCACGTAGCACTTCACCGTCTTGAGGACGCCGGGCATCAGCTCGTCACCCTTGAGCAGGCGCTCCATGCGCTCGTCGAGGATGTTGCGGAGGACCTTGAGCTGGCTCTCGGTCTTGTCGAGGATGTCGAGGACTTCCGTCTCGATGCGGTTCTTGCCCGCGGCCACGGAGATCTGCCGGAAGCGGTGGTAGGACACGGCTTCGAGCATGTTCTGGGTGAGCTTCTTGCCCTTGGGCAGCAGCTCCTTCTGGCCCTTGTCGTCGGTGAGGGGCTCGGAGAGCTCCTTGCCCTTGAGCAGGGTCACGATCTTCTTCTTGGCCTCGGCGCGGATGATGCGCTCTTCGTCCGAGAGATCCTTCTCCCACTTGGCGATCTGGTCGCGCTCGATCTGCTGGGTGCGGAGATCCTTTTCCTGGCCCTTGCGGGTGAACACCTTGATGTCCACCACGGTGCCTTCGATGCCCGGGGGCACGGTCAGGCTGGCATCCTTCACGTCGCTGGCCTTCTCGCCGAAGATGGCGCGGAGCAGCTTCTCTTCGGGGGAGAGGATGGTCTCGCCCTTGGGCGTGACCTTGCCCACCAGGATGTCGCCGTGGCGCACGGTGGCGCCGGTGCGGATGATGCCGCTGTCGTCGAGGTTCTTGAGGGCCTCCTCGCGGACCTGGGGGATGTCGCGGGTGATCTCTTCGGGGCCCAGCTTGGTGTCGCGGGCGTGGACCTCGAACTCTTCGATGTGGATGGTGGTGTAGAGGTCTTCCTTCACCACGCGCTCGGAGATCAGGATCGCGTCCTCGAAGTTGTAGCCGCGCCAGGGCATGTAGGCCACGACGAGGTTGCGGCCCAGGGCCAGCTCGCCGTGATCGGTGCAGGGTCCGTCGGCGAGGATCTGGCCCTCGGTGACGTACTCGCCCTTCTTCACGAGCGGGGTCTGGTTGAGGCAGGTGTTCTGGTTGCTGCGGGCGAACTTCACCAGGGTGTAGATGTCCACGCCGGATTCGACGCCCTCGGTCTCGGGATCGTCCTCGACGCGCACCACGATGCGGTTGGCGTCCACGGTCTCGACGATGCCGGAGCGGCGGCACACCACGCAGGCGCCGGAATCCTTGGCGGCCACGTATTCCATGCCGGTGCCCACGATGGGAGCCTCGGTGCGGATCAGGGGCACGGCCTGACGCTGCATGTTGGCGCCCATGAGGGCGCGGTTCGCGTCGTCGTTCTCAAGGAAGGGGATGAGCGAGGCAGCCACGGAGACCACCTGCTTGGGGCTCACGTCCATGAGCGTGACCTTGTCGCGGGTGAGGATCTTGGTCTCACCGGCGACGCGGACGGTGACGTCCTCGTCGAGGATGGCGCCATCGGCGTCCACGGGGACATTGGCCTGCGCGATGACGTGCTCGTCCTCTTCCCAGGCGGAGAGGTAGAAGGCGTGCATCTCGAACTTGGCGGCGCGCTTGCCGGCCTTGGCCAGCTTCTTGTTCTCGGCCTCCAGGTCGTCGAGGCGGACCACGTCCATGTAGCCGAACTTGGAGTCGCCCACGCTGGTGACCTTGGCGAAGTGGACGATGCGGCCGTTCTCCACCTTGAGGTAGGGGCTTTCGATGAAGCCGAACTCGTTGATGCGGGCATAGCAGGAGAGCGAGCTGATGAGGCCGATGTTCGGGCCTTCGGGCGTCTCGATGGGGCAGATGCGGCCGTAGTGCGAGGTGTGCACGTCGCGCACTTCGAAGCCCGCGCGGTCGCGGCTGAGGCCGCCCGGTCCGAGGGCCGACAGGCGGCGCTTGTGGGTGATCTCGGACAGCGGGTTGGTCTGATCCATGAACTGGGAGAGCTGGCTGCTGCCGAAGAACTCCTTCATGGCCGCGATGACCGGCTTGCTGTTGATGAGGTCATGCGCCTGCAGGGGGCTGTTGGGATCCTGCGCGATGCTGAACTTCTCCTTGATGGCCCGCTGCACGCGCACCAGCCCGACGCGGAAGCCGTTCTCCAGCAGCTCGCCCACGGACCGCACGCGGCGGTTGCCCAGGTGGTCGATGTCGTCCGCGCGGACGGGGGCGATCTCGCCGATGTCCTGGCGGGTGGTGTCGTACTTCTTCAGGCGCAGCAGGTAGTGGACGGTCTTCACGAAGTCGTCCGTGCCCAGGGTGCGGAAGTCCAGGTCGGTGCTAAGGCCGAGCTTGGCGTTGATCTTGTGGCGGCCCACCTTGCTGAGGTCGTACTTCTGGGGATCGAAGAACATGCCGAAGAGCAGCTTCTTGCTGGATTCCAGCGTCGCGGGCTCGCCGGGCCGGATCTTCTTGAAGAGCTCCTTGGCGGCCTCTTCGCTGTCCTCGGTGTGATCCTTGGCCAGGGTCTCGGAGAAGACCTTACCGGTGAGGTCGGCTTCCGGGAAGCAGACGTCGAAGGACTGGATGTCGTTGGCCAGGAACATCTCGAGGTGGGTCTGGAGGAAGGGCTCGTTGGCTTCCATGAGCACTTCACCGGTGCCCATGTTCACGATGTCCTGCAGCAGCATGGCGCCGTCGAGCATCTCGCGCTCCACGGGCACGTCCTTGATGCCGGCCTTCTCCATCTGCTCGAGCACGCGGCGCGTGATCTTCTTGTCCTTGGCGAGGATCTCTTCCTTGGTCTTGGGGTGCTTCACGGCCTCGCCGAGCTTGCGCCCCGCCAGCAGATCGCTCAGGGCCACGCTCAGCTTGCCCTTCTTGAGGAAGAAGGTGGCCGGCGCGTAGAAGTGACGGAGCATGGCTTCGTTGGAGCCGAGGTCCTCGTTGAAGAGGCCCAGGGCGCGCATGAAGGTGGCGCCGAGGAACTTGCGCTTGCGGTCGATGCGGGCGTAGAGCAGGCCCTTGGAGTCGAGTTCGAACTCGATCCAGGAACCGCGGTAGGGGATGATCTGCGAGCTGTAGAGGCTCTTGTCGGAGGCGATGCTGAAGAAGACGCCGGGGCTGCGGTGCAGCTGGCTGACGATCACGCGCTCGGTGCCGTTGATGATGAAGGTGCCGCGGTCGGTCATGATCGGCAGGTCGCCGAAGTAGACTTCCGAATCCTGGCTCTGCTTGAAGCGGCGGTTGCCCTTGTCGTCCTTCTCGAACTGGTTGAGGCGCACGCGGATCTTCAGGGGGGCGGCCATGGTGGAGCCGCGCTCGACGCACTCGTCCATGCCCATCTTCTGCTTCATCGAGACGGGCTCTTGGCACACGTCACAGATGGTGGCGGCGTTCTTGTTGCGCGTGCCGCACTTGGGGCAGTCCACCGTGGGATCCTTCGGGTGGTCCGACACGATGCTGTGGCCGCACTGCTTGCACGCGGTACGGAGGTGCTCCAGGCCCAGATACTTTTCGCACTTGCAGGCCCAGTGGCCCACGGTGTAGTCGAGGAATTCGACTTCGAGGGTGGCATCGGTGCCGTCGGGATTCTTCCCGTTGTGCACGGGGAACATCGACTCGAACACGGCCTTGAGGCCGCGGGTTTCCCGCTCGCTGTGGAGCAGGTTCATCTGGAGGAACTCGTCGTAGCTCCGCTTCTGAATGTCGATCAGGTTCGGGATGGGGACCAGGGACCGGATCTTGGAGAAGTTATGGCGCTGGCGGTAGATGTTCTGCTGAACACTCATGGTTCGCTCCAGGTGAAGTTGGCGGAACCTTCTATGAACGGCACGCGGCGAGAAACTAGGCTATGCTGCGGGCCTTGAGCAAAGACGGCGAAGCCCCCGGAGCCGCGGCCCCGGGGAAAGGATCAGGGATGACCGGCGCGAAGCACGCACGCACATGCGCCAAAGGCCACTCGGCCACCCATCGGTGGAGGGAGCGGCCCAGCAAAAAACAGATTGGCGCTGCGGCGGAAGGCGTTTCGCAACCAGGGGCCTTTGAAGGTGGCGGGACCGCCCGAGGGACCGGGCGGAAGGAATAATCGTACCATGTCCAGACAAGACCGCAAAGCGCAAGGTGCGCGACGCACCCTGCGCTTTGCGTTAGTACCTGGGAAAGGAACTACTTGACCTCGACCTTGGCGCCAGCGGCTTCGAGCTTTTCCTTGATCTTGGCAGCTTCGTCCTTGGTGACGCCTTCCTTGACGGGCTTGGGAGCGCCGTCAACGAGATCCTTGGCCTCCTTCAGGCCCAGACCGGCGACGATCTCGCGGACAGCCTTGATGACGTTGAGCTTGTTCGCGCCGGCCTCGGTGAGGATGACGTTGAACTCAGTCTGCTCTTCGGCAGCGGCGGCCGGGGCGCCAGCGCCAGCGGCGGGGGCGGCCATGGCGGCGGCGGAGACGCCGAAGCGCTCCTCAAGGGCCTTGACCAGGTTGGCCAGGTCAAGCACGGTCATGGTTTCGATTTCAGCGATGAGCTGATCAGCAGTGAGAGCCATGATGGTCTCCTAAAATTCGAAATGGGTTTTGGGTTCGGGGTTGAGCAACTCGTCCTACTCGCCGGCCTTCTGCTTGCGGATGCCCTCGAGGGCGACCGCCAGACCGGAGATGGGATAGGTCATGAGGTAGAGCAGCTTGGCGATCAGCACGTCGCGGCTCGGCAGCTCGGCAAGAACCTGGAGCTGCTTGGCATCGATCTGCTTGCCATCCATGATGCCGGCCTTGAAGGTGGCGGCGGGATTGTCCTTCAGGAAGCCATTGACGGCCTTGGCCAGGGCGACGACGTCGTCCTTGGTGGTGGCCACGGCGCTGGCGCCCTTGAAGTGATCGCCCAGGAGCGCGAAGGTGGTGTCCTTCACGGCCAGGCGGAGCAGGGTGTTCTTGCTGACACGGTACTGGGCCTTGCTCTCGCGGATGCTCTTGCGGAAGGCAGTATCCTTCCCCACCACGAGACCCTTGAATTCGATCACGACGGCCGAGGTGGCGGACGCGAAGGTTTCCTTGAGTTCGGCTACTTCGGAGATCTTCTGGTTCTTTTCCATGGTCGGCCTCCTACTTCTCAACAGCGGTGTTGAGGGTGACCGAGGGGCCCATCGTCGAAGCGATATACATCGTCTTCACGTACTTGCCCTTCGCCGTGGCGGGCTTGGCCTTGTGGACGGCATCGATGAGCGCCTTGGCGTTCTCTTCCAGCTTCTCGACGCCGAAGGAGAGCTTGCCGACGGGCGCGTGGATGATGCCGGTCTTGTCGACGCGGTACTCCACCTTGCCGGCCTTGATCTCCTTGATGGCCTTGACCACGTCGAAGGTCACGGTGCCGGTCTTGGGGTTGGGCATCAGGCCACGGGGACCCAGCACCTTACCCAGACGGCCGACGCCCTTCATCATGTCGGGGGTCGCGACCAGGGCATCGAAGTCGAGGAACCCGCCGGCGATCTTCTCCACCAGCTCGTCCCCGCCCACGATCTCGGCGCCCGCCGCTTCCGCTTCCTTGATCTTCTCGCCACCCGCGATCACCGCTACGCGCATCGTCTTGCCCGTTCCGTGCGGCAGGACGATGGTGCCGCGGACCATCTGGTCCGCGTGACGGGGATCCACTCCGAGCCGCATGTGCACTTCGACCGTTTCGTCGAACTTGGCGTAGGCCGCGTCCTTCACGACGGTGAGCGCATCCTTCAGCTCGTAGGGGCGATCTTCGATCATGGCCGCGGCAGCCCGGTACTTCTTTCCAGGTTTTGCCATATTGGCTCCATTCGAACAATCTCCCGCGATGACGGTCGCGGTGGCCGGGATCGCCGCACGATGCAGCTTTCCGAGAAAAAAGGATTCACCACGGAGACACGGAGAACGCTGAGGAAACACTGAGAAAACAAGAGAGCCTATTTTGTTCTCCGTGGTCTTTTCTCAGTGCCCTCCGTGCCTCAGTGGTGGATTTGTCAGTCGATGACTTCGACGCCCATGGAGCGGGCGGAGCCGGCGATGGAACGAATGGCGGCTTCGAGGCTGCCGGCGGTGAGATCAGGCATCTTCACCTTGGCGATCTCGGCGAGCTGCGCCTGGGTGATCTTGCCGACCTTGTCCTTGTTCGGCGTGGCACTGCCCTTGGGCAGGCCGAGCTTCTTCATGATCAGCACGGCCGCCGGAGGCGTCTTGAGGATGAAGCTGAAGCTGCGGTCGGCGTAGACGGTGATGACCACGGGAAGGGTGGTGCCCTTCTCCACGGAACCCACGGACTTCGCGTTGAACTGCTTCACGAATTCCATGATGTTGACGCCGTGCTGGCCCAGCGCGGGACCGACGGGAGGGGCCGGGGTGGCCTCGCCCGCGGGCAGCTGCAGCTTGATATAGCCGGTGACCTTCTTTGCCATGTGAATGCTCCCGCGGAGGATTCCGGCACATGCCGGCGACGTCCGCCTTGTAGGGTGGCGGAGCCTGAGGTTCCACCGACCGGGTTGAAAGGTCCCGGTCCAAATGGACCGGGACTAGAAAGTCTACTTGAAAAGGTCAAAAAACGCTTTAGCGTTTTTCGACCTGGATGAAGTCCAGCTCCACGGGGGTGGAGCGACCGAAGACCGTGACCATGACCTTGATGGTGGAGCGCTCTTCGTGGATCTCGTCCACGTCGCCCTCGAAGTTCGCGAAGGGGCCGTCGATGATGCGGACCTTCTCGCCCTTCTCGAAGTGGTACTTGGGCTTGGGCTTTTCCTGGGTCTCTTCGGTGTGGTGCATGATCTGGCGGACTTCCTCGTCCGTCAGGGGCGTGGGCCGCTTCTTGTTGGCGCCCACGAAGCTGGTCACCTTGGGCGTGTTGCGCACCAGATGCCAGTCGGCGTCGGCCATCTCGACGGAGCCGCCGGGCTTGCGCTCCACCTGGATCTGCACGAGCAGGTAGCCAGGGAACGACTTGCGCTTCTTGACGACGCGCTCCTTCTTGCCGGACTTGGCGTCGACCTTCATCTCCTCGTAGGTCTCCTCGGGGATCTGGATGTCCCCGAAGTTCTCGTCGCGCTCTTCCATCTTGATGCGCTGGCGGAGATGCTCCATCACCTTGGCTTCGTAGCCCGAATAGGTGTGGATGATGAACCACTTGAGCTCGCGGCCCTGCGGCTGGGGCGGAACCACCGTGTCTTGGGGGGTGCTCACGAAATCGGTCATGGTTGCCTCCGCTTCAGCGAGTCTTCAGCCACAAAGCCGCGAAAGCCTTTGAGAAGACCCAGTCCACGGACCACAGATAAACGCCGACGAACACCGAGACGATCACGACCGTCCATGTGGAACTGATGACCTTCTCTTTACTGGGCCAGTCCACCCGGTCGAGTTCCGCGAACAGATCCCTGGCCTGCTGCTTGATGGCGCCGATCACGTTGGACCCCGTGGAAAGGATTCGGTGAGAAAAACCTGGCCCCGAGCAGGATCGCCGGGGCCGGGAAGGTGGCAGGGGAGACAGGCTTCGAACCCGCGACCTGCGGATTTGGAGTCCGCTGCTCTACCAACTGAGCTACTCCCCTGTGGGACCACCCGGCTGTTGGTAGCGCCGGGTGGAAAACCCTCGACCGGAGACCTACTTCGTCTCGCGGTGAATCTTATACCCGCCACAGAAACGGCAGAACTTGTTGAACTCAAGCTTGCCCGTGGTGGTCTTCTTGTTCTTGGTGGTGCTGTAGTTCTTGCGCTTGCAGTCTTGGCACTGCAGGTGAATGATGTCGCGCATCTGGACCTCCTAACGCGCCAGTATCGTTATCGCCAGTGTTGCCGCGAAGCACTGTAACGGGCCATGGCTTGTGATTGACGCGCGCGATCTATATTTTGGCGGCAGCCATACACTGTGGTTTGAGGGCGATGGCGTGAGGGTGGAAACAGTTGTACGCCAACGCGGCCAGCGCCCCTGGGTTCCGGGGGTGAAGTAAACAAGTATTATAAATTATCTATCGTTCCGGCGGATAAAGCAGTCGCGCTTTGGGAGTGGTTAGCATATGTGGGCCATGAGGGATAATAATCCCCGGACTCATTTCCCCATGTTTTCCATCCCTTTCTGGAACCCCGGGCAAATAGTTCCAGATAGGGGCCGGGACTGCATGCTTCGACAATGTCATATAGTTCATCCGGTTTCCGGGAATGCTCGCGCTTTTGTGTCCGGATGATATTTACCTGGCTGCGCCCCGGCGCAAGCGTTCGCGCGTCTTTGCCGCGTATGCCGAACAGCACCAGTTCGGTAGTATTCCTGAAATAAAACCCGACACCCCGGCCATCGGGGCCACCATCCTTGCACCCGCACCGCCGACGGCGGCGCGCCGCCGTGCGCGGCCAGGCGCGTCGCCGCCCGCTCGAAGGCATAGTCCTGGATGATCGCCTCGGCGTAGCCGACCACCACCATCGCGGTGGCGGAAAACGAGCCGTCGGCGACCGTCTGCACCACCCGCCGTTTCGCCGAGGGCGAGCTTGCGCTCGAAATCCTCCGGGATGATCAGCACCAGGCTCGCGCGGCCGCCGTCGAGCAGCGCGGCAATCTCGCCCTCGGCGTGAATCTCGTGGCTGCGCTTGAAGTAGCCGGAGTGCGGGAAGCGCTCGGCCAGGGCGCGGCTGGCGGCGCTGCGGTCCTGGTCGTAGACCGC